>CAZLXJ010000085.1:0-8956 GCA_964563645.1 uncultured Actinomycetota bacterium | reverse complement strand
ACAGGAAGTTTGTCTGGCTGTTTGTGTGCTAAAGCTGTTCTTATCCTTTGCCTTGAATCCAATTTATAGTCTCCCATCAAAATAAAATAATTGACAAATAAAAATTATCCTTATCATTTAAAAAAGATATTCTATGCTATCTAAGTATTACATTATTATTTTTATCAAAACCTTTAATTCTATATTCACTCTCATAAACAATTGCGGAATAACTGGTATTGATAACTTCACCGGGTGCAAGAGTGATCTCCCTTCTTAACTTTATTGCCTCTTCTATTTCTCCTGGTACCGAAGACCACGGCTCTATTCCTATATTATAAGTCCTGCCATAAAATGGCGAATTATAAAAACCCCTATATACAAACCAGAACATTAAATATTTGAATACGTTATGATCCCACTTGAGTCCAAAACCTATTTTTTTATTAAGATTAGTAATACCATACCATCCTTCTTTTATGTCTTTTATATATGCATTAAATGCAGTTTTTGTTTCGGGAGGCATTACCTTTGATAGATTAACATCTTCTCCGTTCTTGCCTTTTGCAACAGGCCATGTAAAATCCTTATCTGTTTCTATTATAGAATTCCCGGAAAAATCAATTTCATAGCTATGCCCGTCTGAACCCTCTGGCAGATCTATTACACAACTTTCATCCAGGAATGGCTTCCCGAAAACCGGATGGTGGCCCCATGTAAGTTTAAATTCCTCATCTGCTTCATTCAGTATAGACTCTTCAAAATTCAATACTGTTGAATCACTAACCAGTGATACTATTTTCTCTATATATAATGGTGACCTGGTTAATCTAACAAAGAACTTTATTTTTATTTCTTCTGGCTTATCAGTAATAATCTGAAATTTCCATGGCTCAAATACAGCTTCGCCGTGATATCCAAGTTCTGACCCTTTATAATTTGAAGGAAGATTCATGCTTGGAATTAATTCCTGCCATCCTCCCTGGTAAACATCCAAAAAAGGTCCCGTTGATCGTTCCCTGGGAAAAGGGTTTAGATTTTTTCCATTTAATTCTAAGGGGCTCTTGAATAAGAAATCCAGGTCTTTCGGTTTATAAAGAAAGTCATTAATATCGGTCCCTTTTTCAACTAATATGCTTACCTGTATTTTTTCATTCTCCATTATAATAGTCCTATAACCCTTATAAATTATATCCTTAAAGCGGCAGCCATAATTTCTATTATAGTGATAGAAGTTATTATATTTTTTGACTGACATTTTAATCTCCTTTGCAACAAGGAAAAGTTAAATTGATAAGAATTATATCTCTATTCATTTGTATTTTCTATTATTTCACTCCAGAATTTATCTGCTCCTGTGTATATTTTTTTTGGAAAGTTATAATCTAATATTCTTTGATCCTCAGGCGCAGGAGACCAGTTAAGAGAGCCCAGGTTTTCTTTCAGATGATTAATACTTCTTGAAGCAGGAATCGTAACTACATTTTTTTGACTTATAAGCCAATTAATAGCTACCTGGGCCTGTGTTTTACTATATTTCTCAGATATTCTGTCCAATATTTCTATTCCACCTCTGGCCAATAATCCTCTTTCTATCGGACTCCAGCTGACAATCATTACATCATTCAGCCGGGCATAATCTATAAATCCATCTGCCTGGAATTTTCTATTTACCAGACTGTATGGTATTTGATTCAATACTATTTTGTTTTCAGTATATTTTTGTACATCTTCGAATTGTTTTCTGGTGAAATTGCTTACTCCTATATATTTTATTGATCCTTTTTCAATAAGGTAATCCATGGCTTTCATAGTTTCTTCAATTTCTAACTTATAATTTGGATAATGTATTATAAAAATATCAATATAATCAGTGCGAAGTCTTTTTAAACTATCCTCTGCTGCTTTTATGACACTATGATAACTAAGGTTTATTGGTGACACCTTGGTGGCTATAACAAGATCCGATCTTTTATAACCTGTTATAGCCTTCCCTATTAATATCTCGCAATATCCTTCAGCGTACATCTCAGCGGTGTCAATATGGGTAATCCCAAGATCTATGGCATCTTTTATACTTGATATTGCTCTTCTAACATCTTCTTCAGGGTCCCTTAACTCATATCCTCCTATACCAAAAGTTCCAAGGCCTATTACGGGAAGCCAGAAACCACTGCTAAGTTTTTTTACCGGTATTTTCATAGTTACCTATCTTACTATGTATATAACTTATTATCTTAGAATCAAAAACATTATCCCATTAAGGATAAGGACTACGTTAAGTATGCCAAAATAGACCAAAAGATATTTTATGGCTGTTATAAAACTGTAAATATCAAATAAACCTATTGCCTGGTTAAGACTTTCCGATACATCTTCAAGCTCTGCTGATATTTTCCCAAGGTCATCACCTATTCTTTGGATATCAGAAGCATTTGTTTTAAGATCATCCTGCGCATTATTTAACTTTTCGGAAAGGTCTACCAGATTATCCCCTATTTCATTAAAAAATTCTTCTGCACCGGAAAACGGCCTAAAACCAAGTATATCAAAACCAGTAATCCCGGCAATCTGGTTGAAAGCTAACCCTGAATCGTAGGATATTTCTGAAGCGTAGGAAATTGTATCGTTTGTAGAAATTATGCTCTCTGAAATATTTCCAGAAATTTCATCTGATTTTTCTAACATATGTGCTGTTTTCTCAATAACCCCTGCAGCTGACAGGCTTATATTATTTATATTGTAAAAATTTTCCTTTAAGGAATTTAATCCAAAGAAGCCCCAAAAAGATAGAACTGTTCCAGATAGACCAAATAATATGGAGATAATTGAAAAAATAGTTACTAATAATCTCTTTTTATTCTGCAAGATTTGCCATTATCTAAATAGTAATCTGACTAAATATTATAACATGTCATATTAGTATCTAATAATTTTAAATTGAGGGCAAGTATAAATAACACTTTGATATAGCAATTAAAAAGTATATTCCCATAACGGAAACAATGTTCTTTATGATAGCTTTTTTTCATTACATGCCTATCACAAACATTAATCATAAAACAATCTCAATATATGATAAAATAATTTCATGAAACAAGCCAACCAGGACCGGAAAGAATATATAAAAATAATTAGGAATATGTCTCCAGAAAACAGGTTAAGAAAATGTTTTGAGCTAAATGAGCTTACTAAACAACTTTTCATGGCAGGGTTAAAGAAAAGGTTTCCGGAATGTTCCGATGAAGAAATAAAAAAATTATATCTAAAACGAATAGATAAATGCCGCAACTTAAATTATTAAAAAAAATAGCAAAAATTTTATCCCAAAACAACATCCAATATATGTTTACAGGGTCTATTGTCTCAAGCCTGCAGGGAATCCCCCGTTCTACTCATGACATTGACATAATAATATCTATAAGAAAAAATGACGCTGCAGCTATTTTAAATGCCTTTCCGCAGGAAGATTATTACATAAGTGAAAATTCTATTGAATCAGCTATTGATAATAAAAGCCAGTTTAACGTACTTGATACAAATGAGGGGGATAAAATTGATTTCTGGATTTTAACTGACAGTGAATTTGACAAAAGCAGGTTCTCCAGAAAACAAAAAGTAACATTGTTTAATTTTGAGGTTTATGTTTCTACAGCTGAAGACACCATACTTCAGAAATTGTATTGGTCAAAAATTTCAGGCGGAAGTATAAAACAATATAATGATGCCCTGAACGTATTTGAAATCCAGTATGGGAATATAGATATTGAGTATATGAATTATTGGTCCAGGAAATTAGGTATAAAATCTTTGTTTGATAAAATTAAATCAGAAGCAGAAATTGGATAATAAAATTTATTCTTAGAGTTAGCTATGCAATTTCAGATATGAAAATAGTAAATTATAAAATACTTCTAAAAAAAGAACCTGAATGGGGATTCACAGTTTTTGTACCTTCCCTGCCAGGTTGCATATGGTTATACACTTGATGAAGGAATAGAAAAAGCTAAAGAAGCAATTGAATTATATATAGAAAGTTTAAAAGCTCGCGGTGAAGAGATACCTGCTGAAGAAAACATGTTAGAATACACTCTATCAGTTGATACAAATGCCTAAACTACCCTCGATTACGCCAAATAAGATTATTAAAATACTGAAATACCTGGAATATTTTTGTCTGGAAAACTACTTCTTCTATTTCAAAGCCTTAAGATTTTCAAAACCCTGAAGATAATCATCATAGGTTACCCGGGACTCTATGCCAAAATCAGAAAGAAGATCAAGGACTTCATTTACGGAAAGATCAAGCTCTTCTGCCATCTTCCCCAGGGAAACTTTTCTTTCGCTGTACAGCTTAAGCCAGTAAAAAACCCAGCCTGCACGCAGAAGTTTTCTTACTATTTCTGATTTAGCCTCTTTTTTATGTTTTGATAATCTGGATATTATATCTATTTCTTCTTTTCCCAGACGTAAGCTCATTACACTCATCTTATCAACCTTTCATTATCCTTTTTTCAGCATCCTCTATTATTCCTGCTGAATATCTTCCGTACTTTTTTAGTAATTCGAGTTTTGCCAGAGCAATATATTCTTTTAGACCGACCTCTATTAGAAAGTGAATTGCAGTAATAAATCTTATATTAAATATTTTACATACCTTTATTGCTAGCCCATCATCTGTTGCCAGCGCCCAATTATTTTGTTTAGCAATCGTAATTACTGCTGCCTCTCCCTTTCCTAATGGAAAATCTTTGCATAATTTATCTACTTCTTTACTGTCAGGATCTTTTTTTAGATCAAGCCTTCCTTCCTTTGTCTGCTGCATGATCGCTCTTGTGTCTATCCCGTCTTTATACTCGACTTCTTTCTTGACAGTTTCTGGTATAGCCCCCTTATATTTATCAAACACTGTTTGAAGTAAATCTATTTTTGATAAAAGTATCAGGGTAGAAGCATCAAAAATAATCAATATTAACTCCTGTAATACAATTTACTACATTAGAAGTATAACATATTTCACAAAGGTATTCCAATCTATTTATTAGTAGGCATATATGCACCACAATATGCCTAACCTTCGATTTTCAAAGGGAAGCTTAAAAAGAAGGGACCTTATAAAAACTTTTCTTAAAAAATTGAGATTTTTTATAATTCAATCTTATTAGATATATAAGTTTCGCAATAGGCTCAATTCTTGACTGAAAACTTACGTCTTTTTATTATTATAGCTATACTCACAAGACTGCCATATCAAATGAGTACATAAGATATGTTAAGGGTGGAATGACAGCCTTTACCTACCATGACAGAAAAGACGGTAACAGGAAGAAAGATATGACCCTTTCTGCAAGTGAACTCACAAGAAGGTTTTTAACCCATGTACTTCCCGACTCCTAAACCCTTATCAGACACTATGGGTTTTTGGCCAACCGTAACTGCAGGGAAAACATAGCCTGTGTTAAAAGTCTTCTGGGAGTAAGTCCAAGTAATGATGAAAGTAAAGAACAAAGCATGCAGGAGCTAATACCAGAGATAACCGGAAAAGATATTTTCAGATGCCCGCACTGCAGGACTGGAACCATGATCCTTGATCACTTAATTCCCAGGTTCTCAGTATGGGTTGACAGCCAGTTAAATGAGCCCCAGCTTGTTGATACATAATAAGAATTTATTTGAATTACAAAGACATAGACAGTTCTATTTACTCCACATCAAAGAATGGTGGTACTTGCATGGCCTTCAACTCTGCTGCTTCTTTTACTTTTTCCCATTTTTACATCAAAGGGGTGTTTTTCATTAAGTTTCTACTACATGACTGCATATCATTGCCATATATTTTTATTCTTGTTCTTCTTTTGAGCAGATCTTTGAATCAACTTTCAGCTTTTAGACCTGTCTTTACCAGTACCAAAGTACTGGAACAAGACTATTTTATCTTTAAGGATTAACCCATATAGTTATCTTCCTGGTAATCTCTACCGGCTGGTCCCACATAGGGTCCTGCCTGTGTGTATATCCTGAAGGAACTTCACTATATGGTTCATCTAGATAGACAATATTTTCAAATCCCATATGCACCAGTATATAGTCGGCAAGGTCCCGTGGCATAAGGGCCACCATTGGTATCATGGGTATCTTATCTTCCGGTATGGATGCCTGCTGGGTTGGTTCCTGTCCATAATTATACTGCTTTATCGCTATATCCTCTGGTTCTGTATACCTGTTGGGAAGCATATAATCTCCTGTAGCAAGATCCAGGGTTACCTGCACATCTATCAGATCATCCTGAGGCCTTATAAAGTCTTCTATGGGAAGGTCTTTTGTTGCTTCTTTCATAAACAGGTTCCATATCATGGCAGGATGAGCTCCACCAGCTACTCTCATATCATGTAAGGTGCCTATCCTTATATTTTCCTCTGGATAGCCCATCCATATGCAGGCAGCAAGATTGGGTGTAAACCCGGTAAACCAGGCATTTTCTGCTTTCTGGGTTGTGCCCGTCTTCCCAGCGCAGGACCTGTCCTCGAGCCTGGCTCGGGTGCCGGTTCCCCTCTGTATGGCCTGCTGGAGTATCTCTATTACCCTGTAGGCATTTATAGGAGAGATGACTGGGATACCAACAGGCTCATATTCCTCAAGCACTTTACCATCCCTGTCTATCACTTTTAGAATAGCCGTCGGCCTGTTTCTTTTACCATAATTGGCAATGGTTGAAAACGCGGTACATACCTCCAGGGGAGATACACCTATGGTAAGACCACCAAGTCCAGTAGCAGGGTAAGCTTCCAGGGGAGTCTCAATGCCCATATTCATGGCAGCCCTGGCCACACTTTCTGCCCCTACTTTCATGATGAGCTGGGAATATACCACATTTACCGACTTTACCGTTGCCTCATACACAGACATGTCATTTACATTGTAAGACTGGTTCCCGTAATTTCCCACTTCCCATGAATCGCTGCCCAATATCTCGAATTCCAGGGGACCATTGGGGTTAAATGAGATATAGGGGCTTATCCCCTGTTCCAGGGCAGCTATTAGGGCAAACACCTTAAAGGTAGAACCGGGCTGGCGCTTTCCCTGGGTGGCAAGGTTAAATTTCATATCAGAAAAGTCCTTCCCACCAACCATGGCCTTTATATAGCCAGTTCTAGGGTCCATAGCGACCAGGGCTGCTGAAGGGTCTTTAGGATCTGGGAGTATCTCCTTTATGGCATTTTCAGCATATACCTGCATTTTTGGGTCAAGGGTCGTATATATCTTTAAACCCCCTTCAAATACTTTCTCTATGCCATATCTAGCGATAAGCTGCTGCTTTACATGCTCTACAAAGTAAAGGGCAAAATTGTTTTCAGCTACCTCCGGAGAGCGCTGGGTAACAATAGGGTCCCTAACTGCCTTATTATATTGCTCATTATCTATATACCCCAGGCGTAGCATGTTAAAGAGGACCAGGTTCCTTCTTTCTATGGCGGCTTTCTCATCTATATAGGGGGAATTAAGATATGACTGCAATAACCCGGCTATCATGGCACATTCAGACAGGTCCAGGTACTGTACCTCTTTTCCAAAATAGGTCTTGGCCGCTGTCTGTACTCCGTATGTCCCTTCACCAAAGTACATGGTGTTTAGATACATCTCCAGTATCTGTTCCTTGGAGTACTTCTTTTCCAGCTGGTAGGCAAGGACGATCTCCTTTGTCTTTCTATCATAGTTGATATCGTATTTTTCTTCCGGCATATATACATTTTTTATATATCCCTGGGTAATGGTAGTGGCTCCCTGCTCTATTTCTCCGGAGGTTATATTTATTACGGCAGAACGGATTATACCTTCTGGGTCATAGCCCTGATGCTCATAGAACCTTTCATCCTCTATTGCTACTACCGCATTAATGAGGTCCTGAGGAACTTGATCTATAGGTACCGGTTCACGGTTCTGCTCATCATGGAACGTGGCAACCAGTGTTCCATCAGCTGCATAGACCTTTGAGGTTAGGGCAGCTTCCTGGGGGCTAAATTCTTCTATTTGTGGCAGGTCAGTCATAAACTGGTTTACACCCCTCAGGACAAATCCCAGAAAACCAGCTACTAAAAAAATGGCAATAATGCCAGTCAATGCAGCAAAGGAAAAAACTTTAGTAAAGATCTTTAGAGGTATTTTACTATTTCTTTTATGTTTTTTTCTTAAACTTGACACCCTTCCCCGCAGCTTTTTTTATCATCTTTTTTGTATGGTCTTCCATTTATCATTACGTCATAAACATCAAGAATGATTAATATTCTTGATATAAATTCTTAATATAAGAGGAATTTAGTTACCTGATAATAGCCAAAATAACCATTATTATTAAAAAGGCTATAAAGATGAAAAAGAGGATTTTTAGAATTCCCCAGCCTGCTTTATTGGCTCCTCTAAAGCCAAAAATACCAGAAAAAACTATCAGTACTACTGCGATGATTGCTAATATCCAGAAGATGCTCATACTATACTCCTTTCATATATTGGATAAATCACTTTATTTTAGATATTTTAATAGTTTATTCTTCAAGAATAAAAGTAACCTTCATTAAGACTCTATATCCAGCAATTTTACCATCATTGTCTACTATAACTTCATAATCACTTATCCATGCGGACTTGACATTTTTTAAGGTTTTTTTTGCACGAGCAATTCCTTCCTTTATTGCATCATCAAAGCTTGTGGTAGAAGTCACTTTAATTTCTGTTATTTTTGCAACTGACATTTGTAGCCTCCTTTTTTAATTATGAACATAACTATTATTATCATGAGGTAATAAAGATCCAAAGTAAAAATTTTAAAAATGCAAAAATATTACCTCTTCTGTTCCCCTGAAACCAAGCATTGCTGTCAAGATGATTAGTCCTATACCAATTATTATTGGTATCCAGAATATTTTATGCATTCTAACGACCGCCTTTTAAAAAACAATTGCTAATTTTATTATCTTAAAAG
>CAZLXJ010000084.1:0-45240 GCA_964563645.1 uncultured Actinomycetota bacterium | reverse complement strand
TAAACTCAAATTTTCTTACTTTATTTCCACTTGTTCATTTTTTTCTTCAGTTTCCCCAGGCTTTTCAATTTTTTCATCAGTAGGAGCAGGCGTACCAGCTTCTTTGACATCCTCATTATAATTTAAGTATTTTTTTGCAACTGGATCTTTAAACCTTTTCCATAAGATAGCACCGAAAATTGTACCTACAGGGAAAAAGATAACCATTGATACTATAAGAGCAGCTCTCCCAACAGGAATAGCCCATGCTTTGCGTATATATAATCCAACAAGTGCGGCAACAAAAAGAGCTAAAAAGACCAAAGATGTATTGGAGGAGGGAAGACCGATTGCAATCGGCCCTATATAAATGTCATTAGACATCCACTCTCCAAAATCCTTCATTGAAAAAAGTCCCAGGCCTGCAATTATTGAAATGACCCAAAAATAGATAGTAGGCCCCCCGACAACTTTCTTGCCTTTTACCAATTCTTCTTTTGTCAATTCTGCCATTTTTTCTCCTTTATTTTGTGTTTATTGTTTGGTTTTAGCTTCTGAAATTTATGTTTTTAAATTATTAAAATTTACTTGTTTAAGTTTTCTAAGGAACCACCCGAAGAAATATTTGATATTATCCGGGGTGAACCTATGTATTTTACCGAACCGCCACTTGAAATATTCACATCAAGGCTATCACTGACATTTAAAGTTGCGGCGGCACCACTTGATACTTTTACTTCGGCAATTTTGCTTACAAGATTTTCTGCATCATAGGTTACACCGCTACTGAGTTTAACCTCCTGTTTACCAGCATCACCCTGGACTTTAAGAGTTGAGCCGCTTGTAAGAGCGGTATCCAATTCTTTTACTTTTACTTTTATCTCTCCGGAAGCGCCGCTGTTTAGATTGACTTTGAGCTTTTCAGTATTTAACTCTTTACAGTTTAGGGTTGAGCCACTCGACAGGCTTATGGTATTTAAATCTGAAACATTAAGATATACATTTATAGGCATTGATGTATTAATTCCTATAAAATCCAGGGTCCAGGGTTTATACATGATGTTAAGTTTTCCATTTGTTACTTTAGTTATGATTTTGGGTACAATGTTATCTTCAGCCTCTATCTTAAGTGATTCTGAACCGGTTTGTTCTATAATTAGATTGATTCCCGAGCTTACAGATACACTGTCAAATCCAGAAATATTTCTCTCCTCAGTTATTACATTTCCTGAACCGCTAAATCCTACAAGTCTTATACATGATGCAGCAGATATTATTACCAGAATTATTAATGTAAGGAAAACGGCCATTTTAAAAAATAACATTGGCCTTGCATAGATATTTATTTTTTTATTCATCTTTTGACCCTTTCTGCCATACATATCTTTTTAAGATCTTTAAAGGTTGTAACTTTATAAAATACAACTTACTCAGTTAGAATACAAAAACCGACTATATTCACCTGGTTTTGCTATTGGCTAAAATTTTCTATACAATCGGCAACAAATTATAATAGGAAAAACCTTAAAGCTTCTAAATTGTTATATTTTACTAAATTGAATTAATATTGTATTAAGTATAATTATAATACTGGTTTAAAAAATACCAAATCATTTTTTTAATAAGATATCCAAAAGAATTATTAGCATTAATAACTCAATTCAGGTATAAATATATCCTCATATATGCATAATAAAGTGGCTCTACTTTATACACTGTCTTCAGACATTTCACCTATTTACTATTTTTAATCTGCTTATTTGCATTAAACTATTAACAATCTGGTCGAAATTTTGTAAACCGGGCCTATCAAAACTTATATAAATTTTTATATATATTATTTTATTGATTAATTATTTAAAGTCATTTCTACCCGGAGAATATTTAGATCTGGAAAGTTACTTAGTGAACTCTTAAAAATCTTGCATTTATAGCTACTATAACAGTACTCAGCGACATCAGTGCTGCACCTACTGCAGGACTTAATATGATTCCCAATGGGAAAAGTACCCCTGCAGCCAGTGGAATGGCAAATACATTATAACCGGTAGCCCAGGCAAGGTTTTGGAGCATCTTTCTGTATGTTGCTTTCGATAGGTCCAGAATAGAAACAACATCTAAAGGATTGTTCTTTACAAGAATAATATCAGCAGTTTCTACCGCTATATCTGTTCCGGCACCAATAGCAATACCGATATCGGCCTGGGCAAGTGCCGGAGCATCATTTACGCCATCTCCCGTCATCGCTACAACCAGGCCTCCTGACTGAATCTCTTTTATCTTATCAGATTTATACTCAGGCAGAACTTCTGCAAAATATTCTTCAATGCCTACTTCTTCTGCCACCCATTTGGCAACCTGTCTGTTGTCACCGGTAAGCATCATGGGCTTTATGCCAAGCTCCTTTAATCTTTTTATAGCCTCCTTAGATTCCTCTCTGATTATATCAGCAAGTGCTATGGCTCCAACAGGGTTCTCATTGATCAAGACATACACTATAGTCTTACCATGAGAAGATACTCTATCGATTTCTTCATGCTTTCCAGTCTTTATATTCTTCTCTTTTAAATATCCGGGACTCACTATTTCCACTTGCTTTCCATTTATGACTCCCTCTATACCTTTTCCAGTGATGGATCTAAACTTTGATACCTGATATTTATCATCAGCAGCTTTAGCAATAGCTCTGGCTATAGGGTGAGAGGATTGAGACTCAAGGGAGGCAGCATATTTTAAGAGTTCTTCCTTATTTAGATTATCTGTCAAGGGTATTATTTCCGATACGCCAAATTCCCCTTTGGTCAAAGTCCCGGTCTTATCAAATATAATGGCATCAATATTTTTGGCTCTCTCAAATGCAGCTCTGTCTCTTATGAGTAGACCTTTTCTTGCCGATAGAGCTGTTGATACGGCCACAACAAGAGGTATGGCAAGACCCAGAGCATGCGGACAGGTAATCACCATCACAGTAACTGATCTTTCAAGAGAGAAAACAAAATCTTTATCCGTCAGGAACAGCCATGCAAAAAGTGTTATAACTCCTGCAGAAATACCGATAATTGTGAGCCAGAAAGCAGCTCGGTCGGCAAGATCCTGGGTCCTTGATTTACTTTGCTGTGCCTGCTCTACTAACTTTATTACTCCTGAAAGAAATGAATCTTTTCCGGTTTTTTTGACTTCTACTGTTACCGAACCTTCACCGTTTATCGAACCGCCTATAACCTGCGTACCTTTCTTTTTATTCACAGCTTTAGACTCACCTGTGAGCATTGCCTCATTTACCGAAGTATCGCCTTTTAGTATAACGCCGTCTGCAGGGAATTTCTCACCAGGCTTTACCAGGACCTTATCACCTTTTTTTAGTTCTTCCAGCGGTACATCAGTGGTCCTATTATCAGAAGTTATCCTGTGGGCATCTTTGGGCATTAGTCTTGCAAGTTCATTCAGGGCGCCTGATGCTCCCATCACTGATCTCATCTCAATCCAGTGGCCCAGAAGCATCACAACAATAAGGGTAGCAAGCTCCCAGAAAAATACTTTTCCTTCAAGTCCAAATACTACTGCGCTGCTGTAGGTGTAGGCGACAGTTATAGCAAGTCCTATTAAAGTCATCATCCCGGGCTGTTTTGACTTGAGCTCATTATAGAGACCCTTTAGAAAAGGCCATCCTCCGTAGAAAAATATTGCTGTGGATAGTGCAAAAAGGACATAGATATCGCCTGGAAATTTTATTATTTCTTCTATATTTAAAAAACTCTGTATCAATGGGGAAAGGAGGAGAACTGGCATAGTTATTATGATAGAGACTATAAAGCGCTTCTTAAAATCTGCTTCCATGTGCCGGTGGTGATTATGCACCTGATGCTTTTTATGTTCTTCCACTCTAAATCACCATTGCTATCTACTATATTAGTACTCTTCAGCCATATCGATAATCATCCATACATTACTATTTTAATAATATTATATCAGAGTGGATAAATTTTGAGATATCATATAATTTCCTGGTTTAAATAATATCACCTAAATTGCATTTAAATATTTACTGATATAAACCCCAATAGACTGGATACGTTGTTAACTCAAAATGGTTAAGTCAGGCTGGTGAAACTAAAAAGAATAGGAGACCTTATCAATGGAAACAGGAAGGAAATCATCATGGCATGGTTGATTATATTTCTAGTGATTTATTTCCTTCTAAAAAGCCTTATTACTTTATAAGAAATAAATGATATAAAAGTAAAATTTCATTGACTATCTTTATATTAAAAAATATAATTAATTTATAAGATTTCTATATGATAACAATTATATTATTATTATTATCTTAATATAAGGCAGGTCTAATGAAAAATAATTTCTTAAAAGTATTTGTTTTTGCTTTTATTCTCATATTATGTTTAAGCTTTACCCCCCTGATACTTGCAGAAACTACGGAAGAAGATGAATACATTTACTCATTATATGAATTTACAGGGGCAGATTCATATTTGCTCACACAACCATCTGTTTGCTACATATGGTCTGCATGGTTTGCTTATGTCTATGACCCAAATACAGAAGAATGGAGTCAGGAATATATGTACGGGCCATTCGGTGGTTCCGGTTTCTGTGCCAATCCAGAAACAGGCAGCATTGTAACAGCCGGTCATATGGTAGATGTCTCCTATGTTGACCTGAAATGGGAGGTTCTTGATGCTTATGTTTTTGATACATACCCAAATGATTATTATAATCTAACAGAGGCAGACTGGAACTGGGTATATGATAATTATAAAGTAGAAGGTTATGATGACCCAGACCCTGACAGAGAAGTGTGGGTCCAGTTCAATACAGCCAATTCAAGTATTCCGGACAGTCCGAGAGAAACCTTTATGCGGGCAGAAGTTATTACTTTCAGCCCTGCAGACCAGAGGGACATTGCAATACTAAAAGTAACCCCCGTAACCGGAAGAGCGCTCTCAAGTGTACTGATAGGAGATTCTTCTAATGTTTCAATTCAAGATAAGGTTACCATATTAGGCTATCCCTGGACATCAAATATTGGACAGGATAATCCACTGGACCCTACAGTTACAACAGGTTCCATAAGCGGGAAGGTCATGATAGGAGGCACCCAGGTGTTGCAGGTACAGGGAGATGCAAGGGAAGGTAATAGCGGAGGGCCGGTTTTAGGAGAAGACGGCTCAGTAATCGGTATAATTTCATTCGGTCCAGATTATGCTAATTTTTACCTGAGAACATCCAACGATATAAAAGGTATGCTGGGGGTGGAAAATAAACTTGGCCAGGTGGATGAACTATGGAGAAAAGGCCTCATAATGTACAATAACAGTCATTATAGCGAGGCTATTAATTATTTTGATGCTTTGTTAAATCTAAGTTCCGGACATTTACTTGCGCAGGAATACAAGGCTAAAGCTCAATCAAATATGGGAAATGATGTACCGTATGCATTCTCGAGTGAAGCAGATGCTGCTGAAGAAACAGCTGTTGAAACAGCAGAAACAGTTGCTGAAGTGCAGGCAGCCGAAGAAAAGGCTGTTACAGAACCTGTAACAGGAGAAAAAGGTTTGGATACGCTTACTTTAATAATGCTCATAGCATTTCCGATAATATTTATTATCCTTATTATTTTGATTATTATACTGTTGGTGAGAAAAAAGCGTGTTTCCCCTCCACAGCAGCCAGAAGAAAAGATTCAGAGTGGAGAAACAAAAACCAAAGGAATATATTGTAGTAATTGCGGTGCGGAATTAGAACCAGGCCAGAAATTCTGTGGTAGTTGCGGGAAAAAAGTTTAATTAAATTTAGTTTCATTAAATAAAAGAAAAACCTGAGTGTTTGCTTATTATTAATATAAAGAGCACTGGGACATTTTATACTTAGCTAACCTCCCCCGACTGAAGTCGGGGGCTTTCTTTTACTATTCCTCCAATCGAGGCGTCCGGATCATGCCTGGACAGCCTATCCATCACCAGACTAAAGTCTGGCGGTTTAACGGCATACTAAAACTAAGTATATAAGCACACTGAAAAGAAAATAAAAGACGTTGTTCTATATCATTTTAGAAAATATAATATACCCAAAAAATAATAAAAATGTGCCTATTCAAAGATGAATTAACGGCATACGAAAATACATTCAAAAAAAATAAAGAATTCTTAAATTTTAAACTTCTATTTTATTTTTTAATCCTTTAGAATATTTAAAAAAATTAATACTTTATGCTTATGCCTTTAAAAAATAATGTTTCAGAACTTAAACAATATTTTCTTGAATTCCCCAATTTTTTATCAATTTTTCTGTTTGCCCTATTTTTCTTGACTGCAAGTCCCATACTTTTAGATATTAGTCTTGATACAGGTTATGAAACTGGCAATTTAAGCCTTATTTTTACCCTGTATACAGCCGGGGGTATTGCAGGACAGCTAACCTCGGTTTTCTACAGCCGCATATTTAAGAGGCTGAATATAATATTAGGTGGATATTTTATCCTCCTGCCAATTACAGTAACCCTATACTTTGCCCGGAGTCTACTAACTTTCTATATTTTATATTTCATTGCAGGCTATATTCTGGGTCTGATATGGATTCAGGCTAATACAAATATTTTTGAAAGCTACGTTAGGGATAAAGACCGCCTGACAACAATTGCTTTAACCTTTTATCCTATTGGCGCATTTTTTGGCCCGGTTACTGCCTCGTTTATTGTCAAAAATAATTTTAACTGGAGGAATATCTATGGAGTTATAATATTTTTTATATTAATCACTCTAATCCTTTTTATCTTCATTACCAGAAAAAGGAAATATATTTCTAAACATAGTGGTACGAAAGTTAAAATTAGTGAAATTTTTAAAAATAAATTTAACAATATTCTTCTTTTATTAATAACTGCTGCAATAATAACTTATTGCCTGTCGGAAACTGTTATTTCTACCTGGTCCCCCACATTCTTCAGGATTGCCAGGTCTTTTGATGTACAATCTGCTGGCTTGATAGTATCATTTTTCTGGATCTCTATAATAATAGGCAGGTTAATAGTCAGCTCCCTGACAGGCAGGATTAATTCCAATTATATTATGCTGGGCCTGACTATCATTGCTGTAATTTCTACTATATTGGCCCTATATTTTGATTCTACTTTACTTATTTTTATAACAATATTTATAGCAGGATTTGGGTTTTCAGGCTTGTTTCCACTTCTTGTCTCTTCGGGTAATAAAATCTTTAACAGTGGTAAAGAGCTTATTGCTACTATTCTATTCGCGGCCAGTAATATAGGCGTCTCGCTAGCTCCATTTTTGACCAAAATAATTTCAAATAAGAATATCGAGCTTTCTGTTTTTATTTCAGTGATTTTCATGGTTGCAACATTTTTCCTCATCCTTTCCCATCATCTGATTAAAAAACTATTTCTTAAAAAGCAGTGACATAATTTACCATTAATATATCTAATATATTTATAAGAAAAACAGGGATCTGTAAAAATTCCAGAAAGGTATTTAGTTTTATAGTCCAGGGCCAGTAAATATAGAAAAATAGACCTGCAGCATATATTTGCACCAGCAGACTTATACAGATCAAGAAAGGTTGCAGAATTATCTATACCTGTATATAGCAGCAACTCCGGTACTGGAGGGCATTTCCTCTTTTGGAAGTACCGCCGCTTCTCCCCTCTTCTTAAGAACCATTTCAGCCAGATCATCTAAAACATCATCAAAATCCGGGTCTTTTATATTTCCTAATTCAATTTTTCCGGTATTTTTATCAATCTTCCCCGGTATTATCCTCTCGTCTTCTATCATAATGGTCCCTACTCTGTTTTCAATGACTGCCATGGTAATCTGGTCTAAATTATCCGAGCCCAGTGAATTAGCTTTTGCATTTTCAAAGGAATTAACTAAATCTTGTATCTTTTCTAAATAAATAGGTTCTATTATCTGCCAGACCTTTTCTTTCAACTGCTCTGCTTCAAATGCGTCATAAGAACCTTTTATCGCCTCTTCCATTAAATATGGATTATGGCTTATTTTTTTAAATATATTATGATACTCCTTCAGCGAAACCAAAATAAGAGGCAATTTTGTCGGTTTTGAATAATTATCTAATACGAACCTGTCCACATATCTAAAAAATCTTTCTATATCTTTCTCAATTTCATCCTTTCTTCCACCATGCCCATGATACATGGCGCGCCCATCTGCATCCCCATAGGACCCGTAAGTAAGATAAGAATCGGTGTGATGCTTTCCCAGGACTTCCTCTATTGTCCTATGAGTCCCCGGATCCGGTTTGATCTTCTCAATTTTAAATCTATTTCCTTCATAAAGGGTAAAGCCGTCATGGCTCAAACCCAATAAATGATATTTGTCCACTGATTGAAAAATCCTTATAAGCGGCTTGATATGAAAGCTATCCGCAACTACAGCCAGCTCCCGTACAGGCATATAAAGTCTGTACACGATACATTTATCCGGGTTGGCAAAAATAGCCAAACCGTCTAAAGTGTTAATCCAGAACTCTTTATCTCCTTCTATCTGATAAAATGGTTCCATTATAGAATTTAGATCATTTCTTTGAAACTTTTCCTTAAGTGAATTTTCAATTTCCCGAATCAAATTCTTAAACAATATAGGATCCTGCTTATTCTCCGGAGAATATCTGTGTGTGGGCTGATAAAGAGAGGTGCATGGGCAGCCTTTTTCAAAAATTATATCATTTGGAAACTCTTTAACAATTTTGTACTTCATAATATCTATCTGTCCTTTTCTTAATGCATAATTTGCAATTCTTAAATTTTTTATCAGATGCTTAAAAACAAATTATCAGATTCTCTATTTTATGTTATAAATCTCATATTACACTTATATTATTGCACATACATATTATTTATTGTAATGACTAAAATTGATTTTTTTTATCAAATTTATTTTATTTACTAACTGCATATCTTTTTGTTATCTAATAATGACCGGAATTTTTGCTGGCTTATTCATTATTTCTTAATCAAACCACGCTACATTACCAAATTAAAAGTATTATAATAAGTGCAGGATTTTATCTCTATATAAAATGAATTTTTTATTTATTATACAATTTACTTCTACAATATAAAACCAATAAATATCTTGGCAGCAAAACAATATTTAGTATTTTAAGATGTAAATTTCTTTAAATTTGCTTAAACAGTTTATTTAATAGTATAATAATGTAAATAAATGTAGCAATGAATGTAATAAGTAAAAGAATCGTAGCCATATTCGTTAGCCTGATCATTGTCCTCTCAGGACTAACCGCGTTGCCCTGCCATATTTTTTCCCAGTCAATAGAAGATGAGCTAAAGGATGTGAAGCAGCAGCGTGAAGAGACAAAGAAAAAAATAGAAGAAGCAAAAGCTGCGGAACAATTGTATATCGGTGAAATTTCAGAGGTTGAAAATCAGCTTCTTTCGGCACTTTCAGAACTTGATGGTCTAAGACTTGAACTGGCAGATGCAGAAGAGAAAGTAAAAAAAACATCCGCTGAAATGGTACTTAAAGAAGAGGATCTTAAAATTATTGAAGATGAACTTGAAGAAAATATCCACATCCTCAATAACAGGGTATCGTTTATCTACAAAAAGGGAAGTAATAATATCCTTGAGCTTATTTTGAATTCAAAGACATTTGTTGAATTTTCATCAAACCTCAAGCTTATAAACCTTTTTGCCAGGCAGGGTAATGAAAACGTGCATCAAATAAAGGAAACAAGGAATGCTCTAATCAGTACTAAAAAGGTCATCACGGAGCTTAGGGATAAACAGAAGGAGCACGAAGAAAAAGTCTCCAATCTTGTCATTCAATCGGAAAAAAAGACTGATCATATAGAATCATTATATAACCAGAAAAAAAGCCTCCTTTCCCAGACAAGAGCAAGCAAGCAGGAACTTATCAATATGGAGGCAGAGCTTGCCAAAAAGGAAGAGGAGCTTAAAAAAATACTTGAAAGCTATAAATACGGTATCCCTCCTTCAGGAAAACTCTTATGGCCCGTTTCGGGCCAGATTGTTTCCGGTTTTGGCTACAGGATACATCCAGTATTTGGGATAAATAGATTTCATTCAGGGATAGACATAGCTGCTCCCTACGGAACTCCCGTCAAGGCTGCGGCAGGAGGAGAGGTGATTCAGGCCGGGTATTTTGGCGGTTACGGCTACTCTGTAATGCTTTACCACGGAGGTGGTTATGCTACCTGGTACGCCCATCTTTCCAGTATAAAAGTTTCAATCGGACAGATGGTGGAAAGGGGCAAGTCAGTAGGAAATATCGGCTCAACAGGATGGTCTACGGGACCGCATCTTCATTTTGAGATAAGAATAAAGGGAGCACCGCAGGATCCCATGGGATTTTTACCGTAACACATAAAATTTAATATCAGACTTTTTTTATTTACGATCTTTCCGGCTTTTACGGAAGTTCCTCCATATGAAATGGCTGTCAAAAATACACGCATTCATATCCAGATTTCCGACACGCTAATGCCCGCCGGGGGAGCTCGCGCTGCTAAATATACATAATCATAATTAATTTTACTTTTTCCTGATGATTTTTTAAAATATTATACTGTCCGGGTGGGGATGTAGTTCAGCTGGGAGAACGCTTGTCTGGCAGACAAGAGGTCGGCGGTTCAAGTCCGCTCATCTCCACCAGTAAGATAATTACTGTTGACACTCAGAAGATAATTACAGCGGGTAGGAACGTGGTGGATCCATGTTCCGCCGGACTTGAAAAGACGGACCGAGCAATGCGAGGGAGTCTGCGTCTCTGCAGCGAGCGCCAGCGAGACGGAAGAACAAGTCCGCTCATCTCCACCAGTAAGATAATTACAGCGGGTAGGAACGTGGTGGATCCATGTTCCGCCGGACTTGAAAAGACGGACCGAGCAAAGCGAGGGAGTCTGCGTCTCTGCAGCGAGCGCCAGCGAGACGGAAGAACAAGTCCGCTCCGAATTTTTCTCTTTCTTTTTTGCATTAAAATTATTCCGTTAAACCTGCCTGCATTTTTCTTTCCGCCAATTGCAGGATTGCTCCCAGATCCTTTATTATCCCTATTTAATAATTGAATGCCGTACAAAAATTTAAAACTTTAATCCCTAAAAATCGTTTATAACTTATTGATGTTCTTTAAATTTATGGGTTCATGAAGTTCTTTATAAGTCAGAAGATATTGATATTTGACAATTTAGAAGAAATCTATTAAAAGATAAAGGACAGTATATATTATTTATAAAAAAGAATTTATTGGTTTATAAAAAAACCACAGTCAGGAGATATGAAGATTTATGAAGATATTGATGGTTTATCCGGATTATGAAGACACTTTCTGGGGATTTAAGAAGATTATAAGATTGCTCGGTAAAAAAGCAGCATACCCTCCGCTCGGTCTTTTAACAGTAAGTGCAATGCTTCCTTCGCACTGGGACAAAAAACTTGTTGATATGAATACCGACAGTCTTGAGGAAAAGGATATTAAATGGTCTGATTATATATTTATAAGTGCCATGATAGTCCAGAAAAATACTGCAAAAAAAGTAATCAGTCTTGCAAAAAAGCATAATAAGACCGTAGTGGCAGGAGGCCCTTTATTTACCACGGGCTATGAAGATTTTCCAGAAGTTGACCACCTTGTCCTGGGAGAGGTTGAGGAATACATTCATGAGGTTATAGAAGACCTTGAAAATGGAAAAATGAAAAGATTGTATAAGAGTGAACATTTCCCTGATATGTCTAAAACGCCAATCCCGGACTGGGGTCTTATTAATCTTTCGTACTACAATTCAATGTGCATCCAGTTTTCCAGAGGTTGCCCTTTTAACTGCGAGTTTTGTGATGTGGTGCAGCTTAACGGTAGGATACCGAGATATAAAACAGTAGAGCAGATATTGACCGAGCTGGACTCACTATACCAAACAGGGTGGAGAGCAGGAGTATTCTTCGTTGATGACAATTTTATCGGGAATAAGAGGGAAATAAAGAAGTACCTGCTTCCTGCTATAATCAAATGGCAGAAGGAGAGAAATTATCCATTTTCTTTTAATACACAGGTTTCAATTAATCTTTCGGATGACGAAAAGTTAATAAATCTATTGACAGAAGCAGGTTTCACAACTGTTTTTGTAGGAATAGAAACTCCTGATACTGATAGTCTGGCAGAATGTGGGAAGATCCAGAATAGAAACCGGGATCTTTTAAGTTCCGTAAAAATTATACAGAATGGCGGTCTTGAAGTCCAGGGCGGCTTTATAGTAGGTTTTGATAGTGATAAGCCATCAATTTTTCAGAACCAGATAGATTTTATCCAAAAAAGTGGAATAGTCACTGCTATGGTGGGTTTACTTACAGCTCTTCCAAAAACGAGACTATATAAGAGACTAAAAGAAACAGACAGACTAATTAAAAAACCAAGCGGCAATAATATGGGAACAGCCAGTCTTAATTTTATACCAAAGATGGATAAAGATGTCCTTGTAAAGGGTTACGAAAAAGTCCTTTCTACGATATATGCTCCAAAACAATATTATGAAAGAATAAAAATTCTTCTCGGGGAATACAGGCCTGTTAAATTAAAAATGCCTAAATTAAAATTCTATCATATAAGAGCTTTTATTAGCTCATTATGGTTGCTGGGCATAAGACAAAAAGGTAGAAGGTATTTCTGGAAGCTTATAATCTGGAGCCTGTTCAAAAAACCTGTGTTGTTTCCATATGCAATAGGATTTTCACTTATAGGGGTTCATTTTAGGTCCCTGCCTACAACCTAGTAACAGCTCCTATAAAAACTACTATATGCTCTTATACTGGTCAGTACTTAATATTGTTTATTAGTATTTAACAGCGCGTGGGAGTTTCTTTGCTGAGTCAATCCATTCAGCTACCATTCTTTTTGAGGGAGGCCGCCTTACAAGTTTTTTTGAACTGTTGACTTCAAGTATCTTTTCATAAAGATTATCAGCTCTTCTCCTTGATAATTCAACTATAGTATCGACCCCTGCTTCTTCCAGAAGATCTGAATACTCCTCGCCAACACCTTTTACTCTGAAAAGATCTGCAAGATTGACCCATTCCAGTATCAGTTTATGACCTATGCCGCTTTTCTCTTCAATTTCTTTTCTACCTTCCGGGGTTGCACCCTTTTTCAGGAAAGTTTCTGTTGTCTTTATACCTAACTTTTCAAGTTTTCTGGCATACTCCGGACCTATTCCTTCTATCTTTTCCAGTTTTGCCATTTACCCCTCCTCTTTTTATTATATTAATATTATATAATTATCATAATTATTACATACAATCTAATTTAAAACTACTAAGAATCAAGATAAAAGAGAGAATTTTTCTGCAATATCTCTAAAATTACAAATAAAATTTTTAATGGATATGATATAATATAGATAATTATAGGCTCATCGCAGAAAAAATATTGAAATTCTGTTCCGTACAGGTTTTATAACATCGTTAAAGTAAATTCATCTTATTTTTTTCAATTTCAGATGTATATTTATTGGGTGTTTAAAAAAATGAGTCTGAGGAATCAATTTAAAACTGACCTGGTAAAAAAGATAATAAAAGCAATCTTAAGGGTACGTACACGTATTTTATTTAGTTCACCAGTCAGGTGGTAGTATAACAGGGTTTAAAATATGTGTTTAATGCAGTTCAGTATCTATCCTCTTCAATAGTATTATCCCTTCCGGCACTGTTAAGGGTGAAGATTCTTAGCGGGGAAAGATAGCACACTACTTCTGCTTTATATTTCTTATAGAGCATTCCATAAAGATCTGTCATATATTTTTCTTCAAATAATATCTGTAAATGGAGGATTATAGATATGAATACTGTAAATATTAAAAAGACAATATTTGAATTCAGCAAAAAAATAGAGAAAAAGTATATATTGAAAAATAAATAAATTGGATGCCTCGATATGGAATATACTCCACCTGTAACCAGCTTTCCGGGGTGTTGCCTGTCTATGCCCAGGCGCCAGGAATTCCCCAGTGCGATCTGCGCTGAAATAAAAAAAATAAATGCTATAATAAGCAGCATTAAACCGCAAATCCTGATCCATACTACATCCATTATGGCAATATAGAATGGATTAAGCCAGGTCCTGAATGTGGCATTCAATAAATAAAACAACATAAAAGCTATCCATATATTTACTAAAATAACCGATGCTATCCCAAAAATACTGCCGTTTATACCTTTTTGAGGCCTTAGTACTATTGCATTTAATCCTGCCTTCCTCCTCAGGTAAATAGTCTTTCCCAGAAACATTATTAAAAATATCCCGGTGCTGGTTATTTCGATCCATTTGACTATTTCATAAAAAAAATCCAAATACTTAATCCCCCATTACTTTTATATCTTTTCCCGAATATTTTTTTTAAAATCAGAAATCTGCCCGTACCCAAAAATGGTTACCGTAAGATATTCTCCAATATTTTTTCTGGCAATCAAAAATATGCTCTTTGATCCATTTTCCGGTCCCTTAGATTTTTTGCACAGGTTTCTGGTAGGATAGTATTTATATTAATACCAGAACCTATTTCAAAGCCTGCTCTGGTGCTTAGCCTGGGAATTATTTCTATATGCCAGTGATGGTGCCTGTTTCCAGATTGATCAATTGGACTACTATCTATTACAAAATTATAGTCAGGGTCATTTAAAAGATAATATAATTTGTTTAACACCAGCTGTAGAACCGAAGCAAGATCCGCCAGATCAACCTCATCTATCTCTGCAAAGCAGGACTGGTGTTTTTTGGGATATATAATAATATTATACGGAACTATAGAAGCAAATGGAGTTATTGCAATATATTTATCATTCACATGGACAAGTCTTTCCTTTGATTTCATTTCATAATCTATAATATCGCAAAAAACACACCTGCCGTAGTCATCATAATACCTCTGGGATTCGAACATCTTATTCCTTATATATCCCGGGACAAAAGGAGTCGCTACAAGCTGGGAGTGTGGATGATCCAGAGATGTGCCTGCCCTGCAGCCATGGTTTTTAAATATTACAACCAGCTGATTTCCCGGATTCCTGCTTACATCAATAAATCTTCTCCTGTACGCACTCAGGACTTTTTCTACCCTGGCTGATTCCATTTTTGCCAGATTATCATCATGCCATGGTGATTCTATTATGACTTCGTGCTCACCCACCCCATCTATTGAAAGATTGGGACCTTCAGTATGCCTGTGACCATGAAACAGCATACCTGTATCTTCACTGTGCCGTACTGCGGGAAATTTGTTTTTAACTACCCTTACAGACCAGTCTTTTCCATTACTTATTGAAAGTACTTCTTTGGGCGTTTGATCTTCATTGCCCCGGCAGAAGGGACAACCTGGTTCATATCTTTTTAATTTTTTTTTGTATTCTTTCTCCCTGTTATAATTGGGCCTGGAAGCCCGCTCTTCTGAAAATATAGTCCAGTTTTTTGTAGAAATGTCCTGCCTTATGATAGATGCCATCAAATTTCCTTCCTGTGTAACTGATGAGCACTTTCCTATTTACCGGATTAAGTATAATATTATAATATTAATCAGGGTTTATTAAGTCAATTTATGCATATAATACAATTTTATGGAAATAAGTATAGGGGAATTTGAAAAAGAAATCCTGGAAGTACTGGATAATCTTCCCTTAAAATTCAGGAAAAAATTTAAAAATATCAGTTTTATAATCGATGAAGAAGACACCGGTCCCCTCTTTGAAAAAAAATCTGGAAGTTCACATTACAGACTGGGATTATATCACGGTGTCCCCATGACCTCAAAAACAACAAGGGGTCAGCTTTTGCCAGACAGGATAATCATATATAAAAAGGCTATTGAAACTGTAAGCAAGGATAAGGATACACTAAAAAGAAATATAAAAAGGGTCGTGCTGCATGAGGTTGGCCATTACTTTGGGATAAGCGAATCCAGGCTAAGGGAACTTGGTTACTGATACCTATCTGTTACCTGTAATATTTTGATTTCTTAAAAACTATATCCATATAATTAACTCCAAGCTCACGGGTAATCTTTTGGCATTTGGCTTTAAGAAGAAAAAATATTTTTTTACCACGAACCTCGTCTAATGATTCAAAATTACCCTGTCCTTTGCTAATTATTATATCAGCATTTTCAAATTGTTCCTTAAACTCTCGAGACGAACGCTGGAAATTTATTCCAATGCAGTTATTCCCTGTCTCTATTATTTTGACCAGGCTATCCAGCCTGACCTCTCTTACATCCTCCATTGTTGCATCATTTATTATCGGGCCAGATTTTACAGACAGGATAACCCTCTTTTCCTTTTTTATTATCTGATTAATAAAAACGCGGTCAAATACTATCTCCCCTGCATTATCTCCCAGATATAATATTTCATCAGCACCTTTTAAATCTTCTTCGAATACTCTGTAGTCATTATGGGCCAGAGGTATTTTTTTAATCTCGTCTATCACTTTTTCAAAGTTAAGAGTTTCTCCTCCCGTAATATGTGCTCCAAAATCTATTACATTACCCGCCACCGCAATCTTTGCAGCTGCATACAATCTATCTTTTGAATCCGATACAATTTTTTCAAATTCTGGATATAATTTTATTACTGCCCTGTTACATGCTTTTTTTATATCCCGATAAGGGTCATCTATACCAGTTATTTTTGAGAATGTATGGTAACCTGTGTCAGAATTATATGCAGGAGATTTTCTATAATCTATTTTCTCCAGTTTTTTCAATACTTCCCTTATTACCTCCTCACCTGTTTCTCCATTAACTCTGCTGATCTTTATTATATTCACTGTCTGCCTTATGATACAGGGAATGCACTCGAGATCGGTCTTCAACTATATCTCCTCCCTAAAATCCTTAATTTTTAACAATATAAAAAATAACCTGTAAAATATTTAATTCTATCAGATCAAAACAATATTTTTTAATTAAAAAAACTAAATTTATTAAAAGATCTAGTATAAGATAATATAAATATGTAATTTCTTAAAGATTTTAATTGACTTAATATTAATGATAAAATATTTTTAACTTAAAGTGAAATTAATTTTTCCTATAATAAGAAAAATTTTTAGTATTTTTAATTATTATTTGTTATAATAAAAATATATTTCTGTTTTTGTTAAAGATAAAATTAAATAAAAAAAATATCGATAGGAGTTGATATAAAGTGGTAGCTAAAGAAAGATCGGAAGATGAGAAAATGGAGAAAATCAAAATACCCGAAGAACTTCCCCTTCTCTCTTTAAAAAATAGTGTGGTTTTTCCTTATCTTGCAACTCCACTGGTTGTAGGAAGAAAAAAATCTCTTGAAGCAGTGGAAAATGCATCAAAGGAACACAATATTATAGTGGTAGTCGCTCAGAAGGAAGAAAACAAAGAGATTGTTGAAAAGGAAGATCTTTATGATACAGGAACTGCCTGCGCCATAAAGCAGCTAGTAAATGTATCCAGGGACGAGATAAAATGCGTTGTTGAAGGTATATCAAGAGTAAGGATAAAATATTTTACCCAGACAGATCCTTACTTCAGGGTTTCAACGGAGGTTGTGAAAGAGCCTCCGTATACCGAAGATGAAGAAATGAAGAAGACAAATACTACAATAAGGCTTCAGATAGAAAAGTTTATTCAGCTGGGAATACCTCTTCCTACTGCTTTTGTAGTTGCTGCAACTAATATTTCCAGATCTGATGTGCAGGCAGACCTTTTTGCTTCATACCTCCTTTCCAGCACAGCACAGAAACAGAAGATACTGGAAGAAGATAATATACCAGAAAGGTTAAAGGTTTTAACAAAATTTCTGGGAGAAGAATTAAAAAAATTCGAAGTGCAGTCCCAGATAAGGGATAAGGTACAGAAAGAGGTCGGCAAGACCCAGAGAGAATATTATCTAAGGCAGCAGCTTAAGACTATTAAAAAAGAACTTGGCGAGTCTGATGAGTCTGAAGCAGTTACAAATGACCTAAGAAAGAAGCTGGGAAAGAAAAAAATGCCTGCAGAGGCCAGGAAAAAAGTAGAAAAGGAAATAAGAAGACTTGAAAGTATTCCTGCAATGTCTCCTGAACATTCATATATCAGGACATATATCGACTGGATGCTTGATGTTCCCTGGAAAGAGAAGACAAAGGATATACTGGATATAACCAGGGCAAAAGAAATACTTGATAATGATCATTACGATTTAGAAAGAGTAAAAGTTCATATACTTGATTATCTTGCAGTCAGAAAACTTAAAGGTAAGACTACAAAAGGTCCGATATTATGTTTTGTAGGTCCCCCTGGAGTTGGTAAGACATCTCTGGGCCAATCTATCGCCAGGGCAACCGGGAGAAAATTTATAAGGATGTCAATCGGCGGAATAAGGGACGAAGCCGAGATAAGAGGCCATAGGAGGACATATGTCGGTGCTCTTCCTGGAAGGATAATACAGGGACTTTCACAGGTAAAAACCAATAATCCCGTATTCATGCTGGATGAGATAGATAAAGTGGGCGCGGATTTCAGGGGTGATCCTTCTTCCGCACTGCTTGAAGTCCTTGATCCCGAGCAGAATAATTCTTTCAGGGACCATTACCTTGAGATTCCTTTCGATCTTTCGAATGTGATGTTCATAACTACAGCAAATATTCTGGACACCATACATCCGGCACTGAGAGACAGGATGGAAGTAATAGAGATACCGGGATATAGCTCTGAAGAAAAGCTGCATATCGCAGATAAGTATCTGATACCGAAACAGCTTAAAGAGCAGGGAATAGATAAATACGATGTGAGGTTTTCCAGGGATTCAATCTATCTCATAATAGAAGAGTATACCAGGGAGTCAGGCGTAAGAAATCTTGAAAGGGAGATTGCAAACATATGCAAGAAGATTGCCCGGGAAATAGTTGAGAATAAAAAATATACAAAGATTGTTACTGATAAAAAGGTAAGAAAATATCTGGGCGTATCAAAGATACAGCCGAGCGAAATAGAAGACAGGAACAGAGTGGGTGTTGCAACAGGTCTTGCCTATACACCTGTCGGTGGGGATATCCTGCTTATCGAATCAACTTATTATAAGGGTACTGGAAAGATGCAGCTTACCGGAAAATTAGGGGATGTCATGCAGGAATCTGCAAGGGCTGCCCTAAGCTATCTTAAATCAAAGTCGAAAGAGCTGGGTATTGACGAAGAAATATTTAAAAACTCAGATATACATATACATGTTCCGGCCGGTGCAATCCCTAAGGACGGTCCATCTGCAGGAGTTACTATGACTTCTTCGCTTGTATCTGCTTTTACAGGAATACCTGTAATAAGGGATATTGGTATGACGGGAGAGATAACCCTGCGCGGAAGAGTACTCCCCATAGGTGGCCTTAAGGAAAAACTGCTTGCAGCCAGGAGGGCAGGGCTTAAAAAAGTCATAATGCCTGAAAAGAACAGAAAAGACCTTGAGGAGGTACCTGGATCGATACTCAAAGGGATAAATCTTGTATTTGTAAATAATATAGACGAAGTTGTAAAAAATACGCTGGAAAAAGACCCTTTTGTTTTTAAAAAAAATGATGAAAACAATTCCTTTGATAGTATTGAAAATAAATTAAGTAGTCACAGGTCCCTGTCTTCAGCAAGGAATTGAACTTAGAATCATATTTATACTCTAAGGTGGCATATCAGCCCCTCCTTTATTAAAGGAGGGGCTGTTGTATGTTGTAATATAATAAGTCTGGTTTTTACCTTCATAAATAACTATTTATAATTGCCCTTTAAAATATTTTTAATTTTATTATAAAATTATGACAGTTTCATAAAATCCCTATTATTTTATGGCAGAAGAAAAAAATAAGGCCTGCAGGCTTGTATCAGTTGTAAACCAGAAAGGCGGAGTTGGAAAAAGTACAACTGCTATAAATATTTCAGCCTGTCTGGCAACCAGCGGTTTAAGCATTCTTCTGGTGGACCTTGATCCACAGGGAAATGCCACCAGCGGACTTGGGATCTACCAAACAGATATTAAAAATTCTGTATATGATGTCATAACTGACCATATTGCTCCTGAAGAAGCGGTCTTTAATACAGTTTATGAAGGCCTGGATATCCTGCCTTCTTCAGAAAAACTCTCTGGAGCTGAAGTAGAACTTGTTTCGGGTTTTAGGCGGGAATACAGATTAAAAAAAATACTTGATAAATTAAAACAGTACTATGATTATATACTGGTTGACTGTTCGCCTGCCCTTGGGCTGCTAACAATAAATGCCCTCACAGCTACCAGTGGTGTCCTCATTCCGCTGCAATGTGAATATTTTGCCCTTGAAGGAATAACCCATCTTCTCCAGACAGTAGATTTGGTAAGAAAAAATCTTAACAGCGGACTTGAGATTTCAGGTGTAGCACTTACAATGTATACAAGGACAAAACTTTCAAACCAGGTAGTAAAAGAAGCAAAAAAATATTTCTCCGGTAAGGTTTTTAAAACAATAATCCCCCGGAATGTAAGACTCGCCGAGGCACCGGGCTTTGGCAAACACATATTTGACTATGACCCGGAATGCAAAGGGGCAAAGGCCTACGGGAAACTTACAAAGGAATTTATAAGGCGCTGTAATGGAAATGAGAGGAGTACCAGCAGAGAAATTGGAAACCTATCCAGAAAGATGAAAGATTTCTGGAATACAGGCGAAGCTCCAAGGCATGCATCAGGAAGATAATTAATTCTTCATATGTATGATCTAATTTCATAGAAAATATTTTAAACTACCAGTAAAATATGAATGCTTATAACAAACCATTAGACACGGCAGCTATAATTTTTTGCAAATTAGTTATAAGAATACCCGTTTTAATGCAAAAATTCATAGAAAAAATTTGCATATCAATGAAATAAAAGTAATAATCTAATTATTTATCTCATGGATGAAAGTGTAAAGAAATGGAACTGACATTTTATGGTGCAGCCAGGGAAGTTACAGGAAGCTGTTACTGTATCAGGGCAGGCGGGGTGAGGTTTTTAGTAGATTGCGGTCTGCAGCAGGGGCGGGATGTAAAGGACAGCCAGGGACTGCCGTTTAACGCCTGTGATATAGACTTTGTTATATTAACCCATGCCCACATTGATCATAGTGGAAGATTACCGTTATTGGTTAAAGAGGGTTTTAATGGAAAGATATATGCAATTAAAGCCACATGCGACTTATTATCAATAATGTTAAGGGATTCTGCGCAGATCCAGGAGATGGATGCAAAATGGGAAAACAAAAAGGGTATAAGAGCCGGAAAAAACAAAGTTGAGCCCCTTTATACCATGGCTGATGCTGAAAAAACCCTAAAATATCTGGTACCCTGTGAATACGGTAAGATGGAACAGTTAAGTGATTCGGTTAAATTTAATTTTGTCGATGCAGGACATATTCTGGGCTCAGCCTCAGTTGAAATTTTTTTAAGAGAAAAAACAACCAGCAAAAAAATAGTCTTCTCGGGAGATATAGGAAATACAGACCAGCCCATAATCAGGGATCCCCGGTATATAGAAGAAGCAGACTATGTGGTAATGGAAGCAACTTACGGTGATAGGAATCATGAAAAAACAAGTAGCAGCATATCAGTACTTGCAGATATCCTTGATAAAACACTTTCAGGAGGCGGAAATGTTATTATCCCGTCTTTTGCCGTAGGCAGGACACAGGGAGTTTTGTATCTTTTACGAGAGATCAAGGGAAAAAGGCTGGTCCCCAGTCCTGGTTTTCCGGTGTATGTGGACAGCCCCCTTGCATCTGAGGCGACTAAATTATATGAGGATGATTTAATCCTTTATGGGGACCGTCAAACAAAAGATATCTTGGAAAAAGGTCATAACCCGATATCATTTCCGGACCTATCCTTTACTGATTCAACCGAAGAATCAATAGCTTTAAATCACGACCCTGTCCCAAAGGTCATTATTTCTTCAAGCGGTATGTGTGAGGGAGGAAGAATAAAGCACCATTTAAAGCACAACCTATGGAGAAAGGAATGCTCTGTAGTATTTGTGGGTTATCAAGCTTGTGATACGCTGGGAAGGATGCTGCTCGACGGTGCAGAAAAAGTTACTATTTATGGAGAAGAGATTGCCGTCCGGGCTGCTATTTATAACTTTACAGGTCTGTCTGCCCATGCAGATAAAGATGGACTCCTTAAATGGATAAATAATTTCAGTAAAAAACCGGAAAAAGTTTTTGTTATCCATGTAGAGGATTCTGTAAGTGAAAAATTCGTTGGCACTCTTAACGGATCAGGGTTTTCAGCTGATGCTCCCCTTTACATGTCAACCTATGACTTAAGCAGCGGCATGCTGGCTGTTCCTGGTATTGAAATAGAGAAAAAAGCTCTTTATACTGAAAAACCTGGCGGTGTTTCTCCTGCCTGTGATAAACTGATTGGCGCCCATGAACAACTGGCCAGAATTATTCACAATAAAAGAGGCGCTTCAAATAAAGATTTGGAAAGATTTGCAGAAGATATCATAAAATTAAATAAAACCTGGAATAGTTGATAATATTAAAGGTTCATCAAAATATTTTAAACTTGCTCCGGTGATATAATAGGCGGCGGTTCGATTTATACATCACCTTTTTATATAGTGGCTCTTTTATTTCTTTACCTGAACTGCATTTATTCATAAATCTTATTTACATTTCGCCTACCAGCTGATAACCTTGAAAAATGTGTTGCGTTATTACGGCACTATTTATTTTCGGGCCAAGAATAGCTATCTTTGTATGGTGGCTTATGAACCCCTTTAGATTTGATGCCGCTTTCAGTACGTGGATAATCCCTGTTTTATTTGCTGTATTTGCCCCTTTCACCATGATAGCATATTTAATCGTCTGGCCTCCGGGGACGGGTCTGTATGGTTTTGACTGGTTATGGATAGCAGCAGGGATACTTCTGGATATTTCCTCGTATACCGGAGGGGGGATCGGAAGACGCAGACGTTTCAGATCTTGCTAATATATAAAAATAGGGCTTAAAATACTTATTTATTTTTATAATCAGTTTTTATTAATTTATCCATATAGTATTATAACTTGCATTAAATTGGTATAGAATATAATAACAAGGAGGTGTTTAAATTGAGAAAACCTGTAGCAAGAATAATACCTGTCAGGGGAATGATTGTCTCCGGAGAAACTTCTCCTGCAGGATTCATGCCAATGATGCCATTTACAGGAGGCGGTGCCACTTTTTCAGATGATATTGTCAAATATCTGAAAACTGTTAGTAGGGAACGAAGAGTTAAGGCTTTAATCTTTGAAATAGATTCACCTGGAGGTACGCCCTATGCCAGCAAGGAAATAGCAGATTCAATAAAAAATCTTGATAAGCCGGCGATAGCCCATATAAGGGAACACGGGACTTCCGGAGCATACTGGATAGCTTCTGCCTGCAGCAAAATAGTTGCCGATCCCCTGTCAAGCATAGGTGGAGTCGGTACCAGGGCTGACCGTCTTGACCTTTCGGAACTTGCCAGAAAGATAGGCATAAAGATAGATACATTTGCAAAAGGTGAATACAAGGGTGTCGGCTCCCCCTATTCACAGATGTCTGAAAGGGAAAAGAAGTTTATAGAAGAGCATGTTGATTCTTTTAACAAATATTTCATTAATGAAATAAGGGTTAACAGAAATATAAAGGATGAAAAACTTCTTGAGGATATTACTTCCGGAAAAACTTTCCTGGGTGAAGAAGCCCTCAGGCTTGGTCTAATAGATTATATGGGCGGAAGCAAAAAAGCCCTTGAAATAGCTGAAGAACTGGCAGAAACAGAATTGATTTCTGATTACCGGAAAGGAAGTGCCGAAAAACCTGGTATAATTGTAAGGATGCTCAGAAAGATGTTCCAGTAATTAAGATAAGTCCGGGATTTTGATTAACCTATTTTTCTGTATCTAAGGTCAATTTCCTTTATTCCTTTTTCTATATCTTTAAGGCTTGCAATAATGGCATTTATAATATTTTTTACTATTTTCTGTACAAAGTCATTCAATAAAATAGGCTTGCCATCGATATAAATCTCAATATCCTGCTCACTGTAAGGTTTTATAAATTCGATCTCTAAAAGGTCTGCTACCTTCTTTACTTCATATTTTCCAAAATAATTTAGCTCTGTTTCTATCTCTGCTTCCCCTGCTACAGCTATTATTTCATCTCTGCTGTATTCTTTTAGTTCCTCCTGATCCCTGCCCTTCAAAATTACTATTTTTGGGTATCTACCCACTTTATAGCCTTCTATAAGCACCAGATCCATATCATGAAATGTATCTTCAATAAATCTTTCCAGGTCTTTCCTCTCATTAAAATCCCTGAATATATTTACACAGTCGTCTGTGAATAATCCTCCTATGACACTTCCACTATTTTTCAGGCGGTATGAATCCTTCCCCCTGCTGTCCATTTCAAAAGAATGAGAAGTGTGTTTGAGCGTTCCTATTTTATATCTTCTACTATTTAGTTCCCTTACAAGACCCTCTAAAAAAGTTGTCTTTCCACTTTTTGATTGTCCCACCACTGAGATTACCGGGATCATATCCCTCTACCTCCTTATTAAGGATTTCTTTAAACTTTGCAATATCTTTCTTTGAATTTATGTTAAAAAAATTATACATATCAATTCCTGCTGCATTCAGTATTCTACTATCTAACCATTTTACTTCAAGAGCATCAAGCACATCAGAGATCCTGTAATTGCAATCCTTTATATTATCTTCTATTATTTTAATATATTTCTTTGAATATACCCCGCACAGTGCTTCTATTCCCTTCTCGCTTTTTATTATTACTGAATCGCAACCGGGATTTTCCCTGGCTGTATTTTTTACTATTTCAAGCAGCCTGAAAGAAATAAAAGGCATATCAGAGGCAACTACAATACACCTGTCGTTAATAGAATTTCTAAGTCCCGCATATATCCCTGCCAGCGGCCCAATGCTCCTGACACCTTCTTCTAATATATTTTCATCAGGGATTATCTTCATAAGCGGCATCTCAATCTTTCCGGATATCCCAAGAACTCTGGTATAATATCCTATCTTTTTTACTGTTTCTTCTGTAAATCCCTGATTCTCCCTGCTCGTGCATATTATGACTTCCTCGCAGAAAAAGCACAATTTTATTATCTGATCAGCCAGAATAGGGATCCCGTAAGATAATATCTTTATCTTGTTGGACTGAAATCTGCTGCTTTTGCCCCCTGCAAGTAATAATCCAGAAAAATTCATACCTGTTCAATCAATGTCTGAAATGCCTTTTCCCTGTAAGTACCATAGAAATGCCCCTATCGTCACATGCCTTTATGACTTCGTCGTCTCTTACGGAGCCTCCCGGCTGTATTATTGATAAAATACCACTGGCTGCTGCCATATCAACCACATCCTTAAAGGGTAAGAAAGCATCAGAGGCAAGAATTGATTTTTTACATCTTCCAGAGGACTTATCAATAGCTAACTTTGCAGCATCTATCCTGCTCATCTGCCCGGCGCCAACTCCGACCGTAGCCATTCCTTTAACAAGAACTATTGCATTTGATTTGACATTTTTTGCTATCTGCCACCCAAAAATAAGATCCTCCCACTGTTTATCTGTAGGCTTTTTTCTGGTAACCACCCTGAATTTATCTCTATCATCTATCCCTTCATCAAGATCCTGGATAAGAACTCCTCCGTCAACACTTTTAATATCCGCACTATTTGTAGTAAAATCCTTTTTTTGAAGCCTTGATATATTAGATTCAACGTCAAAATCTATCTTTAGTATCCTCAGGTTTTTTTTATCTGAATGTATTTTAAGTGCTTCTCCGTCAAACTCCGGAGCAATCAACACTTCCACATATTTATCAGAAAGGAATTCTGCAGCTTCTGCCGTCCACCTCATATTGCTGGCAACAATACTTCCAAATGCAGAAACAGGATCGCACTCATATGCTTTTTTATATGCTTCTGCTATGCTGCTTCCCTCAGCAGCTCCGCAGGGATTATTATGTTTTATTACTGCGACACATGGATCTTTTAATTCTTTTACTATCTGAAAGGCTGCATTGGTATCCAGTATATTATTATATGAAAGCTCTTTTCCCTGCAGCTGCTTTGCGCTCACTAGACTTCCCCCGTCTGAAGGTACCGAGCTGTAGTATGATGCCTTCTGGTGCGGATTTTCCCCATATCTTAAATCCTGTATTTTTTTTAAATTCAAGATAATATCTTTCTTAAATCCGCCACTTTCATCCTTATACCTGCCGGCATATTTCTCCGTGATACCTGTTGTTATCTTAAGCCCCGGACTGATATCTATTTCTGTATCCCCGTAATCGCCTATCTTCCCGTAAAGATAATCAAATATAACACTGTCGTACTCACATGTATGCTGAAAAGCTTTTACAGCCAGCCTGTAAAGTGTATCTGTTGAAAGGGCGCCTCCGTTTTCCTGCATTTCTGCCGATATCTTTGCATAATCCGAAGGGTCTACAACCACCGCTACGCTCTCGTGGTTCTTTGCTGCACTTCTTATCATAGTAGGTCCGCCGATATCAATATTCTCCACAGCATCCTCATGGCTTACATCAGGAGCTGATACTGTTTCTTTGAAAGGATAGAGGTTTACCACAACCATATCTATCGGTGATATTCCGGCAGATTCTATCTCGTTCATGTGACTTTCCTTGCTCCTGTCTGCAAGTATACCGGCATGTACCACAGGATGAAGTGTTTTCACCCTTCCTTCCATCATCTCTGGAAAACCGGTAACTTCTTCAACCTTACGTACGCTGATTCCAGCTTCCATTATCTTATTGAATGTACCTCCTGTTGATATAATCTCAACTCCCATTCTCGCAAGATCGGCAGCAAGGCTGGCTATTCCTGACTTATCGGATACGCTGATAAGAGCTCTCTTTATTTTAATTTTCATAAATTCCTCCATATGGCGGTATTTTATTTATAAAATTTCTACTTTTCTTCCATTTATCCGCAATCTCCCCTGACATAGAAGTTTTACTGCAAGAGGATATATTCTATGTTCGGCAATATGTATCTTATCCTCAAATTTTTCCACTGTGTCCTTCTGGTCAATATATACGGGCTCCTGCATTATTATTGGACCATGGTCAAGCTCTGCATCCGCAAAATGCACTGTCACTCCGCTTACCTTTACCCCGTAGTCATATGCATCCTTTATGCCGTGTGTTCCCTTAAAGGAAGGGAGAAGTGCTGGATGGATATTAAGGATCCTGTTCCGGTAGGCATTGATAATCAAATCTGTAAGAAGGAACATATATCCTGCCAGAACAATTATATCTATCCTTTCTTTTTTAAGCACTTTTAATATTTCTTTTTCAAATTCTTCCCTGTTTACATAATCAGCCGGATCAAGATGGAATGCTTTAATATCATATTTACTGGCCCTCTTAAGAGCTGCTGCATCTGCATTATTGCTAAAAACCAGTGATATGTCTCCCCCAAGATCATTTTTTTCATTAAAATCTATTAAAGCCTGCAGATTGGAACCAAATCCCGAAGCAAAAACAGCAATTTTTTTCCTCATCCATCACTTCCTTTTTCTCAGATTAATATTACCTTATCTGAACAGTACCTTTTCCAGGAGATACCTCTCCAAGCAATACGATATCTTCACCTTTTTTGCGGACAGATTTTTTTACTTTTTCCAGGCTATCAGGAGAAATTATCAATACCATTCCTATGCCCATATTAAAAACGTGGAACATCTCATCTTCTGGAACATTTCCCAGATGCCTGAGATATTTAAAGACCGGAGGTACCTCCCAGCTCTCCTTCTCTATAACGGCATCCATATTATCTGGTATTATCCGGTTAATATTGTCATAAAATCCGCCACCGGTAATATTGGCTATACCCCTTACTTTTATTTTATCATCTCCGATTATGTCATTTATAATCGGTGCATACAGCCTTGTTGGTTCAAGGAGCAATTCTGCAAGACTTCTACCTTTTGTCCATTCGAGCGGCATTTTTATATCAATACCGTTTTCCTCTATTATCTTTCTTGCAAGTGAAAAGCCGTTTGAATGAATGCCTGACGACCTAAAACCTGCTATAAGGTCGCCTCTTCTGACAGAACCGGGCTTCAGTATCCTTTCCCTGTCAACTATGCCCAGCGCAAAACCTGCAAGATCTATGTCCTCATCTGCATACATCCCGGGCATTTCTGCAGTTTCGCCTCCTATGAGAACAGTATCACAATATCTGCATGCGTCAGCAATCGATTTTATAATAGACTTTATCTTAACCTCATCAATTTTTCCGCAGGCAATGTAATCAAGAAAAAACAGGGGCTTTGCACCGCAGCAGATAATATCGTTTATGTTCATGGCAACCAGATCCTGGCCTATCCCTCTGTAATCTCCTGCCTGTTTTGCCAGTATAAGCTTTGTGCCCACACCGTCTGTGGCGGAGGCAAGTACGGGATGCCTGTATCCGGTTATTTCCGGTTTGAAAAGCCCACAGAAAGATGATAGGTCGCTTAATACATTCCTGCTATGGGTTGACCCAATAATATTTTTTAATCCGGATAGCAGGCTGTTTGCCTTATCTATGTCTACTCCGGAATCCCTGTATGTATACTGTCCCTGATTTTGTTCGTCTGACTCAGGCATTTGAGGATATCTTTGCCTCCCTGTCCAGTGAAAACTTGTCATATTCAATATTATCCGGTATCTTTACAGGATAATCACCATTGAAACATGCAAAACAGAATTTATCCTTTGATTCTCCTATTGCTTCTACGAGCCCTTCTATGCTTAAGTATTTCAGGCTGTCCACATTGAGAAATTTCCTTATATCCTCTACTGTCTTATGATTTGCAATAAACTCTTTTTTTGTTGCCATATCTATACCGTAGTAACATGGATATAAAAGAGGCGGAGAAGATATTCTCATATGTACCTCTTTTGCTCCAGCATTATACAGCATTCTTATTATCTTTTTGGAAGTATTGCCCCTCACTATTGAATCATCTACCACTATTACCCTTTTACCCCTTATGATATCTTTCAGGGGGTTCAGTTTTAGCTTCACTCCGATTTCCCTGGTTTCCTGTACAGGTTGTATGAAGGTCCTTCCAATATATCTATTTTTGATAAATCCTTCTGCGTAAGGTATCTTCGAAGCAGCAGAATAGCCGATTGCAGCAGGGGTGCCCGAGTCGGGAACACTTATTACAATATCTGCATCTACCGGAGATTCCTTTGCCAGTTCCTGCCCCATCCTGTGTCGTACCTCGAACATATTTTTCCCATGTATGTAGCTGTCGGGTCGTGCAAAGTATATCAGCTCGAATACGCACATGGATGTCCTTTCTACCGGAAGAAGCATCTGTGATCTCAGCCCGGCTTCATTTATCACCACTATTTCTCCCGGATCGACCTCCCTGACGAATTCTGCATCAACAATGTCCAGGGCACATGTCTCGGAGGCAATTATATAGTTTCCATCGAGGCTCCCCAGCACCATGGGCCTGAAGCCGTGGGGGTCTCTTATTCCAAAAATGCTGTTTTTTGTAAGTACAAGAAGTGAATATGAACCCTTAATCTTCGTAGTAGTCTCTTTTATTGCCTCCTCGATAGTATCGCGGTTTGAACTTTCTATAAGAGAAGCAATCAACTCAGTGTCAGTAGTTGTTTCAAACTTTATACCTTTAGCTTCCTGTTCCTTTCTGAGCTGCTTTATATTTATAAGATTTCCGTTATGTGCTATGGCAAAACTTTCATTTTTAAACATACCGTATATGGGCTGGGAATTTTTCCAGATATTTTGCCCTCTTGTTGAATATCTTGTATGACCTATCCCTATATGACCCACCAGAGGAACTATATTCTGTTCATTGAACACCTGTGCTACAAGCCCGAGGTCCTTGAAAATAAGGATATCCTCTCCATCAGATACTGCAATACCTGCACTTTCCTGCCCGCGGTGCTGGAGAGCCTGAAGGCCGTAGAAGATTATTTCAGATACTCTTCTTCCAGGTGCATAAATTCCAAATACACCGCATTCTTCCACTATGCTATTTGGTAGAAATATCCTGCTGCTTATTTTTCCGCATACTTTTTCCATCATAAACATTTCGGTTACACTTTTTTAAATTTTTTTCTAAATAATAATTATATCAGAAAAGAAAATTATTTTATCCCATCTTCCCGCACCATATCCTTGCATTCTGAAACAGCCTGATCCAGGGTGAAGCATCCAGATTCTCCTGCCAATCCCGGGGCATCCAGGGCCACTGCCAGGTTAAAAAAGCCCTTTCCGGGTGCGGCATCATTGCAAGATGCCTGCCGTCGGGAGAACAAAGTGCAGTAATACCATCAGGCGAACTGTTTGGGTTATATGGATATCTTTCCGTTGGCCTTTCATCATCATCTATGAAGACCAGGGGAGCCAGTTTTTCCTTTTTTATACGCTGCAGCATACTGCTGTCCGGACAGTTAAAATATCCCTCCCCATGATCTACCCAGATACCCAGCTGTGAGCCTTCCATGCCTTTAAGCATTATTGAGGGACTTTTATTTATTTTTACAGATACCCACCTGGATTCAAACCTCCCCGACGGGTTGACTGTAAATCTCGGCTGCAGCTTTTCTTCAATACCCTGCCAGGGAACCCACCCAAGTAGCGCCATTAGCTGGCAGCCGTTGCATACGCCAAGTGAAAAGGTATCTGTTCTGAGGTAGAAATCTTCAAACATCTTCCTCAGCCCGCTATTGAACTTTATTGTCCCCGCCCAGCCTTTTGCACTGTCCATAACATCTGCGTAGGAAAAGCCCCCCACGAATACAGCTCCCCTGAAATCATTAAGCTCTGCCTTTCCCGAAAGCAGATCAGTCATTGTTACGTCCCAGACTTCAAATCCAGCCATGTGGAAGGCTGATGCCATTTCCCTGTCTCCATTGCTTCCTTCCTCACGTATTATTGCAACTGCTGGCCTGGGCGCAGTATCTATTATTTTCCCGGACAGGTCACGGGTTTGAAATGTCAGCCTGTAATGAGGACCCTTTCTGATATGCGAACCGGCCTGCTCTGCTGCAAGGGAAGGCTCCATCTGTTTAGTTTCCAGCATATCACTTGTTTCTTCCCACCAGCGCAGGAGCGTTTCTGTTTTTATATTCAGACAATTTATGCCGCCAATTGAAATTTTTACCTTCTTACTACTTGATGTATTTCCTGCAGGAACAGGGATAATATTATATACGGAAAATGTGTCAATTATCCTTTGCTCATCACGGGGCAGATATTCTATTACAAGTCCGGCTTCTTCTGAGAAAAGCTGTTCTATCGTTCCGCATTCCAGAGAGGGTATGCTTATATCCATTCCGCAATTTCCTGCCATTGCCATCTCGGCTATTGATGTTATTAGGCCTCCGTCACTTATGTCATGGCCGGAAAGTATAACACCTTCCGATATAAGGTCCTGTACAACCTTAAAAGCCGAAACAAGTTTTTCCGCATCGTCTATATCCGGGCAGACATCTCCGGTCTGGGCCAGTGCCTGAGCCAGGGCAGATCCCCCCAATCTTGCCCTTCCCCCTGATAAATCTATAACAGCCAGCCTGCTTTCTCCGGGCTTTTTTATATCCGGCGTAACAGTTTTCCTTATATCTGGGACAGGCGCATAGGCAGAGATCACAACTTCATTGGGGGCTTTCACGGTTTCACCATTGACCCTGGCAGCCATTGATATGCTATCCTTGCCCCCGTCTGCTGCAATCCCTATCTGCTTCATAATGCTGCTAATAGCTGAAGCAGCCTTATATAGCTCGGCTCCTTCTCCGGGAAGCTTGGCGGGCCACATCCAGTTGACTGAACATTTTATATCTTCAATCCCGCTTATAACAGCCCATACCATATTTGTAAGGGCCTCCGCTACCGACATCCTTGCTCCTGCACCTGCATCTATCATTATTTTGAGCGGCTGTTCCCCAATAGATACAGCAGCCCCGGTGTATCCAAAGTGACTCTGCGCGATAACGGATACGTCAGAGACAGGCAGCTGAAGCGGACCGCAGCACTGCTGCCTGGCTACAAGCCCGGTAACACTTCTGTCAACCTTCCTTACAAGAAAACCTTTTGAACCTACCGATGGGAGCCTGAATACGAGCCTTAATGCCTCTTCTACGAATAATCCTTCAGGAATTACTAGTTTCTTAAAATCTTTCTTCCTGCTTTCAAGACTGAATATCTTTTGCGGTATATTGGAAAGTATATCTCCCAGATCCAGATCTACGGGAGTTGAGCCGTCTCTGCTGTCATGCACTTTTATTCTCCCATCACCTGTTATCTCCCCGAGGTTTTCGAGGTTGACTTTTTCCCTGCGGCATATAGACTCCATAATATCAAGCCTGTCTTTTCTTATAAGGAATGCATTTCTTTCCTGATATTCAGCACCCCATATCTCAAGCACCGACATAGTTTTGTCACCTGTCTGGATATTTCTTATCTCTATCCTCCCGCCTGCAGGTTCAACTATCTCGGTAAGTACATTACAGGGGCCGCCGGCACCCTGGTCATGTATGCTGAGTATGGGGTTCTTATCCCCCATTTCGATGCATGCCCTTATTACCCTGTTTAGTTTCTGCTCCATCTGGGCATTGCCCCTCTGAACAGCATTGAAGTCAAGCTCTTCCCTTTCTTCATCCTGTATCAGGCTCGAAGCAGAACCGCCTCCTATTCCAATCCTGTATGCCGGTCCTCCTATCTGTATAATAAGCATACCTTTCTCTGTCTTATATTTTTCGGTGTGCCTGAAGTCCATCTGTCCTATCCCGCCGCTGAACATTATTGGCTTTATCCATTCCCGCCTTTCCAGGCCCGCTGCTATCTGGCCGTAAGTGCGCGTGAAACCACCAATAACCGGCTCCCCGAATTTATTGCCGTAGTCAGAAGCCCCGTTGCTCTCTTCTATCATCACATCCAGAGGGGTTGCCATATTGGACGGATAAATAAAACTTTCATCTTCGCCTGGTACCTTAAAACCATCTATATTTAAGTTTCCGGTACAGTATCCAGCCATACCTGCAACCACAAGACCCCCCCGTCCGGTTGCCTCTACATCTCTTATCCTGCCCCCTGTTCCAGTCTCCGCTCCAGGGAAGGGGGCTATCCCGCTTGGAAAATTATGTGTCTCGGCAGTAAAAATTATATGATAGGTTGTTTTTTCTTCATTAAATAATGAGCAAAAGCCGGGTTTTGAAGGAATAATAGTATTTACATCATAACCTCTAATTGCGCTTGAATTGTCTTTGAAGGCTATCAAGCTATTTGATGGATTTACATCAAGGGGCTCCATGATAAGCTGGATAAGGGTCCCGGGTATTTCCTTTCCATCAAGTATAAGCCTGCCTTTAAAAAACCAGTGCCTGGAATGCTCACTGTTTGCCTGGCTTAGCTGGAAACATTCTACATTGGTTGGATTCCTGCCAATTTTATCAATAAAAAGTTCATAGTAAAAATCAATATCCCATCTGTCCAGGCCAAGGCCCATCTTTTCATTTATTTCTGTGAGGGCGCTTATTCCATTTTCAATAAGTGGAATTTCATATACTTTTTCCGGAACTATACCTGTTTCAAATGACTCGAGAGGTTTATCGTAAAGACATTCAGTCATTCTGTCATGGCTTGATTTTATAAATTCTTCGATATCTGTACTTTTCTGGACAGCATATCTTCTTGACCTCTCAAGCCGTAATATTTTTCCTATACCACAGGAAATACAGATTGCCACAGCATTTGTGGAATATGCAGTTTCAAAATTCAGGCGGGGCCCCAGTTCAATGACATTTTTACCGGCCAGCATGGATTGCTTTGAAAATTTTTGAGGTTCAAAAGTCTCGGCAAGGAGCCATCTTAATATATAGTTTTCACTTTCGGTTAGCTTCTCCGAAGTCCCGATATAGTAGCAGTACTCAAAACCATAATTAATGGCACGGTAGTAATGTAACACTATCTCATTCTCCTAACAATACCTTCCTGTTAAATAGAGTCAAGCCTTTTTATTATTTCATCTACATACCTCAGGTGATATCTATAATCAAAAAGGGCGTCCATTTCCTCTACGGTAAGAAGATCCCTGACCCTGCTGTCTGAAGAAATATTATCTCTGAAACTTCCCTCTTCGTCCCAGGCCTTATGGGCATTGGACTGCACCACAATATAGGCTTCATGCCTGTCAATTCCTTTATCTATAAGAGCCAGGAGTACCCGCTGGGAAAAAATTATACCGCCGTATTTGTTAAGGTTCCGCTTCATGTTATTTTCATTAACAACAAGGCCGTCCAAAACAAAATATGCCTTATCAAGCAGGTAGTCTATAAGTGCAAAACTATCAGGAATTATTATTCTTTCTGCTGAAGAATGCGAGATATCCCTTTCGTGCCACAGGGCTATATTCTCCATTGCAGCAACTGTATTTGCCCTCAGGATCCTGGCCAGGCCGCATATCCTCTCACATATTATAGGATTTTTCTTGTGCGGCATCGCCGATGACCCTTTCTGGCCTTTTGCAAATGGTTCTTCGACTTCTTTCACATCTGTCCGCTGCAGATTCCTTATCTCAATTGCAAGTTTTTCAAGTGTTGCGCCGGCAATTGCAAGCGCTGATATGACCTGTGCATGCCTGTCCCTCTGCAATACCTGGGTTGAAACAGGAGAATGCTTCAGGCCCAGCATCCTGCAAACCTTCTCTTCAAGTTTCGGATTAACACTGGCATATGTCCCAACAGCACCGGAGATTTTCCCATAACTTATTGCATTTTCTGCCGCGGAAAGCCTCTCAAGGTTTCTATTCATCTCAAAAGCAAACATACAGAACTTAAGCCCAAGAGTTACTGGTTCAGCATGCATCCCATGAGTCCTGCCGACCATTACCGTATGCGCATATTTTTTTGATTTATCTTTTAAAAGGGAAGTTAGGCTTTTCATCTTCTTTTCAACTATTCTTATTGCATCTATTATCTGGAGAGAAAGGGCCGTATCGCCAATATCAGAAGATGTTAGACCGTAATGCAGATATTTCGACGAATCTCCAAGATGAGATGATACATCAGTAAGAAAGGCAATAACATCATGATGTGTTTTTGATTCTATCTCTGAAATCTTTTTAATATCAAACTGCGAATTTTTGTTTATGTCTTCTGCGGCCTGCCGGGGTATCATATCAAGTTCTGCCTGGACCCTGGCTACAGCTTTTTCTATTTCAAGCCATTTGGAAAACTTATTTCCGTCCCCCCAGATCCTTTCCATTTCTTTTGAAGTATATCTGGCAATCATGCATAATCCTCCCGGATAAGCTGCTCTTAATATATATAGGTTACTGCTTCTGCCTTAGAGTATAAATCACAGATTCATATCAGATCAATACAGCAGTCAAATCAATTCCTCTATTATTTTTTCCCTGAAAGTCTGGTAATTATCAGGATCATTGAGGTCCAGTAGTTCCTCACCACAATCGAAAAAAACCTGATCATATTCTTCAAGGCACAGTTCGCTTATTTTTAGCAGCCACTTTATATTTATTCTCCAGCTGCTAAGGTCGTCCAGCCAGCTATTATCTTTCTCCGGGATTTCTTCCGAAATAAATTTTGTTATCTCCCTGGACTCTCTGGACACCTGCAGAAGAAATTCTTCTTTCTGTGTAAGACAGGAAAGATTGGCTATACTAAGACCTGCGTTTTTTGGCATTCAGATCGCCTTCTCTTAATTAATCAGCAAATCATAAACAAATCTTTGAAATATAAAAATATTTTTTATGTATATCTTCTGGAAATTCAATAGCGATTTTGAACTTTAAAACATACCCGGTATACATCTATATAAAAATTATTTCAAATAATCTGCAAGAAATTCCTTAACCTCTTCTTCATCAGCTATAAGGTAGCTAATTCCTTCTATACTGGCAGGACTTGCGGGTATGGTAACCCTGTCAATATCCTTACCTGAAAATAATAGCACAAAACCAGTAGAACAAAAATCCCATAAAGTGAAATCCGACCTTGTTTCTTCAGCCAGTATCTTGAATATGTCAGATGCATCATTAAATGGATTCAATATTTTCATCATAGTAGGTATATTCATTTTTTGTTCAATAATCTGGCTTAGAAGATACTTCTGCCTGTCTACCCTGTCAAGGTCTGCCCTTGCAGTGGAACGGCATCTGGCAAAAGAGAGCGCCTGCTCCCCGTTCATGAGATACTCCCCTGGTTCAAAATCAGCTCCGGACAGAGGGTCGTGCAGGGGCTCTTCCACTTTTATATTGATCCCCCCCAGTATGTCAATAGTCCTCTTAAAACCTCTAAAATTTAAAATCATTGTCCGGTCTACATCAATTCCTGTTAATTCCTTTATCTCATGGCAGGTCATTTCGGTTCCTCCATATACATACGCTGCATTTATTTTATTCCAGCCCTTTCCCTCCAGATAAACCCTTGTGTCTCTGGGTATGGATATAAGAGAATTGTTATCTGCCCTTCTGGAAATATGGAAAATAATTATTGTATCGGTCCGCCCGGTGAATTCATTGCTTTCTTCTCTTTCATCAAGCCCCAGGAAAAGAAGATCTCTGGAACTAAAAAGGCCCAGGGGAATCCTGCTATCACCTTTGCTGTCCACTGAACTGTTATTCATAAGGAAGATACAGAGGAGGGAAAAACATACCAGCACAAATAAGCTTAATATGGTAATAAAACAACTTCTTGGCCTGTTCATATCATTTATTTCCCGGTGATTATTTTGTCCCCGTTTAAAAGGCTATTTATTTTGCATAACCCGTATGAGACAAATAATACAGAGTGTGCAGCAATTTTTCAATAGGATCAGTAGTCTGTACTTTGACTTTTTTGGGTACCTTTACCGGCACAGATGTGTAATTAATAATGACTTTTATCCCCGAAGCGACCATTATATCAGCTACTTTCTGCGCTTCGGCTGGGGGTACTGCAATAATTGATATATCTATATTTTTTTCTTTTATTACATCCCCGGCCTGTTCAATATCCCTTACAGGTTTTCCCGAAATAGCCTTTCCTATCTTCTCGGCATCATTATCAAAAACATCTTCGATCCTGAAACCAAATCTATCCAGCATTTTGTAATTTAGAATTGCTCTACCCAGATTACCTGCTCCCACAAGCGCAATATTCACCACACGGTCGTAACCAAGTATTTTATTAAAGGTCCCTATAAGTTCATCTATGCTGAATCCGACTCCCCTTTTACCCTTTATCCCAAAATAAACAAGGTCCCTTCTCACTTCTGCACTGTTTATAAAGGTATTTTCACTTATTTCCCTGGAAGTAACTGTATGTTTTCCGGTTTCTTTAAGGTGAACAATATACTTTAGGTACTGTGATAATCTGGAAATAACTCCTTCAGAATAAATCTCTGCTGTCATATTTGATTCCAATCCTTTAATCTATTTTTAATTTTCCTGATTATAAAAACAATAATGAAATAAAACTTTGTTACAGAATTGTAACAGATTGTAGCAGTTTTTACAAGAATAACAACCTTGATTTGACCAATTATGATATGTTATGGAAGTTAAAAATAATCAAATCCTGAAATCAATTATTCCTTTTTTAATATTAAAAGACCTTCCGCAGCTAAGGCATTCCACCTTATCTTGTTCAAGCTTAAAGTCACCGCTACCGCATCCTGGACAGATTATGATGTCCATGAATCCCGATAACCTGCCAGTAGAATCATTATTTTTAAAGCGCGTGTGGTACTTTGCCCTGATAGGTTTTTTTTGCTGGCAGTCAGGACTTTTTTTTCTGCCTTTTATGAATATACTGGGCCCCAATGTTATAAAAGGGGGAAATTTTTGATACAGGTTTTCAAGTAAAGCCAGTACGCTAATGCCCGGTATTTTCTTTAAGAAACCCAGCCTGAAATTTGATACGCTTATAGACTTTTCTATAATAATTCCTCTTGAAACCAATTGATCGTATATGTAGGCAGGGTGATAATTCTTTATTGTCTCACCCACCTGAGATGGTATTTTATTGAAAGGTGAGATATCCATTTTCCCGATAAAGAACTTCAATATGCTTTTTGTATTCCTCTTATTTGCGAACTCCAGAATGTAGGGGCCCTCTTCTTTTAATATTCTTCTAACCTGGTCAAAATATTTTTCCGGATATTCCAGGTGATGTACCATTCTTACAGTAAGGATAACATCGGCAATTTCAGCTTTGAAAGGAAGCCTCGCCGCATCAGCAGCCACATAAAGGACTCTGGGGATATCACCGGCAGTATCGGACAAAAACTTGTTTATCCTTATTCTTGCATTTGCAAGGTTGTTCATGGAATAATCGACAAGAGCTATCCTTGAAAAACTCCGGTATTCATTAAAAAGCCTGCCGTAACCGCATCCTATATCCAAGAATAACCTGCCCCTGGTCTCTTCCCCTTTAAGCAATCTTCTAAGTGCTATGCGCTCGGAATAATCTTCATACAGCCTTTTATTGCCTTCCCAGAATTGCTGATAATCATAATTTTCATAATCAGATCTTCTTATGGACAATCCTGACCTCACGCTATATATTTTCTTTACGGTTAAAGTTATTTTAGCTTAAATAACACCAAACTTTAATTATTTTTTCTCTTTTTTCTTTCCAGCCTCATCTTCATTATTATTCAAAAGCTCTTTATTTTCATCAATATATGTTACCCTGTTAAATTCAAGGCTCGCAGCTATGGTATCTGCCGTAATATTTATTATATTAAACTTCTTACCTTCCCTGTTCTCCCAGCTTCTTAAGTTAAGGTGCCCATCTACCAGGACCCTGTCGCCCTTCTTAAGCGAGCCTGCACAGTTTTCTGCCATGCTGTTCCAGCATGTGATATTGAAAAAGTCTACACTTTCAGATTCCCTGCCTTCCTTGTCTGTCCATCTCCTTCCGACAGCCATGCCCATCTCACAGATAGCTGTACCCTCATTCGTATATTTTATTTCTGGATCCCTTGTAAGGTTTCCCAGCAGATTTATCTGATTTAATTGACTCATTTATTCCTCCTTGGCTTTTTGAAATTAACTTTAACTTTTAATATAGCTTATAGCTGAACTTATAATAATCACACAATCCCAGTTCCCTGTCCCAGGGATATATTACCTTTACACAGGAACTGGAACATACGGTCTTTAGACCATCCAGGCCTATCATTTTTAAAATGGCTACTTTTACCTCTTTCTCAACTGATACTTCGACCTGTTCATATCCAACGGTCAACCTCCTGAGACGGCAATTATTTTTACGGGCCATATTTTCTGCCAATAAATCCAGACCTTCCTGTCTAAAGAAAAGCATCTCCTGGGCTATGTATAGTGCTATAGCTTCGGATACAGCCCTGGTATCTTCCCTTACTATATATATGCAGCAGAGATCGAATAATGCCAGCACTATAAAGATGCAGGCTGTGGTCAGGATCACAGTAAATATAGCGCTGCTGCCCCTTTGGTCTTTTAGCATTCCAATCTTTGCCTCCATCTTAATAACATTCCATCCGCATGCTGGCTTCTGCACTTACTGTCACTTCACTTCCCAATACCTTTCCCATGGCTTTTAATGCACCCCCGGGAGATTGCGAAATATATACTGTTACCATATCCCCAACACTTCTCTGTGAGGCCCTGGCGGGCTTTATTATTATTTCTGCATCCTTTCCGCATATCCTTTTTATAGATGCAATGGACAGACTATTATCATTGGTAGTAGATATAATCCTTGCTGCCTCCCGGGAAGCCTGCTGTAAGACGTTTTTTTTGTACACAGTAAAACCCACCTGGGAAGCAGCCAGCAAAATTATTATCACAAAAGGTATTATCATCACAAATTCCAGGGTCGACTGACCTTTTTGATTATACTTTATTCTTTTATTCCTGTTTGATGTACTCATACAATTCCTGTTAATTATTTAAAAGATACAGGCTGGCTGCTCCCCAATCAATATATGCGAGATTTCACACAAGATTAGATATCTTTTCAAATGCCTTTGATATGATATCTACGATATATGGTTTTCCAACAGAAACAAGAACAGCCGATATGATTCCCGCGATTACCATAACCATCGCATACTCCAGCGTAGACTGCCCTTTCTGGCATAACAGCAGTCTCTTCTTTAAATAATCAGATGCTTTAAGTAGTATTTCCATATTCACCTCCTTGCACCTCTTGTTTTCCCGGACATCATTTTCACCCCTTTCTACATTATAGCTTTGTGCTTTTGCATAATTGTATTAAATAATTTACCATATTATTCTTATTGTGTAAATACGTATTTGAATAAAAATTAAAATATTTTGTTCTTAAAGGGACTGGTGGTCAAAAAGCGGGTTGATTTTAATTTTAGTTTTCTTAAATTATTGTAGAAGCCAATTCGTATAATTTACTTAAATAATCTTCCAATGTATATTTTTGAATCCTTTATTATTATCAAATGTAGAAAATAAAAATAAATGTTAATATAATCAAACTGGAGTAAAAATTATCAAGGATTTAAATATGGCAGAAGACATAGTATATGAAAGCTTTGACCGCATGGAAGAGTTTATGCGTATCGCATTTATTAAAATGAATGTCCCGGAGAAAGATGCCAGAATCTGCGCTGCTGTACTTATAGAAAGTGATAAAAGAGGGATAGACAGCCATGGTGTTGGGCGATTTAAACCAATATATATTGATAGAATAAAGGAAGGCATACAAAATCCTGTAACAAGATTTGATATAGTACGTGAGGGTCCGACCACAGCAGTGGTGGATGGTCATGATGGCATGGGTCACGTAATAGGTGTAAAGAGTATGCAGCTCGCTATTGAAAAGGCAAAAAAGTACGGACTGGGTATGGTGGCGGTACGCAATTCAACTCACTACGGAATAGCAGGATATTATGCTCTTATGGCTGCCAGAAATGATATGATATGTTTTACCGGCACTAATGCCAGGCCTTCTATTGCTCCTACTTTTGGCGTTGAGAATATGCTGGGTACCAATCCTCTTACCATTGGATTTCCCACAGATGAGGATTTTCCTTTTATTATTGATTGTGCTACTTCAATAACACAGAGAGGTAAGATAGAGCATTACCAGCGTACAGGTAAAAAGATGCCCGAGGGATGGGTAATAGATCAAAATGGTAATCCGGTAACTGACCCGGCGTCAGCCCTAAAAGGTCTTGAAACTGGAATAATGGCGCTGGCTCCTCTTGGAGGAATAGGTGAGGATCTAGCAGGATATAAAGGATATGGTTATTCTGTTGTTGTTGAAGTACTCTCAGCAGCGCTCCAGGCAGGTAGCTATCTAAAGGCTTTGAGAGGGAGGGATCCCGGGGGTAATAAATGTCCGTACAGGCTGGGCCACTGGTTTATAGTAATAGATATAGGTTCATTCATAGAGCCGGAGGAATTTAAAAAAACTGCCGGAGATATATTAAGAAGTCTTCGTGCTTCAAAGAAAGCCAGGGGCTATAATAAGATATACACTGCAGGGGAAAAAGAATACATGGCCTGGTTGGAAAGAAAGGATAAAGGGGTTCCGATGAACAAAGCCGTACGTAAGGCTATGACAGAAACCAGGGATGAGCTAGGGATTGGTTTTAAATTTATATGGGAGGATTAAAATACCGGCGTCAGAGAGGTGATCTCGATAAAAAAGCGATTCATTATTGCTATTGACCAGGGGACAACATCCTGCCGCACACTTGTATATAATACAGAAAAAGGCTCTATAGAATCAATCCATCAGAAAGCATTCAGGCAGATATATCCTGAGCCTGGCTGGGTGGAACAAAATGCCTGCAATATATGGGAATGTCAACTGGAGACATTTAAAAAAGCTCTGGCGAAAAGCGGAGCAGAATACGGCGATATAGCAGCAATAGGCATCACAAATCAACGGGAGACTGTAGTACTGTGGGACAGAGAGACTGGAAAACCGGTTACAAATGCAATTGCCTGGCAGTGCCGCAGAACTGCTGGACTGTGCGAACAGCTTAAAAAAGATGGAGCTATTAGTGTAATTAAGAAAAAGACCGGTCTCGTTATTGATGCATATTTTAGTGCCACAAAAATAAAATGGATACTGGATAATATTCCAGGGGTTAGAGAGAAAGCAGAAAAAGGAAAAATTCTTGCCGGCACAATAGATACATGGCTTATATGGAACCTTTCAGGAGGCAAGCACCATATTACCGATTATACTAATGCATCACGTACAATGCTTTTTAATATACATAAATTAGAGTGGGACAAAGAACTTTTAAAACTTTTCAACATACCTGAGAGAATTCTTCCTGAAGTTGTCCCATCTTCGGGAGAATCAGGACGCACAGATGCTTCTATAACTGGAGTAGAACTACCTATTTCAGGAATAGCCGGTGATCAACATGCATCACTTTTTGGACAGACATGTTTTACTACTGGAAGTGCTAAAAATACTTACGGAACCGGTTGCTTCATACTGATGAACACAGGAGAAAAACCTGTTATATCAAAAAATAACCTCGTAACGACTATTGCGTGGAGAATAGCCGAGAAAAAGCCTGTATATGCTCTGGAGGGAAGTGTGTTTAATGCAGGTTCCACCTTGCAGTGGTTTCGTGATGAATTAAAAATGGTAAAAAATGTAAATGAAATAAATCTGGCAGCCGAGAATACCCCTGATACAAAGGGAGTATATATTGTCCCTGCCTTTACAGGACTTGGTGCGCCTTACTGGGATATGTATGCACGCGGTACCATAGTCGGCCTTACACGAAGCAGTAATAGATTTCAAATTCTTCGTGCTGCAATTGAGAGTATAGCATATCAGTCAAAGGACATTTTTGAAGCAATAAAATCAGACAGTGGCCTTAGTCCTAGTGTTCTTAAAGCAGATGGAGGAGCGAGTGTATCTAATATTCTGATGTCTTTTCAGGCAGACATATTAGGATGCCGGGTAATACGTCCGAAGATTACAGAAAGCACAGCAATTGGTGCTGTATATCTTGCTGGACTGGCAGCTGGGATATGGCAGAGTAAAGAGGATATCCAGACTGATTGGAAATCAGACAGGGAATTTATACCTTCCATATCAGAAGAAAGGCGCAATTTTCTTTATAATGGATGGAAAAAAGCTGTTGAACGATCAAGGAACTGGGCAAGATAATTCCTTTTTTACCCGGTAATTTTATTGAAGTTGAAAGATAATAAAAGGTTTTTAATTTTCTTAATAAATAGTATATCCCCCATCAATAGGAAATACCCCTCCTGTTACATAGGAAGATGCATCAGATGCCAGATAAATTGCAATACCTCCAAGTTCTTGGGGTTCTCCGGGCCTGTCCATAGGAATGAGAGAAACCCATTTCCTTGCCATATCTGTCTTTTCTTTAAAAAACTTTTCAGCAACTCCTATGTTCATATAACCGGGAGCAATAGTATTTACCCTTATATTGTATTTTGCCCATTCAGCAGCAAGACTTTTAGTGAGCATAATAACTCCTGCCTTGGATACATTATAGGCCGCCTGGTTCTGGGGTGTGTTTACTATGATTCCTGACATAGATGAAATATTTATTATGGACCCTTTAGAATTTTTTATCATTTCTCTTCCTACTGCCTGGGATATTTTAAAGACACCATTTAGATTTATATCAATTACTTCCTGCCAGTCGCTGTAGCTCATACTCTCTACATTTACATGCTTACATATACCAGCATTATTTACAAGCACGTCTATTTTCCCGAATACATCTAAGACAGATTTTACCATAAAGTTTATCTGTTCTTCATCTCTTACATCCATTTTAATGGCAGTAGCTTCTATATTATTTTTTTTAAGTTCTTTTGCCGTTTTTTTTGCAATATTGATATCTATATCTGCTATTACTATATTGGAGCCATATGAAGCTAAGGCTTCCGACATATATTTTCCTAAACCCCTTGCAGCCCCTGTGACTACTGAACAATACCCTTGCAGAGAGAACATATCTTTCCCCATATTTATAACCATTCCTTTCACACTGCTCAAGGTGTAAAACGAGGTTAAACCTCGTTGTCCTTAAGCATATTTTCTTAAAAATCATTCATTTACCAGGAATTAGCCAACTCCAATACCATTCTTTAAATTATATTTTTCTGCCGGTAAAAAATCTAAAATATTTAATAATCTTTTTTGGATATATTAACACTAACAATCAATAATCATTATTACTTATAAATCTGGAAACCCATCAAAAAAGCTTTTTAGATTCCTTGCTATTATAAATGGTGCTTTTACATAAGCATCTCTTGTATCTCCTGCCCTGTGATTTGTCAATGTGATATTATCTAGATACAGTAGTGGATTATTTGGATCTAAAGGCTCTTTATCAAAAACGTCTACAGCTGCACCCTTTATCCATTTATTTTTTAATGCTCTATAAAGTGAATTTGTATTTACCAGACCTGCTCTTGCTGTATTGATCAGATAAGCTGTAGACTTCATTATCCTCAATTCACTTAAGTCTATTAAATTTTCTGTCTTTTCTGATATTCTTACATGTAAACTAATAATATCAGATTCTGATAAAATTGTTTTAAAATCAGCAGGTTTACAACCAGCTTTTTTGATAACAGAATTTTCTATATAAGGATCATATACCATAATCTTGCATTTAAAACATCTCAATTTTTCAGCAACTAATTTACCTATAGTCCCAAAACCCAGCAATCCAATTATTAAACTGCTAATCTCAGGTATATAATCGGAATTAGGATAATATTCCTGCCATACTCCATTTTTCAAGCTGTAATGTGCTCTAGCTATATTTCTTACCTCGGCAATCATAAGCCCTATGGTATACTCAGCAACCGCTTCGGCATTATGATCCGGCGTATTTAGAATAGTGATTTTCTTATTTCTTGCCGTCTCTAAATCTATATTTTCCATTCCACCTCTTGCCGTAGCTATTATCTTTAATTTTCTTGAGCTTCTGATAACTTTTTTTGGTAAAGGACAGTAATTTACCACAATAATATCGGTATCTTTTATTAATTTTTCTAACTTCTCTGGAGGAGGATACACTTCCGGACCTTTAGTTTCAAGATTTATTACTTTATTTCTTACATCGGCTCCTTTACCCATATTAAATTCGATTTCCCTTATCTCAGATAATTTTTCTTTAATCAAATATAAAGATTTTTTTAACA
>CAZLXJ010000083.1:0-8208 GCA_964563645.1 uncultured Actinomycetota bacterium | reverse complement strand
CAAAGATGATCAATAAGAATAGATATCCAAATATAGCTGAAGATAAGCCCGTAATCAGAATTGTTTCATATTTCACTGAGCTTCAATATTTTCAAATTTACTAAAAATCAATTTGTGTTGCCTGGCAAAGGTATAAATTTTTCCATTCTATGTTATATTTAAATCAGTATTAATAATTGAAAGGATTATGTTCAAATGGCATATAAAATTAAAATATCTATAAAGGGTATAGAACCGGAGATATGGCGTAGAATAAAAATCCCGGGAGGCATAACATTTCAGCAGCTTCACTACATAATACAGGCTTCCTTCGGCTGGCTGGAATACCATCTGTTTAAGTTTGATTTTCCTAATGTTGTCATAACAGAGACATCAGATGATTTTGCACCTGGCGAATTATTCGGGGAATATGTAGAGGGGCTTGATCCGTATGATACTATAATCGATAAATTCCTTGATGAAAACGCTGAATTTGAATATGAGTATGATTTTGGCGACAGCTGGATTCATAAGGTCATAGTAGAGAGAAAGCTCAAGGATACAAGAAAAAATTCCGTACCTTTATGCATGGGGGGAGCCAGGGAAAGACCACCGGAAGATGTTGGCGGAATTGGTGGTTATACTGATTTTATAGGGATAATAAGTGATAACAAACATCCGGAAAGGCAGGAAATGCTCGACTGGGCGGAAAAAGATACCAGGGGTCGTATCTATGACCCTGAATATTTTAACAAAAATGAAGTTGATAGAAGATTGTATTATTCCCTGGAGAACGATGAGTTTGATGCTCTTGATCTTTTAACGGGAGAAGGGCTGACCGGCAAGGTCCACTGGGGATGGTCTGATGCGTGCATTAAGACCCCGGGCAAGACATATGCCATGCAGCAGATCGGGGATATGCTTCTCAGGATAGGGGAGGGCAGCATCGTTACCATAAAGGTAGACCCTGTTAATCCTGGAAAGTACAGATAAAAAAAATGGAGCCTTTCAAATACCAACAGCGCAATATATGAAACTACCACTTCATTAAAGGAAAAAATATATGGCAAGAATTGGCAGAAATCAACCGTGTCCCTGCGGCAGCGGGAAAAAATATAAAAAGTGCTGTTATGGAAAAAATGACAAAGGTAAAATACTTTTCTCAAGCGGACCGGGTAAGGATCTGCCTGAAGGAGCGACTGTGATTCCCAATACCCGAAAGAAAATGTCAGAAATATTACTTGAATTTGCAAAACCTTTAACTGATGTATGTAAAAGCGATAGGGCATTTTATAATGCAATTGAGCTTTCCGCAACAGCCTGGAATTCTTCATTGTTTCCCCCGAAAGAACAAAATGAAATTACTGAAGAATGTATTGAAAAATACATTGGAGACAATCAGGATAAAGAAATAGTAAAAGAAATTCTATCGATGATGCTTGAACGAAAAGAAAAATACTTTTCCCATATTAGATGGATGATAATGGATCTTGAAATATCTTATAGAGATGGAGAACATCAAGTAAATGTAATGTCTGCACCAATTAATGAGTAATAGGATATGTCTTAAGGTATATAATGCAGGATAATCACAATAGATATCCAAATATAGCTGAAGATAAGTCCGCAATCAGCTTACCTTTGTTATGGGTCCTGGAAAAGATTTAATTAATTTTAAAGCATTATAGATATCTACCGCCTGCTGTGCATTTAGCCAGAATTGTGGCGAAGTATTAAAAGCAGAGGCCAGCTTTACTGCCATTTCTGCGGTAACGGAAGAATGACTATTTATAATCCTATTAACAACCTTTATATCACAGCCGATATGATCGGCAAGACTTTTCTGACTTATTCCCAGTTCTGATAAAAATTCTTCCTTTAGTATTTCCCCGGGTGTTGTCGGTTTTCTTTTTATTGTAAACATATATACCCCTATTTTTGTCAGTGATAATCGGTAATACACACATTGTATGGTCCTGAATCTGACCATTTAAAAATTATTCTCCACTGATCATTTATTCTAATACTATAATATCCCATTAAGCCGCCTTTTAATAATTCTAACCTATTACCTTGCATAGCCTTTAAATCTTTTATCTCGTTAGCATAATGAAGGATGTCCAATTTTCTTTTTGCTATTCTGCTTATTTGTATCCAGCCAACCCTTTTTCTGGCCACACCACAAACAAAGAAATCCTCTGTAACTTTATCTGAAAAAGATTGGATAGCCATATGGACAATATACCTTATCAAGGTATATAATTCAAGGTATTTTTTTATTGATTACTTAAAGTGGAAGGTTCAATTCCGCTAATGTTTTTAGAATCCATAAAATATATAACAGGAGTTAAAAACTATCTCTTGTTTTAATATTGCTTCATAAAACCCATGAAACAGGAAAATAAAGAAAGAAAGTATCATCAGGACCCTCTCTTTGAGGAGATATGCAGCTGAGTGTTATATTTCAGGTATACTCGGAAATTTACTTGACTTTTTCCCAGTACGGTATAAACTTTTATCATGAACAAAAGAACAATCTATAAAGACATCTGGGATAAGCTGCTACCTGACAAGTCCTTAATATTGCTTGCAGGACCCCGCCAGTCCGGTAAGACTACTTTTGCCAGGGATATTGCCGCAAAGGACTTCCAGGATGTTGTCTACTTCAACTGGGATATAGACGCTGATAAGAGAAAACTTATAACCGATCCTGTATTTTTTTCTAAAATGCCAAGAAGCAGCATTTCATCAAAACCCCTTGTTATCCTTGATGAAATACACAAATACAGGAACTGGAAGAATTATATTAAAGGGGTTTATGATCAATTTGAAAAGGAATACAAATTTCTTGTCACCGGAAGCGGACGTCTCCAGTATTCGAGAAAAGCCGGGGATTCACTTGCAGGCAGGTATCTTAAGTTTCATATTTTCCCCTTTACATTATCTGAGCTGGAATCACAAAAAATAGATTTTACAGATTTTTTAAAAAATCCCCTAAAAGATTTTGAAGATATCATATCCGGAAACACAGCTGATAATTTCCGCAACCTCTGGGAACTCAGCGGATTCCCGGAACCCTTTATAAAGGGCAAAAAATCTTTCTGGTTTGCATGGTCCCAGACATATGGAAAGCAAATTGTACGGGACGATCTGACAACATTTGCAGATATACGTAATCTTGACCTGGTAGAAACACTTTTTGCCCTCATACCTTCAAGGGTAGGGAGTCCTTTTTCAATAAATAATCTTGCACTGGATCTACAGGTAGCTTTTGATACAGTTAAAAACTGGCTGTTGCTTTTTGATTCTTTTTATCTTACTTTCAGGATTTCTCCATGGACCAAAAAAATTTCCAGAAGCATTCTTAAAGAGAAAAAGATCTATTTGTTTAATTATCCAGTCGTTGAGAATGAGGCTGCCCGTTTTGAAAACCTGGTAGCCCTGGAACTATTAAGAGCTGTTGAGATGTGGAAAGATCATGGCTGGGGAAATTTTGCTCTTAATTATCTAAGGGATAAAGACAGGCAGGAAGTAGATTTTCTTATAACAGAAAATAATAAGCCCCTGCTCATGCTGGAGACAAAATCATCTGACGGCAGGCCTTCCGCAAGCATTATTAATTTCCAGGATATTTTAAATATTCCCGCAGTCCAGCTTGTAAAAGAAGATAATATAAAAAAAATTTATAAGAATAAGAATAATAATATACTGGTTGTTACTGCTCACAGATGGCTCTCCTTGCTGCCATAGATTATAAGAATGTCTTCTGGAAGGATATAGGATAGGGATCCAGCAAGTTCTTATAAATTTTTTATAGAACCAACACGCATCAGTTCGAAAAAGCATTCCACACAGGCTTTTACATCAACGGCTGCATTATGTGCATCCTCGAAATCCTTCTTGAACAAATGGTAATACAATTCAGAAAATTCTTGCAGGAATGTTTCTAAATGTACTCCTGATTCCAGGGCCTTCTCAGTTGTAATGCCATGCACTTTAAAAGCATCTGCTTGAATAGTAAATCCCTCTGGTTTGATAATATAATTAGCCTCGGAGATAAGATTCTGATTTTTATCATATTGCAACCAGGCAAGCTGAACCATCCTGGGCCAGTTTTTCAAGTTTGTAATTGATGCATCCCTTACTTTCGGTAATCCTGTTGTTTCTATATCGAAAAATAAATACATTATTTATCAACAAATCTATTATTGATATATTTATGCAGTATGCTTGATATAGCATATGGAAATTCATTTTGTTTTATTCGGGAGGGTCGGGGATATACCAGGAGCAATCCTTGTACTTGCATCTTATTTCTTTATATTCAGAGAAAATGGAATATAATCAGGCTATATCCAATATACTATAAGGTGGGATCTTTTTGTAATACCGTTCCTAAGAAACTCAAGTACGGCATAGATTCGCTTCCCAAAACCCTGATAGTGTTCTACTGACAATAAAAAATAAAGATTATCGTTTTACCTATTTATTTTTATAGCAAATTGTTTAAAAATAAGAGCATTATGTCTGTACGGAAATTATTATGGTAAAAAGAGAATTGACCTTAAAAGACAGATTATCAAGGCTTACTTATAACCGCGCATGCAAGCTGTTGGGGCCGGAAGGCGCCAGCCTAATCAGGCAGGGCGGCCGGTTTGATATAGACATGGTAGAAAATAATGTTTACCTGGACGATGAACATTTCTCGCTGTCAGTCAACGGGGCGGTTGTTACCATTAGCAATGAAAACGGGAGACTGGATTTCCATTGCAGCACCTGCCAGACAGCATGCCAGCACGCCGGAGCTGCATTTTCCCTGATACTTGAGGAAAAGACCCTGCTGGGACTGGCCAGGCCTCCGGTCAAGCGGACTCCCGCCGAAAGCTTGAGTGAGACCGACCTTATAAGCCGCGCCCTGGAAGAGCGAATGGAAAGGGCCAGGATCGAAAATATGGACATTGAAAGCATGGATCCGCAGGAATTGTGGACAGATTATATTGTCACCAATTCTCGTTCCGGTAAGAGCTACAGGGTAGCCCTTCGCGGTTGGAAGCGCGGAGACTCGTATTGCTCATGCCCTGATTTCAGAAAAAACACTCTGGGAACCTGCAAGCATATCATGAAGGTACAGGAAAAAGTAAAGCACAGCTTCGATGCAGTGGTAAGAAAGGTTCCTTTCCGTCAGAAGGATTTTGCCGTACATATTCTCTATGGAAAAGACCTGCAGTTGAGACTTCTTTATTCGGTCCCGGTTCCCCGGGAAGCATACAGGATAATCGAGCCGGTAAAAGACAGGGATATAAAGGATGTTCATAGGTTATTGGAGTGCATACGTGAACTGGAAGCTTCAGGCCATAGCGTAAACATATATCCTGATGCCCGGGAGTATATCGAATTCCTGCTGCACCGGGACCGTGTAAGCAGCCTGGTAAGCGAGATACGGAAGGATCCGGCAGCCCACCCGCTGCGAAAGTCTCTGCTGAAAGAGGAATTGCTTCCCTATCAGCTCGACGGAATAGCCTTTGCCGTCGGCTCCGGCCGTGCGGTGCTGGCAGATGATATGGGGCTGGGAAAGACGATACAGGGTATCGGCATAGCAGAGCTCCTCTCCAGCCTGTCGGCTATAAAAAAAGTGCTTATAATATGTCCCACTTCGCTGAAATCCCAGTGGAGAAGCGAGATACACCGTTTTTCAAAAAAGGACTGCTCTCTCATCCTGGGAACTGCCGCTGAAAGGGCTTCCCAGTATAATAACAGCTGCTTCTTTACCATATGCAACTACGAACAGGTGCTTCGCGACCTTAGATGGATAGAGGAGGTCTCATGGGACCTTATAATGGTAGACGAGGGGCAGAGGATAAAAAATTGGGAGACAAAGACATCACAGGTAATAAAATCCCTTAAGAGCACTTTTGCCCTTGTCCTTTCTGGAACACCGCTGGAGAACAGGCTGGATGACCTTTTTTCAGTGGTGGAATTTATTGATGACCGGCGCCTGGGGCCGTCTTTCAGGTTTTTTAACACCCACCGCGTGGTAGATGAGAAGGGAAAACTTCTGGGTTACAAAAATCTGGACAGGCTGCGGGAAAAACTGAGACCGGTGCTTTTGCGCCGGACACGGAGTGAGGTTGCAAAAGAGCTTCCCGAGCGGACAGACAGGATAATACGCATATCTCCCTCAGGAGAGCAGTTTGATATAAACCAGACCCAGAAAAGGGTCATACAGTCAATAATAAGCAAACCCTATATCTCGGAGATGGACCTGCTGCGCCTTCAGAAGTCCCTTCTTATATGCCGGATGGCTGCAGACAGCACCTTCCTTGTTGATAAGCGTCCACCGGGTAAATCCACAAAGCTAAAACGGTTAAAAGAACTTTTAGAAGACCTCAATATGCAAAAAGACCGAAAGATACTGTTGTTTACCGAATGGACGACAATGCTGGACCTGATAGAGCCCATGCTTAAAAAATTAAATATGAGCTATGTAAGGCTGGACGGCTCGGTACCGCAGATAAAACGTTCCATGCTGGTCAATGAATTTCAAAAAAACCCGGATTGCAGGTTATTTATAACCACCAATGCCGGCTCTACCGGTCTTAACCTGCATTCGGCCAATACAGTCATCAATGTGGACCTCCCCTGGAACCCGGCAGTACTGGAGCAGAGAATTGCACGTGCCCACCGCATGGGCCAGAAAAACCCCATACATGTCTATATACTGGTATCGGAAAATACCATTGAGGAGGGAATGCTGTATACGCTTGCCGCCAAAAAGGAAGTAGCACTTGCCTCACTGGATATAAACAGCGATATTGATAAGGTCGACATGGCCAGTGGGGCAGAGGAGCTCAAAAAACGCCTGGAAATATTGCTGGGCAGACCTGAAGAAGCTCCTCCTGATATCACTGAACTGGAGAAACAGAGACGGAATTCAGAAGTTGCAAAACGTAAAGAAAAGGTCGCTGCTGCAGCCGGCGAGCTATTTATCTCAGCATTCAATCTTTTAGGCCAGATAATACCCCGGAAACCGGAAGATAAAATATTTGAGCAAAAAAAGGAAACAATAAAGACCCGTCTTAAAGACTGCCTTGAAATAGATGATACAGGCAAGATGGAGATAAAGCTTAAACTGCCGGATCAGGCGGCCCTGGAAAATATAGCTGAAGCACTTGCAAGGTTTACTGGATAGGATTTTTCCATTCATATTTAAAGTTTATGGTTGATCTTATGATCAAAGAAAGAAGTCACAGAGCCGGAATATCATATTATGATAGATAATGATCCATGAAGTCCAGAAATCAGAAAGGTAAGAGTCCTATGCAATTCAGTACGCGGGTATCTACTCCATCGTGATATGAATCAGGAATGAAAGGAATTATCGCCTCTTAAGTGATGAATTGCATGATAAAATCTAAATAACCCCTGGTGCCACCGATCCGGTTATGTCTTTTTACAGACTTTAGGACTTTTCTGAGTGCCCTCCATACTTTTTGGTCTTAAGTTCTACTACCAGATCCTTTACTTTGTCATCTACTGCATTTACTGGCTTCCTGGCCCACAGCATCCCCGTAATTGTCAATGGAAATGAGTGATTAAATGTTTCTGTTAACCTAAAGGTAAAAGGCCGATATTGCCGCACCAGGACTTATTCACTCACCATAATGTAACACTCTAAAATCGTTATTTAGTTTAACAGCTCCAATGCTCTTTCGATATCATCGGTAAGCGTCTTGCAGACAAGGTCAGAGCAGGTATATAGCCGGATTATTATTTATCTTATGCATATCTTTTGTGTATCTTGCTATTTTAGATATTCATGCCCCCGTTTTGTTATTAAATGTCCGGAATCTAATAAGTAATTGATAAATATATTGTGTGGATAAATATTTTTGTGATCAAGATCATTAAAGGATGGTTGATTCCGTGATCAAGATCATAACGGCAAAAAAGCTGAAAGCAAAGATTGACAGCAAAGAAGGATTCAGATTGGTATCCATCAATCTTGCCGGGTCAAAGAATAATTTTCCCATAGTCACCCGGAGGGAATACGGCATGGTCGTAGTTGATGAAACCCAACACCTGAAAAATCGAAATACATTAAACTGGGAACTTATCAATTCACTGAAAATGGTTTTTATATTTTAGATATTATATATAATTATATGAAATACATTCATTTATTCGCGGGCAGTATCTTTGGCAGGTGCTCATCAGGAAATATAAATAAAA
>CAZLXJ010000082.1:0-4859 GCA_964563645.1 uncultured Actinomycetota bacterium | reverse complement strand
GCAAAATTTTCAGCTATAACTCCGGGGGAGATAAGTAAATCTTTTTCAAAACCCGGAAGGATGGACCTGAATCTGGCCTTTGCCGGAAGGGCAAGGCAGGACATCGATCTTATATGGGGCGCGGTGCTCACCCGGATTATATCACTTACAACATATCAGGTGAAAGATAAATTTCTTTCAGTGGGCCGCGTGCAGACCCCGACCCTTGCCCTTATTGTGGACAGGGAGATGGAAATAAAAAATTTCAAACCTGCTCCTTACCGGGGGATAAAGATTAAGCTGAAAACTGAAGAAGGAGAGGAATTCGAGGCATATCACAGAAAGAAAAAATTTACCAGGATGGACGAAGCAGAAGAAGTCTTTGCCAGGATAGGCAATACCGCCCGGGTGATTGAATCCAAGGAATCAGTAAAGAATATAAAGCCCCCGGTTCCGCTTAATACTACGGGTCTAATAGTGGGCGGTAATATTCTGGGGTTTACTGCCTCAAGGACTGTAAGTCTTGCAGAAAGCCTTTATATGAATGGCTACATCAGTTATCCAAGGACAGACAATACCGTATACCCGTCATCTATTGACCTTGCTGATATATCAGGTATGCTCGGACGGATCCCCAATTTCAGGCAGCTTTCCTCAGATATACTGTCCCTTAAAAAGATAAAGCCATCAAGAGGTAGAAAGAAAACTACGGACCACCCGCCGGTATACCCGACATCTCCTGCATATAAATCAGGCCTGTCTGCAGATGAGTGGAAATTATATGAATTTGTTGTCAGAAGATTTGCAGCGACCCTGCTGCCATCTGCAAGCTGCAGGAGTGTATCTGCAAAGATAGATGCAGGCGGAGAGACCTTTATAGCTACTGGATCGGTATTAATAGAACCAGGCTGGACCAGTCATTATCCTTATTACAGGCATCAGGATGTATTTGTCCCGGCCCTGAAAACAGAGCAGATGCTAAAGATAACAGGCAGGGATATGGAAGATAAATATACAAAACCGCCGCCGCGGTACAGCCAGGGCAAACTTGTTCAGATAATGGAGGAGCTTGGCCTTGGTACAAAGGCTACCAGGCACAGCATAATACAGACCCTCATCACCAGGGGATATGTAAAGGGTAAGTTACCGGAACCTTCGGAGAAGGCTGTTGCCCTTATAAAAATGCTTAAAAAGCATGCCGGGAAGATATCTACTCCAGATATGACATCGGAGCTGGAGATGTATATGGACGGGATTGTAAATGGGGATGAGACCAAAAATGAGGTAGGAGATAGATCAAGGAACATGCTGAAGGAAATTATGGAAAACCTCCAAAAGGAAAAGGAAGAAATTTCCAGGGAAATAAAGAAAGGTATAAAGGAAGACCTGATAGTCGGCAAGTGCCCGGTGGAAGGGTGCAGCGGCAATCTTATAGTAAGGGTTGCCAGGGCCTCCAGGAAAAGATTTATAGGATGCAGCGCCTATCCTGAATGCAGGATTACCTTCCCCCTCCCGCAGAAAGGACTTCTTTTGACTACCAGGGAAATTTGCAGGCACTGCGGTTATCCTGTGGTAAAGATAATCAATAAGGGAAAGAGGCCCTGGAATCTGTGCATAAATCCTGATTGTCCGGGTAAAGATGAAAAATATAAAAATTACAACAATAAAAACAGCAATAGCCGAACTGATAGCTCAGGCTAGCTTCAATCTCCCGGAAGACATAAAAGACGCTATATCAAGGTTCCGGGAAAAGGAGACTAAAAGTTCTGCAGTCAAAATCCTGGACCTTATTATAAAAAATGAACAAATAGCCGGGAAGGAAAGGCTTCCCCTGTGCCAGGACTGCGGGAATACATACATAGACCTTGAAGTGGGCCCTGATGTATTTATTGAGGACAGCGCAAACCTGTGCAGACACATAGACAGGGCAGTTGCCGAAGCATATAAAAAAAATTACCTCAGAATGTCAATAGTTACCGATCCGCTTTATGAAAGGGTTAATACCAGAGACAATACTCCTGCACTTGTGACCATAAGATACGGCAGCAGGCCCGGGCTGGGTATATCGGTGACCCTCAAGGGAGGGGGCAGTGAGAACTGCTCATATCTTTCAATGGAAAACCCTTCTGCAGGCCCTGAGAGGATTATAGAAATGGTACTGGAAATTGTCAGGAAAAATGTGACAAAATGCTGCCCTCCTGTTATAGCAGGCATAGGAATAGGAAGCACTGCGACAGAAGTGGTAAGACTTGCAAAGGCTGCAGCTTTCAGAAGACTGGATATAAGAAACGATGATAAAAAATACAGGATGCTCGAGGGGAGGATACTCGAAGAAATAAATGGTACAGGCATAGGCCCGCAGGGGCTGGGGGGATACACTACTGCAATAGGATGTAATATTGAGTACGCACCCTGCCACATGGCAACACTTCCGGTATCTGTATTCCTTCAGTGTCATTCTCTAAGAAGAGCTGGATCAAGGATATTGCAGTAACAGGGAAGCGCTCCCTCGCATAAAAAAATCCCGGCCGGGTGACCTTTGAAGTAAAAATTAGTACAATAAATAAACAGACACAAAAGGTAGGAGTGATTAATTTAATGATCAGGAGGTACTGACATGGAAGAAAATAACACATCACAGGCTCAGGTTATTTCCGGCGATATTGCGGAAAACTTTCTTGAAAACTGGGTGAGCATACTGATCATAATAGCTGTAATAGTGGCGGCTGTAATTATTGTAAAGGTGTTTACCGGAAGGGCAAGAAGAATTTTCGATAAAAGAATAAGCGATGAAAGAATAGAGATCAAAAAGAGGACCTATACTTTTACTTCAGTAGTCTCCAATTTGATTATAGTAGTGGGCATTGTAGCAGGTATACTGATAATAGCAGAGCAGATTGGAATCAGTGTCACGCCTCTTCTTGCCGGAGCAGGCGTTGCCGGGATAGTGATAGGATTTGGGGCACAGAGCCTTATCAAAGATATAATAAACGGGACCTTTATTCTTTTTGAACAGTGGTTTCAGGTTAATGATATTGTTACCATAAATAATACTTCAGGAGTTGTAGAGAAGTTCAACCTCAGGACAACTGTGCTGCGGGACCTGGAGGGGATTGCACATTATATTCCCAATGGCGAGATCAATATCCTGAGCAACAGGACGCATATATGGGCAAGGGCGATGGTTGAGATCGGTGTACATTATAAGGAGAACACCGACAGGGTGGTAGAGGTCCTGGAGGAAGTTTTTGATGAACTGATGGCAGATGAACAGTTTAAGGATGTTATTCTAGAAAGGCCGCAGATACTGGGGAAGGGCGGCGTTGACAGTCTCGGAGAGTCTGCTGTGGTATTTAAGATAATATGTAAGGTCGTTCCTCCAAACCAGTGGGATGTGGGCAGACAGATGAGGAAGAGGATAAAGGATAAATTTGATGAAGTTGGAATTGAAATACCTTACCCATGTACAAATGTCTATATGAGGGATGATAATAATAAAACATGATACTATTTAGCGGCAGCCTCTTCAAAAATATCTCCGCCGTATATGTCGTAGGCTACAAATAGCGGAAAGTCTTTGACCCTTATCTTAAATATCGCTTCTGCTCCCAGGTCCCTGTATGCAGAAGCTTCTATACTGCAGATCTTTGAAGAAAGATAGGCAGATACTCCTCCCGGCGCAGAAAAATAGACCGCCCTGTACTCTGCACACATATTCTTCAGGCTGAGGCTGCGTTTTCCCTTGCCTATCATCGCTTTTAAGCCCCGTTCAAGCAGCGGTTGTGTTATGCCGTCCATCCTTGCAGCAGTAGTGGGGCCTATGCTTCCACTGCGTTTACCAGGAGGTGTGGGAGAGGGCCCTACATAGAATATTGTCATATCTTTTAGTTTCAGGGGAAGAGGGCGGCCTGCATCTATTGAATCTAACATCCTTTTATGTGCGGCATCCCTGGCCCCGTAGATAGTGCCGCTAAGATATACCATATCACCCGATCTGAGCCTTTTTATCTTTTCCTCTTTAAGGGGGGTATCCATATAAATCACGTTCTGGAATTGTTCAGTATCAGAGTTGATCACTTTCGTCATCCTTAAAATATCTGTCCCTTTTAAAATAATTGTCATAAGCACTGTCCCGTTTGGTTCTCGAGTGCCTTTTCCTTGCCCGGGAACTGAATATTAGGGCAAAGATTATGAATATTATAAACAGGCCTATAATTCCGAGCAAAAATATTAAAAAATATGAAAGGTATTTTCTCTTCTTCCCCTCTATGATTATATTCTTTTCCTCCCCGTACTTTATATTCCATATTACAATATTGTCATCACCGATTAGATCTGCATTGGAATTTATTACGTTTACAGGGAAATTAACCTGGTAGGCAATATTAAGGATTTCGCTATCCGCACTTGCCAGATCATGCAGGCGGCTGTAGTCTGAATTTGAATCATCCGAGATAAGTGTCTCATCGATTTTCATATCCACGTAGTCTTCGAAAAACACTTCACGGTAAAAAAAGTACTCATATACCTCCATTTTTGCCAGGAACCTCGGCGAAGGGTCTTCTGAAAAATTGTCTATTGAGATGTGCTTTAGAAAATTTATATCATCAAATGATGTTTCTGAAGAAAAATGGGTATATCCCTCTTCTTCAAAAGTCTCTATTTCCCCTTCTGGCAGTATCTCCAGCAATTTATTAAAAAGTGACTGGTTCTCTTCAAGGATGACCTCGCCCTTGCGCATATATTCTGTCTTAACTGCAATGTCTACTGTCCTTGTTCCTGAATAGTCTTCATTCAGCTTCGTGTATATGTCTACATAAGTGGGATCGCATCCCGGGATGGCCGGTATGATGAGAATAAAGATAAAAAGTAATAAAAAG
>CAZLXJ010000081.1:0-3120 GCA_964563645.1 uncultured Actinomycetota bacterium | reverse complement strand
TAAAAGTCTCGTCAAAATAATTGCAGTACACCTGGGTACGGTAACCCTTTTTTGCAAGTCCGTCTGCGAGCCTGTCCACTACCAGATCGACTCCGTGGCCCCTTATCATCCTCTCTGTGATAAATGCTATGTTTATATCTTTCATTACAACCCTCAAGCCTTTTATCTTATAACGGATTAATTATATAATACTAGAGTATCCAATGATAACATAATAATATCAAAAGTATAATAAGTGCATTATTGCGGCTGATACCCCTGCTTTGAATATTGTTTAAAAAAAATTGTTTGTTATAATTTAGTCTAACTTTACAAACCGGCATTTTTGGGAGTAAAAAGTATGGCAGAGATTCTGGATCACCCGCTTATATCTATCTCCGTAGTAAATCTAAACGGCATGGATTATATAGAAAACTGTCTTAATAGCCTGGGGGAACTGGATTATCCTCCGGACAGGATAGAAATAATCATGGTAGACAACGGTTCCACCGATGGTTCCAGTGAATTTGTAAGGAAGACTTTTCCGCATGTAAAGGTCATACAAAACGAAAAAAATAAGGGTTTTGCAGAGGCGAACAACCAGGCTGCACGGCAGGCCTCCGGCGAATATGTTGCATTCCTTAACAATGATACAAGAGTGGACAGCCAGTGGCTTATAGAACTATTAAAGCCGATATACAAAAGCAGGGAAATAATTGCTTCAGGTTCAAAAGTCCTCTCATATGACGGAAAATCTCTTGATTTTGTGGGAGGAATGATAAATTTTGAGGGCAAGGGTTTTCAGGTAGACTATGGAAAAGAGTCACACGGTTGCATGGACGATATGTACAGGTATCTTCCTTTTGTAAACGGCGGCGCCATGATGATAAACAGGAGTGTATTTCTTGAATGCGGCGGTTTTGACGGGGATTTTTTTGCATATTACGAGGATGTGGACCTCGGATGGAGGCTCTGGGTCCTGGGGTACAAGGTTGTTTTTGCCCCGGCTTCCGTTGTATACCATCACCATCACGGCACTTCGAAGATATTCAGCGATGACAGGCTGAGATTTTTAAAAGAAAGGAATTCATTATACTCAGTATTTAAAAATTACGATGAGGGCAATCTGGCTAAGGCCTTTTCAGGGACGCTTGCATCAATACTCAACCGTATATTTGTGGATTCGGATTTTGATTATAAGAACTATTATGACCTGGCCCAACCGGCTGATAAGGGCCAGTCTGCGCAGGATTTTAAAATACTGCCGGGTCCCTTGAGCTCAATGGCTGCAGCCAGAAGCTTTTATGATAATCTTGAAAGTCTTGTTGAGAAGAGGAGGTGGATACAGCAGAGAAGAAAGAGGGACGATAAGGCTGTATTTTCCTATTTTGGGGGCCAGTTCCTTGCAGTTTCCCCCGACCCTGATTATCAGAAGAGGCAGATAGATATTTTAAGGGAACTAGGCATATACAGGATATTTGAAAAAGAGATAAAGAGGAAAACCCTGATAATCTCCAGCGAGGTCCTGTCGAAGGAAATGGCAGGTCCGGCGATAAGGGTATTTAACTTCGCGAAAGTACTTTCCGAATATATGGATGTGACACTTGCAGTTCCCAACAGGACAGAGATTACCGGCCAGGGATTTGAGCTGGTAAATTTTGAAGACGACGGCCAGCTCAGAGAGATTATAAGAGGCAGTGACATCATATTATGCGGGGGGATGACCTTCGCAAAATACCGGAGTATAAAGGATTCCGGCAAATATATCATTATTGATATATATGATCCTTATAACCTGGCAACCCTTGCAGAATACAGTGGGGAACCCATTAAAGATCAGCTGGAGACTTTCGAATCTGTACGCAATATTTTTAACGAGCAGTTCTATTACGGGGATTTTTTTATCTGTGCTTCCGAGAGGCAGAGGGACTTCTGGCTGGGGATGCTGGCAGCTCTCGGCAGGGTCAATCCTTATTCTTACAGGCAGGACCCGGCACTCAGAAAGATGATAGATGTGGTGCCGTTCGGGCTTCCAGGCAGTAAACCTGTCCATACTAAAAATGTCTTAAAGGGCAAGATCAGCGGGATCGGCAAAAACGACACCGTCATCCTCTGGGGAGGGGGTATATATAACTGGTTTGATCCCGTAACACTGGTAAGAGCGATGGCGCTCGTAGCAGAGGCAAGGGATGATATAAAGCTTTTCTTCATGGGCATGAGGCATCCGGATCCGGAAGTAAGGCAGACTGATATGGCCGCAAGGACAATCGAGCTCTCCAAAAAACTGGGGCTGTACGAAAAAAACATATTCTTCAATTTCGGCTGGGTGGATTATGAAGAAAGGCAGGACTACCTGCTGGAATCTGACATAGGGATCATAACCCATCCGATGCATGTAGAGACAAGGTTTTCCTTCAGGACCCGGATACTTGACTACCTGTGGGCAGGACTTCCCATAATATCCACAAAAGGGGACAGCCTGAGCGACCTTATAGAAAAGGAAGGACTGGGAATCGCTGTGGAAGAAGGGGATGAAAAGCAGCTGGCGGAATCTATTATAAAACTTGCAGGAGACAGTGATTATTACAGGCAGTGTTCTGAAAAAATTAAGGAATTATCGGAAAAATATACCTGGGACAGGGTTTTAACACCGGTAATCGAGTTCTGCAAAGATCCGGTCTCAAGCGCCCTGAAGGAAAGGTATGATGCAGTCAGCGCCCCCGAAAGCAGAGGCATAAAGTGCAGCTATTATCCGGTAGGAAGGTTTTTCTACCATCTTTTTCACAGCGGGCCTTCAAGCACTGCCAGATATTTTTCTAATTATGTAAGAAACAGGCGTGCACGGGGGAGATAAAGTAAAAGGTGGATGCAGAAAAAAATAAAAGGAAGAAAACAACAAAGAAACAGATAATATTAAGGATCATCAATATAGTAATAGTGGTCTCGTTTGGAATATTCCTGGTATATTATCTTCTGAGCCAGATAGAAATATCGGATCTTAAGAGAGCTTTTCTTGGGATGTACATGCCCACCCTTATCATCGCGCTGCTTATAATGCTTGTAAGCAATTTTTTCAGGGCTTACCGAAATAATATACTTGTAGGTTCTGAAAGGATAGGCATGATGGATATGTTCCTTGTA
>CAZLXJ010000080.1:0-15911 GCA_964563645.1 uncultured Actinomycetota bacterium | reverse complement strand
ATCTTTTATTCTATCTATTAATTTTTTTAGTTTCTCTTGTTTCATATGCCTTTTTATCTATTACCATGCAAATCATATGATAGGCTAACTGATGCAGTTCCTGAGCAGAACTTGTAACTAAAGTATTTGCACAAAAACAGATATCTGAGATTTTTTCTAACTTGCTATTTTTTTTACCTGTAAAAGCTATTAAAGTAGCACCCTTTTTCTTAGCATGGTTTGCAGCCAGCAGTATATTTTTTGATGCTCCGCTTGTAGAAAATGCCCAGAGTATGTCTGCCTTTTTTATTAATGCATCTATCTGCCGGGAAAATACTTCATCGGAGCTATAATCATTTAAAATACATGTCATTGTAGAACTGTCCGTGGTAAGTGCCACTGCAGGAAGAGGGTCTCTTTCTAACTTAAAGCGGCCTAAAAATTCTCCTGCAATATGTTGAGCATCTGCTGCGGACCCCCCATTACCGCATAAATACAGGATGCCGCCATTTTTTAAAGCCGAATATATAATATCAGATATCTTTAATACGATATCTACATCCATATTATTTACTAATTCTTTATGTGTATTTATATATTCCTGTAATTCTTTCCTCATTTTACTCTCTTAATAGGTCTATTATATTCTTATAAAAATATGGCACAGTTTGTTTCTGATTGCCCTGTATATAATAACCTTTCCCTCCAAAGGCTTCGGGTATTCTAGTAACTACACTTTTTTGATCTCTAAAATAATATGCAGGACTACTGTCATCTTTAAAATCTTTCAAACCTTTAGGCCTGAAATCAAAATCTCCTGTTATTATATTTTGTGGTACTTTACCGGTATTTGCAGCCATTGATACAGCTTTTAAAAAAACTTCAGGACCTGTTACAGCACTTCCAATATTTAAGACCACACCGCCTGAGGTAAGTTTTGATACTTCATTTGCATATATCAAAAAGTCCCTGGCAGAACAGCCGCCTTTTGCACAACCATCAAATGAGGGATGCTGATCCACTACATCAGTACCTATACTTACATGTGCAGTAAAAGGGACACTCTTTTTATAGCACGAAAAGATCAGGCTTGAATCCGGGTACTTAAAATGAGCAGGGTAATTAAGTTTTCCAAATGCCTTATCCCTGAAACCACTGTCGGCTATCGCCATACCCAAAGATTCTCCAAGACCAAGGCCCATGCTATATCCGGTATTTATTGCTTCATTCATGTAGGAAAACTCATAAGCTGTCCCAAATTTTCCTTCTTTTAACGCATTTGGTACATCTTCGCTTGTCTGTCCGATAAGAGCAAGCTCAAAATCATGTATTGTAGTTGCACAGGTACCCGCAACCAGTGTTACAAGGTTTTTGTTTACCATATCTATAATTAAAGGACTTAAGCCATTTTTTATAAGATGTGCACCTGTAAAGATGATTACAGGCTTTTTACTATTTATTGCCTCCAAAATTTTAACTGCAATAAGTCTAATATCCTTTTTTGTCTCCTTCTTTATCTCAAAAGCAAACTTTTTTATATCTTCCGGACTTATGAGATCTTCAACTTTTACCTTATTTTTCCTTGTTTTTATTGGATATGTATTAATATTATTTAAATTAAATAACTTATATCTACCACTATATTTCATAAAAAAAGCCTTCTTAATAATTAATCAAAAATAAAATTTTTAGAAAGATTGTCTTCATATATTTTACAATGTTATTTTAAATCTGACCTAAATTATTTTAAAAAATTTAACTTAATTTTAAGTATTTATTAATTTATTATATTAAAATTTTATAATAATCAAATATAATGAATAGAAAAAAGTATACTATTAAAAGACACTGGAACTAAAATAATCCGGCCTGATCGGAATCTTCTTCAGAAGAGTCCTTCTCTTTACTACGGCTTCTAATGTTTTTACCCGTCTTTTTATTATTGCTGTCTTCTTCAAGATCCATTTTCTTTACAAATACATGTCTCTCAAAATTTCTGGCATACTCCGACCATTCGTTCTCATCACTTGTATTTTCAAGGATTACGTTAAATCCGCCTATATCCCCATCCAGATGATCTGCATGGTATATAACAAATGCCTCCAGTATCTTTGGACGCCTTGGCGAACCGAATTCATAATAACCGTGGTGGCTGAGTATTATATGCAGCAGCCTGTCTGAAAGGTCTTCCGGGAAACCCTTGATCTGCCTTATTTTTTCCATAACCCACCCATAACCAATGGCAATATGGCCCAGAAGCCTTCCGCTGTTTGTCATTTTAAGTGTTATCCCGGAGGAATACTCCTTTATCTTGCCGATATCATGGAGCACCGCCCCTGCAATCAAAAGATCCCTGTTTATATTATCATAAATTCCTGCAAGCATGCTGCATATCTTTACAACATTTAGGGTATGTTCGAGAAGCCCTCCCTGATATGCGTGGTGATACCTGACTGCTGCCGTAGAAGACCTGTAGCCCTCAACAAAATCCCTGTCAGCCATAAAATTATTAAGAAGTTTTTTTAGATAGCTGTTCTTTATACTATCAATAAATGCCAGTATTTCTTCAAGCATCTTATTTATATCTTTATCTGTAGTCCTGATAAAATCCGAAAGGTTTTCGCAACCATCTTTTTCAATCTTTTCCATCAGGTTAACGACAATTTGCTTCTTTCCCCTGTATTCCCTTACCACTCCCTTTATTTTTACAAGGTCGCCTTCCAGGAAGCTACCTGCCTTTAAAAATACTTCGGTCCATATAACACCTTCCAGCGTCCCCTCTCTGTCCTGCAGTACAACAGTACAGTAATCTTCCCCGTTTTTCTTCTTTTTTACCTGCTTTTCAGAAATTATAAAAAAAGAATCGACAGCATCTCCTACCTTTATATCACTTATAAATTGTGTCTTATTTATTTCCATTAATCACCCTGGCGATAATAATGTATTTTATTTCAACTCTTCAATATTCCAGGACTTTAAATAGTCCAGTGACTTATAATCTGTCATATCATAATGTATTGGAGTAACCGAGACATATCCGCTTTTAACTGCTTTATAATCAGAATCATTACTGATATTCCTCTCTAAGAATTCCCCATCCATCCAGTAATAATCCCTTCCCCTGGGGTCCTGCCTTCTTACAAAATTATCCCTGAAGCCAATGTCGCTCTGCACCGTTATTTTTGTCCCTTTTATCCTTTCCCGGTCAATTCCGGGCACATTGATATTTAAAAGAGTGCCTTCCGGGAGCCCTCCGATACTAAGGATCTTCGAAGCTATTTTTACTGCAAATAAGGAAGCGTGCCCATAATTTGGATTTTTTACATCATCAACAGATATTGCAACAGACGAGATCCCGCAGACCGTTCCTTCAGTGGCAGCTGAAACTGTTCCTGAATATATTACATTTTCACCAAGATTGCCGCCCCTGTTTATTCCTGATATCAAGATATCGGGGCGTTCCTCAAGAAGGGCGCCTACTGCAAGCTTGACACAGTCAGCAGGAGTACCGTCAACTGCAAATCCAAAAAATTTTCCGTCCTGATAATCCTCCCTTACAGATATGGGCCTGAACACAGTAATGGCATGGCCGACAGCGCTGCTTTCCCTTTCCGGTGCTACTATTTTTATATCAAAATTTCCATCTTCTTTAAATGCCCTGAAAAGCGAATAGATTCCTTCGGCACCAATACCGTCATCATTTGTAAGTAATACTGTTTTACGCTTCATGATAAATATCTTTATTTTAAAAAATCAACTTCCCTGTATACCAAAACCTTCAACACCGTATCCTTTTGTTTTTAAGATAACGGTTTTGGTTATCTTATAATTTATATAATTATAATTCTAGAATTACAATTCTTGAATAAATTAATGTAAAAATATATTAAAATGGGTATTCCCCTGACATGCATCTATTATTAATTTTATAAATCGACCGCCTGTGAAGAAATTATCCTTAAAGGTAAATTTGCAAAAGTAACATGAAATATCATCGGAACAGTCTTCTGCAGGGTAATCTAAAAGCATTATCCGTAAAGCTTACCTGCCTTACCTTCTACCAAGTCTCTCAAATATTACTGCTATCCCCGCTATCACAACAGCTATAAGTCCTATCCCTACTATCTTCCATATGACAGGAGTCTCTACTACTGTTCTGATCTCCAGGCTGTCATATCCTTCTTCGCTTGATGCGTTAAAGCTTATGCTGTAATTTCCAGCAATGGTCCTTTCCGGCGGTTTTATGGTAACTTCTACATCAAGCTCCTCATCTACAGAAAGAACATCGACATTGTCTTTAAGATCTATCTGCCACCCTTCAGGTTCTCCCGATGAGCTCAGGTTTATATCCTCAACAGGGGCGGAACCCGTATTCTTCAAAACAAGGGTAAAAATATTTTCCCTTCCGGGCCTTACATCTGTGTTAAGCCTCTCAGCTGAAGTTAAAAGTTCCAGTCTACCCTCAGATTTTACTATCCCTGTAAATTCAACAGAATCCTCCAGCATATCTTCCTCTTCTGCAGATTTAAGAGAAATCTTAAAAGCATATTCTCCGGGCTCCTGTTCGGTCAGCGGCTTGCAGATTATTTTCAATGTTACCGCAGAATTTGGTTTCAACTTGATTACCGGTATATCTATTGACTTTGACCCGGGATTTATATCCATCGACCATCCCGGTGGATACTCCTCAACTATATCAAAATATTTTTCTTCTTCAGCATCAAGGGTTACACTTACTTCAAATTCAAATAATTCTCCTTCTGAGCCCAGGCCGCTTACTTCATTGTATACAATATCAAAATCGAGAGTTTCCGGTTCCTGGTCCTCGGTATCCTTTCCGGCATCTGACCCGTCTTCCTGGGCAAAGATGAAAGCCGGCATACCCAGAATCAGAATAAATAAAAAAAATAAAGGCACAACAGCAATAAATAATCTTTTCTTAATACTAGCCACTCCTTTATCCTCCTGCAAATATTTAATAATTTTTAAATCTATAATTAAATCCTTATAATTAAAATTTTACAGTGCAATATATTAACACAAATCCTGCTTAATTTTAAAGATAATTTATAATTAGATACCCTGTCACTTTCTTTACTTATTCCAAAATAGAACATGATGCAGTGCTTCTTGTTTGCCAGAAAACACCCTTACATTAAATTTATAAACCCTTTGCAGGTTGTATAAATCAATATATAAGATTTTAACATATTGACAATCAAATATTATCCACAGCTTGACTGTCCGAAACGTCTGCCTGTATGAACTTTTGTTTGTACAATTACTCCGGATAATAAAGATCTATGTTATCCTGAGTAATTACAGTATTTTCCATAAAAATATACGGAGGCACAGGATTACCGTACATATGCGCAATAGCTGCTGGAATCAGGTATATGCCGTAATTTTCAGGGAAATAAGCCACTGCAGCATCAATAATACCGGACCTTACCAGCTCCCTTCCCCTGTTATCCAGGCCATGTGAGACAATGATCCAGTTATCTGGATCCCATCTTTCCGTTTTTACCGCAGAATTGTATACACCTTCTGCAACATCATCATTGAGGCAGAAGACGATTATCCTCCCGGCTTCCGGGTTATCCTGTAAAATACCTGTTATTGTTTTTTCTGCATCATCACCGGTTATGACATCATCCGGCATCAATGCTTTCGTATTGCCCGATCCTTCATCTGCAATATCTCCAAATTCTTTTGATAAAACTTCTTTTGAACCAAGAATCCTTATTTCTGTCCTGTCCTCTGATTTTGAAGAATTAAGATAAATTATCATATCAATTTCCTCTGAAGTCCCCCATTCAGACAATGCTTTCCCTGCCGCGATGTTTCCTGCAAGAACAGCGGCATTGTAATTATCTATACCCATAAGCGGAAAACCAAAAACCGGCACTTCTACTGCAATAATATAGGTATCATTTTCGGCTGCCTCTTTCCCTATCACTGCATTGATATATGGGTCTATCTGAAATTCCAGAAATACTTCGGGTTTTTCTCTATATACTGCTTTCGCATTTATTAAGGCTGCTTCACCGCTGGATTTATTATCGAATATAAATAAATTCTCATCTTCTCCTCCTGCCTTTTCCCAATGGCCGCGTATACCCTCCTCCACCAGACTGCAGTAAGGGAGGGAACTGTCAGCATTTGCAAATGCAAGTCTGTGCCCGGATGCTGGTTCTCCTATATAATTTCCGGAAACAGCCATCTCCTTCAATATATCAAAGGTGTATCTGGAGGTCTTTTCTACTTCTACTGTCTCTATTATAGTTTCTGTCACTGTCTCTACCACTGTTACAACTACCGGACTGCCAGATTCTTCTCCAATACCTGTTCTGCAGGATATAAAAAATACCGGCAGGAATATGAATATAATAAAGACCAGAACAGGATAAAATATAGCTGAATTTTTTAACACCAGTATTTTTTCCATTTTTATAAATATTATAATTTTTGCCTTTTTTTATCACAGGACTTATATGATATATTATAAACATAATTTCTGGATTGGAGTACAGGGATATTTATTATTATCTCTATAGCCTGATTTTACGTATATTATATTTTTAAAAAATCTGGTAAGATTTAAGATTTGGAAAAACAAACAGGACTTTATTATTTATAACCCTAAAAAGACGGGTTGATGTCGGTAATAAGAAAAAAGCATATAAATAGACGTGGCAGATTATTCAGGGTGGTCACATGGATCATTGCTTTAGTTGCAGCTATTAATCTCTTTTCCGTAATTGTATTCTCCGGTTTTGCAATGTTTGTACTGCAGTCGGTAAACCAATTTCTAAAGGATCTTCCCAGCATAGAAGACTTTACGCCTACCGAATCTGCCCTTACATCAAAGATATACGCAGCCGACGGCACACTTATCGCTACATTCCACGGTGAGCAGAACCGCGAACTTGTAAGCCTGGACCGAATTCCCAGAAATCTAATAAATGCAGTACTGGCAATAGAAGATGAGAGGTTTTACCAGCACAGGGGCTTTGATATCGAAGGTATTATGCGCTCCGTTATAATAAATATCGTATCCGGAGACATAGAGCAGGGCGCTACCACCCTCACACAGGGATATGTAAAAAATGTATATATGCCTGAAGAAAAATATGAAATAACATATGAAAGAAAAATAAAAGAAATTATCCTTGCATATCAGCTGGAGCAGATATATTCAAAGGACGAGATTCTTGAGATGTATCTCAATACCGTGTATTTCGGCGAGGGCGCATACGGTGTTCAGGCTGCAGCAAATATTTACTTCGACAAAGACGCCGGTTACCTGAACCTTTCTGAATGCGCCATGATTGCCGGACTCTTACAATCTTACCTGAACTCCCCGTATATTGATGAAAAAGCGGCCATTGAAAGGCGTAATCTCGTACTTTCTAATATGCTCAGGCTGGATTACATAAACCAGGATGAATATGAAGAGACAATCAAGCAGCCTGTAATCACTCAGAGGTCAAGAGAGGAGACCGAAAAGGGATTTGCTCCTTATTTTGTTGAATATGTAAAACAGGAGCTTATTTCAAGATATGGCGTAGAAAGGGTTTTCAAGGGAGGTTTTGAGATCTATACAACACTTGATCCTGAAATGCAGGTATATGCTGAAAACGCCATAATTGAAGTCCTTCCCGATCCCGAGGATCCCGCATCATCACTTGTGGCCATGGATCCGAAAACAGGATACATAAAGGCCATGGTCGGTGGAAAGGATTTCTCGGAAATGAAATTTAATCTTGCCACGCAGGCAAAAAGACAGCCCGGCTCCACCTTTAAGGTTTTTGCACTTTTATCAGCCCTGGAACAGGGTATAACCCCTCTTATAACTTTCAATCCCAACGGGACCGTGATATTCGACATATTTGGGAGCGAACCATGGGAAGTGGGCAATTACAATAATGCAGGTTATGAAATAAATGAAATGACTGTACTGGAAGCAACAGTAAAATCAGTCAATGTAGTATATTCACAGCTGATTATGCACATAGGGGGCTATGGCACTGCAAAGATTGCAATGGATATGGGTATAGAAACACCATTAAATCCCTACCCTGCAATAGGCCTCGGCGGCCTGACTACCGGTGTATCGCCCCTCGAAGTCTGTGCAGCTTTCTCTACGCTGGCAAACTATGGCATAAGAAACGACCCGGTAGCCATACTTAAAGTTGTTGACAATGACGGCACTGTTATGGAGGAGCATCAGGGTGAAAGCAGTCAGGTACTATCACCAATAAATGCTTACAGGGCAATAGAGATACTGCAGCAGGTTATGCTCAGGGGTACAGGCACAAGGGCAAGATTGGAAGACAGGCCCTGTGCCGGAAAGACAGGCACCACTCAGGAAGCAGAAAACGCATGGTTTACAGGATTTACCCCCAACCTTGCGGCCTGCGTATGGATGGGTTATCCGGAAAAGAATGTAAAGATGGAAAATATACATGATATGAGAGTCCAGGGAGGTGCCCACCCTGCCATGATATGGAACCTATTTATGAAAGAAGCTACAAAAAAGCTTCCCGTAGAAGATTTTGCGAGGCCCCAGGAAGATATAATCAATGTCCAGGTAGTAAGAAATCAGGATACAGGCGAGTATATGCTCCCAAACCGTTTTACTCCTCCAGAACAGATCGAGATGAAAGAATATAGATATGGACAGGAACCAAAAGTACAGATGCCGATACCGGAAGATGCAATGCCAATAATGCCGATGGTAGCACTTATGCCGATAGGGGAGGCAAATCATATACTTGTTGAAGCAGGTTATAATAATATAGAATATAAAAATGAAGTATATGGTGAAGTTCCTTCAGGATATACGCACAGGCAGGATCCCATGTGGGACCAGCCTGTTGAGCCTATAAGGAAAATAACAATCTGGGTTAATCCATGACGAATATGAAAGAAATAAAAACAAATGAAATACGCGTAAGGTTTGCACCCAGCCCGACAGGATACCTCCATATAGGCAGTGCCAGAACGGCACTTTTTAACTGGCTTTATGCGAGAAAAAATAATGGAATATTCATAATCCGCATAGAGGATACAGACCGTGCAAGACATATGGAAGAGGCAGTAAGGCCTATACTTGATTCACTTCGCTGGCTCGGTATAGAATGGGATGAAGGTCCGGATATTGGAGGCATTTATGGTCCCTACCGTCAGTCAGAGAGGGCCGAAACATATAAAAAGTATGCACAAAAACTTATAGATAATAAAAAGGCATATAGGTGCTTTTGCAGTCCGGAAGAGCTGCAGGAAAGAAAAAAGGCTGCCGAAGACCGGGGTATGTCTTTTAAATATGACCGCAGATGCCTCTCTCTTACAAATGAAGAGATAAAAGAAAAGATTAAAAATAAACAACCCTTTGCAGTAAGGTTGCTAATACCTGATAGTGAGATTATTGAATTCAGTGATAGGGTCTACGAAAATATTTCTGTCAGTTCAAATACTATTGAAGATTATGTTATACTCCGGTCCAGCGGCCTGCCGACCTACAACTTTTCTGCTGCTATTGATGACATCCTTATGAAAATAACACACGTTATAAGAGGAGAGGACCACCTTTCCAATACGCCAAAACAGATACTCGTGTACAGAGCCCTCGGAATGGAACCGCCGGTATTTACCCATCTCCCGATGATACTGGGCAGTGACGGCCATAAACTTTCCAAACGGCACGGCGCTATATCCGTAGGGTCATACAGGGATGAGGGATTTCTCCCTGAAGCTATAGTCAATTACATAGCCCTGCTTGGATGGTCCTATGACGACAAATCTACCATTTTTTCTGCAGAAGAGCTTGTAGATAGATTTTCACTGGAGAATATAAACAAAAAGAAAGCCAGATTCGATTATCAAAAACTTCTGTGGATGAATGCCACCTACATAAGAAAAACTTCCGACAGAAAACTGGAAGAAATGCTAATAGGGGTAATAGAAAAGCATATAGACAAAAAAAGGGTCCAGAGAAATAACCTGGACATAGAAAAGACAGTAAAAATGATAACCCCTCTTATAAAGGAGAGGATAAAAACAGTCAATGAAAGCCTGGATTGGGTGATGCCATTTTTTACTGAAATAGAGTACAGTCAGGAGATGGCCGGATATTTTGATAAAAAGTTAATAGATGCACCTGCGGTCCTCTCTAATATATTATCAAGTATAACACCGCTAAAGGATAATTTTGATTCTTACAGAATAGAGAATGCCCTGAGAAAAGTTTCGGAGGAAATGGAGATAAGCTTCAGGAAGCTTGCAGAGGTTTTAAGAATAGCACTCTGGGCAAATAAGGTAAGCCCACCCCTTTTCCATACAATGCAGATACTGGGATACCAGACTTCAATAAACAGAATAAATAAATACCTGAAACTTATTGAAAATAGATAATGACCCTGCTGTTATCTTTATCTACAAATTTGCATATTTTACAGTTACTGACATTTATTAATCAAAAATAATTATTTTTTTACAGAGCGGTCATCATTTAAAACCCGTCTAGTTAATTTTATTTCAGCAAAAGCATCTATACATGCATTATAATTTCTATCCGACATCCCAACAGAACTGTATTCCTCAATCCAACCAATAAGGCCCCCATCCTCTGTGCCCAACTTGTTATAAAGTCTTCTAGCTTCTCTTCTTATATCCTCAGGGGTACCTTTTATGGATACCGTCTGGTAGCTTATGGGCACCAGAAAACATTGCTTACCTTTTAAAAGCTGTGATATCTTATCTATGTCAACGACATTAGGCTGTGATATATTCATAACATCGACGCCAATCTCATTATAATCCGGGATAATTGAAGTTATATCCCCGCAGCTGTGAAACCATACATGCATACCATAATCATGTATTCGCCTGAATTGGTCTCTGTATCTAGGTTTGAATATTTTTCTCCACATTTCCGGAGATATCATAAGACCCTTTTGGATTCCCCAGTCATCATAGAACATTATTCCATCAAAACCATATTTTATTGCACTCCTTATAACAGCATTTTCAATATCAAATATTTTATCAAGCAGGGCTATTCCTGTTACATCTTCCAGGGCAAAATCAACCAGGGCGTTTTGAAAACCCCTTAAAAAAAAGTATGTATTAAATCCTGTAATTCCCAGTGATGCAATCTGGTATCTATCTTTATTATCTGCCTTAAATTGGTCGATCCCTTTGTATTTTTTTTCAGAATCCGGGTCAGGAAATTTATAATTCTCGAGGTCTTCCCAGTTCGGGATTAACGGGTCCCTGGGCATACCCATAGTCCCATCATCCCGGGTTGAATGTGTAAATTCATAACCCCATTCCGTTGTCTCTCCCTTGCCCAGAGGAAACAACCAGTAGTTTGCTATATCTCCCTTTTCAACATCCTTATTAATAAACCACACTGGAATATAATCAGGTTTCTTAAACTCAATTGCTCTAATTACTTCATCTTTTTCTTTCATTATCTCTCCTGTAATTCTATAAAATTATATCCTTAAAAAGCCAAAAGGATTTTTGGTATGAAACCCTGTTATCGGCACCAGTTTATACTATTATAAAACCTGTTATTTTTTGCATCCGGTTTAAATTCTTTATATCCATACTCCAAATCAAACAATTTATTATAACTTATATCAATACCCATCGATCCTGCAGCAAGCAGAGCAGAACCTAAAATTGTTCCCTCAAATCTTGTCACCTTTACTGTCTTGCCAAACATATCTGCTGCAATCTGCGGCCATGTTTTACTATTAATCATTCCACCTCCGCTACAGATAATATAGTCGCTTTTTTCCTCACCGATTTTTTTATAAAAGCTCAATAAATCAGCTAAAACACCCTCCATTACAGCCCTGGACTTAGTTCCTGCTGAATTATTATTTTTTACAATTCCATAAAACCCGGAATTTCTACTGTTATCCAGTCTAGTAGGTCCCGTATTAAATATAAGACCGCTGGATCCCGGTGGAACCATAGATGCCAGTATATCCATTTCCCTGTAATCCAATTTAACCTGTTTTTTTAAAAATTTATAATTCTTACCTCCACCGAGACTTGCCCCAACCTGAATATAATTTTTATTTATGTAACACCTTGTTTCGATACCACTGATCTTTTTAAATTTTTTTACCTGTCTCGATATCATCGAGCCGGTACCGATATTTAAATGTGTTGAAGTGTCTAAAAAATCAACCCCGCTACCATAAACAGAAATCTGATTGTCGCCACCGCCGCAAATAACAGGAATACTATTCCTGAATCCAAGCATCTTATTTATAACTTCCCCCGTATAACCCATAACATCGGATGTCTTACATACGTCAGGCAACAGTTCTATGGAAATATCCATTACTTTCAATAAATCACTTTTCCATTTATAGGTCCTGATATCAAACATCCCTGTACTGCCAGCATTAGTCTGGTCTGTCTTAAAATCATATTTTTCTAATAATTTGCCTCTAATAAAGTCAGTTAGAAGTGTTACATGTCCGATTTTTTTATAAAACCTTTTATCGTTTTCCTTCAGGTAAAAAAGTGTTGATATCATATAACCACTTGGAATCCTATCGATTCCAAGTTCTTCAAGATTTATAGATTTTACAATACTATTCATAAAATCCGTAGTCGACCTTCCGCCATATTTTTTTAATATATGGTCGCACCGGTGATCCTGCCAGCTTACAATACTGTCATGTACATTGCCTGCTTTATCGTAAAAAACTGTGCTGTGCATCTGACCTGATAAGCCAACAGCTGCTATCAGACTACTATCATTTATATTATCAGATAATTTAGTTATTACTTCTTTAGTCTTATTCCATATTTCAAGGCAATTTTCTCTTAAATGTTCGTTATACGGAATGGTAAGCATACAATCTATCCGCAAATCATTTATATTAAAAAGCCCGGCTTTTACATTTGAAGTACCTATATCAATACCCATTATATATACGGGATATTTTTTATTCTTATTTAGTGCTCTTATTATTCTCTCTCTTGAATTCATTTTACTTGACCCAATTAACTATTAAACCATTTTTATAATTTAGTGTTCATGCAGAATGCCTCTTATAACCAATTCCCTGGAATTACCCCAATTTTTGGCCCAGTTCTTAACTTAGAATCTAAGACATTTGAATAATATACCAATAAATTTCTATAATAGTCCAGTATCTTCCCGGGTATAAAGATACTTAGATCGGTAGGGACTTCATACATCTAAAGTCCTGTAACATAATTGTAAATATTTTATATATGAGTACCAGGGTCTGCCGCACATGACTATATCTCCTCAGTTTAGGTTTTGCCTTCCATAATGCACTCCCTGTTTTGAACCTACTTTTTTTAAAGGTTTCGGTAACCATACCCGCGAATATCCTACTAATATTTTTTACCTTCCCAATAGCTCCACCTTTTTTATAATTTCCCTGGCCCGCCTGACCATTTGATAATCAGTATAGGTAAAAGTTATCGCAAACACAACTGGTATAGTTTTTAAATCTAAGATTGCAAAAGTATTATGCTTCTTCCAGAATTTTAGTCATTGGCTTATCACAAATAACATTTATACATTTTTTTAATGAAAGCTATTGGATAATAAAGATTATTCGGAGTTACTTTAGGTACAAAATCTATCTTTTGGTCTTTTGATAGAGTCCCTTTCTTTTCTGCCATATACTCCTATGAACCATAAACACTATCTGAATCAGGCATCAACGCTCTACCCCGGGCTATTGATTTTCGGTACCGATTAAAATGAGCCTTCGGCAGGTCCTATTTTTCCCATAGAGTGCCTCTGCCCTGCGGTTGATAGAAGTACTTACTGACAATGTAGGTACTCACACATACTAAAGTGTGTGGAAATATGCATGTTCGGCGGGTTATCAGAACAATGAAAACCTATTGATAAAAACCAATAAAAAAGCCAATATTAATTTTAAAACAGCACGATAATACTAGAAAATAAGGATTTACAACAGAAAAGAAATATAAAAGGAAGGAAAAACAGATCTATTTTAACCCGCATTTATGTTCAAAATACCCATGACTTATCATTAGATTCAATATTATTATAGATTTTTTCTTTAGTTTTTTCTTAATTTACAGAGTTTACAAGTTTCGGTATGCATATAATTAATTATCTATCTCAAATAAAGTAAGCCCGCCTCTTTTTCGCACAATGGAAATACTGGGGTACCAGATTTCAACAAACAGAATAAATACCTGAAACTTATTGAAAATAGATGATAACCTGGCTGCCAATCTTACAGCCTGAAAACCATCTCTTCCGGTGCAAGGTCCTTTCCCTTCTCTACAACTTTTTTAGTGAAATTAGCAACTACAACTTCTTCGTTAGTGGGTACTATAAATATTTTTACCCTGGAGACTACTGAATAATCTGAAGATATCAGGCCAAGCTGCCCGTTAAGATCCCTATTTCTTGCAAGATCAAGCCTTATTCCCATATAATCCATGTTCTCCAGGCTCCTTTTCCTTATCAATATACTATTTTCACCTATGCTGCCACCAAATAATATACAGTCAACACTTCCAAGAACAGTTGAAAAAGCACCTATATATTTCCTTATGCCGTCTATATAAAGGTCAACCGCCATCTTTGCTCTTTCATTACCCCTGTCAGCGGCTTTTATTATTTCCCACATGTCGCCAGTACCTATTCCCGCAATGCCCATAAGACCTGCATTATGTGAAATCCCATCCTGGGCCTGTTCTATTGACAATCCAATTTTTTTCATAGCGTAAAGAAGTGCGGTACCATCCACATCTCCTATCCTGGAACTCTGAAGTAATCCCGAATTAGGTGAAAAATTCATGCTCGTGTCTGCTGATTCACCATTTTTAATAGCAGTAATGGAACTGCTGCCACCAAGGTGAACTGTTATAAGGTTAATATCCTCTTTACCCATGAGCTTAAAGCCCATCGCTGCCATATATCTATGGGAGGATCCGTTAAAACCATGCTTTTTTATATTAGCTTTTTCCTCCCACTCCCACGGAAGACCTGATATCCGCCTGTATTCTGGAATAGTACAGTAAAATGAAGGCTCGAATACCCCTACCATTGGCACGTCAAGGATCCTGGAGAATACACTTATAGTCTCTATATAGGAACTGTTATGCGCAGGAGCCACAAAAAGACATCTTTCCATTTCCTCCAGTATTTTAGGAGTCAGAATATTGGCACCGTTTCTTTCGCCAAGGGCACATTTAAAGCCCATAGCTTCAATATCTTTTATGCTTTCAATCACACCGTTTTTTTCAAACCATTTCAGTATATATTTAATTCCCCTATCAAAACCGGATATCCTGATGGCCTCTTTTTTTAAAGGCCCTTGCCTTATCCTGTGGGTAAAATTTGATTCTCCCCTGGTCTTTATCTTATCTATATTGGCTTCACCCAGAACTTTTATCTCATTCTTATTGTTTATATCTATTATTTTAATTTTTAACGATGTGCTTCCTGGATTTCCAATTCCAATAATCATCTTTCTCCCTTCAAAAATATCCCATCTGAAAGCTTATTTGATATTTAAGCAGATATATCTATGGTGTATTCTTAAAAATATATATCAAGGTTTATTTTAACAGATTTGGTTTTTTTTTATAATATCAACCCTCATAGCAAAATAACAAAGAAATATCCGGGTGTATCTTAAATAATATTGATATCATGTGAGCCTTAATACTTTGCCTCTTTTCACATTTTCTGGTAGCATATTAACGCTCAATAGTGGGGAGTCGTCTAAAGGTAGGACATGCGGCTCTGGACCGTATAGTAGGGGTTCGAATCCTCTCTCCCCAGCCATTTCGGTATGTATGTCACATAAATCCAATTTTTTAATAAAATACAGGAGATAATTTTGTATATATATGGTTGTTTATATATCATAATCATG
>CAZLXJ010000079.1:0-21127 GCA_964563645.1 uncultured Actinomycetota bacterium | reverse complement strand
GAAAGATTTTAAAGAATTTATAACCCGGGGCAATGCAGTAAGCATGGCTGTAGGTATAATAATAGGCATTGCCTTTGCTTCTATTATTAACTCTTTAGTTAGTGATATCATGATGCCGCCAGTAGGACTTATTTTGGGAGGTGCTGATTTTTCTAACCTCTTTGCAGTGCTTAGAGAGGGAGCTGCTTCCGGCCCATACCTGTCACTCGACGCGGCCCGTGAAGCAGGAGCAGTAACACTAAATTATGGGATATTCATTAATGCAGTTATTAGTTTTCTGATAATTGCTCTGGTGCTTTTTTTCATCATAAAGGCTGTAAGTAGATTAAAGAAGAAAGAAGAGGAAAAGATCTCAACCAAAAAATGTCCTTTCTGTTTTTCAGTAATTGATATAAATGCTACACGCTGTTCATACTGCACATCTGAATTGAAAGAATAATACGACTGTATCGACTGTGGGTCAGATAATTAAAATTAGTTTTTAAAATATTTTTAATTAATCAAAAAAAGGGCTATAAATTAATGTAACAGGAGGTTCTAATTAATATGGGCAAGAAACAAAAAGGTAAATCGAGCATACCGTTTATACAGATAGCTCTGGACCTGGTTGATCTACCGCGAGCGGTTAAAATAGCCGAAGAAGCAGTCAAAGGAATTCTGGAAGAAGCTGGTGATGAATCCAGGGCCTGGGTTGAAATTGGAACCCCACTAATAAAATCCGAGGGTATGAATGCAGTTCGCGAGATACGGAAGAAATTCCCCCGGTTAACCATATGCGCTGACATGAAGACTATGGATGCTGGCGCTACTGAAGTTGAGATTGCAGCAAAAGCTGGCGCCAATATTGTCTTCATACTGGGCTGCTCGCCGGATACATGTATCAGTGAGGCAGTGCTGGCAGCAAAAAAATACGGTGTTAGGACTGCCGCAGATATGATTTCAGTGACTGATCCGGTAAAACGTGCTGTTGAATTGGAAGAAATGGGAGTTGATATAATCAATATACATGTTGGGCTCGATCAGCAGGTAATGGGAATCAAGCCTATAGAAATGGTGGGTAAAATCGCAGGGGTAATCTCAGGCAAAGCAATTATATCTGCCGCCGGGGGGTTAAATAGCGAGACTGCAGTCCTTGCCTGGGAAGCCGGAGCCAGCATAATTATTATTGGAGGTTCTCTTTATAAGGCTGCAAGTCCGGAAGAATCGGTCCGAAAAATTATAAAATCTCTGAAGTCCGGAAAACCTATGGCAAGCAAAGAGTTCGTAAAATATGATTCAGACCATCTTCTGGAAGCATTTATGAAATTGAGTACAGCTAACATAAGCGATGCTATGCACCGTAACGGTGAGCTTAGTGGTTTGAAGCCGGTCTGGGTCGGCAATCCTGGAGAGCTAAAATTTGCCGGGCGCGCTGTTACGGTGAGAACTTATAATGGTGATTGGAGTGCGCCGGTCCAGGCAATTGACCATGCCGGGCCGGGAGATGTTATAGTTGTTGATGCATGCCAGGGGGAAATTGCTGTATGGGGTGAACTGGCGACGCACAGCTGTATAAGTAAAGGTGTAGTGGGTGTGGTAATTGATGGAGCTGTAAGGGACATAGATGATATCAGAAAGCTTAAATTCCCGGTTTATGCACGGCATTTTACACCAACAGCAGGAGAGCCAAAAGGTTTCGGAGAAATAAATGCGCCAATTAAAATTAGCGGAAGAAAAGTTGAGCCGGAGGATTGGATTATCGGCGATGAAAGCGGAATCATAGTTGTTCCACGCCACAGTGCCATGGAGATAGCAAACCGGGCTATCGATGTACTGGAAAAAGAAAACCGGGTTCGAGAAGAGATAAAACGTGGTTCTACTTTAGGCCAGACTGCATATCTTAAAAAATGGGATATTAAGAAGTGATAAAAAACAGGAATAATTAAGGCTGCTGTTTATATCATTATTGATTTATTAAACATGGCATTTAGTCATTTCGGGCTAATTGTAATTAAAAATAATATAAGAGCTTATGAATTCTGACCCGATTCATCCAATTTTTTTAATTACTCTTTCCAGGTTTATATTTGTTTTGTCATACTTAATGTGTTCCTCCTTCAGCCAGGACAGGGCGATTGAAGCATCATCATAAATCGTTCCTATGGGTTCTATTCCATTCTTTAATAGTTTTCCCTTTATATAACTTTCTACTTCTTCGCCTTTTATCCTGTTTAATAAAACCATAACATCTCTGATTTTAGCATTAAGGAATATTTCATTTGCTATTTTAACAAGTCCGGGACTATCCAGTTGTCTGGTAGCAGGTAATTTCCCTGATCTTATCTGTTCCACCATATTTTTTATATCCACTGCTATCCGGATAGATGCGCTGTTACCATCAACTAATGTAATAATCCCTTAATGTCCAGAATCTTCTTCATACATTTCTCCCTTTAAAAATCTTTATGTCACAGATATATTTCTTATCTTGATACAGTGCAAATCAGCTGAACTGACTGTAAATTATAATAAGTTAGCCATATCTAACTTTATAATAAATCTTAATTCTGTCATCTCAGGGAAAAATTAATGAATGAGAGGCATTTTAGTCCTCTGATCAAGAAGGCTGCTGGAAAGTTTTGAAATAAAATATACTAAAAAGCATGTAAGTTTGTTAAATATTGCAGCTATTGAGCTTAGTGTTTTAAATGGCCGGTGCTTAAAACGCAGTATATCTGATAGCGGAATATTATTAAGCAGGATCCCTGCATGGCAGGATAAGCATAATTCTGACAAAGCTAAGTTTGATTTAAAAATAGGATTCGCATACCACTTGAACCAGGAGGAGTTGTCCGTATAGAAAAATGCAAATTGTAATGGTTTATTTTTAAAAATACCCTGATAGGGTGAATTTTTTTTAAAATTGTGCTGAAGTCAGAAAATTATCAGTCCGAATATTTTTTTCGAAACTGATACTACTATACTATATTTCATTTGGTATTACTTTTCTTAATTAGTTCGTAGAGATATTTTCCACCTTCTTCTATCCACAGCTTACCAGAACCTAAAAAGTCAGATTTTCTAATTGTTTCGGGATTTCTGTAACCAAGATTTACTGATTTACAGACTTCTTCAGGTATCCCAGTTGCAAGAGTTAACTTAAAGTTCATCTCCTCTTTTACTGTTTTTGGATCAAAAAACCCAGAACCAGCAGCATTTATTAGATGAGCAGCACTATTTCTGCTTATTTTTATACCAGATTTTAAAATGCTACAAACTTTATCTCTACAGTGATACCCAACTGTCTTTATTTCTTCATCCATCTTCTTATCAGAATGAAAAAAATTTATGTGCGGTCCATACAGTATTATTTCTCCACCATTGGCCATAACACCAGGTCTTTGAAGTTTATATGAACCTTTTGCCGCAGTCCAGATTTCATCAAAGCACTTTGGAATTACCTGAACTACCCGGTCAAGAGAACTATCAATATATTTTATATGAATTTTAGAACTTGTTTTAGCAGCTGCCCTGTATGTTCTTATAAGGCCATTGTAACCTTCATCTGCATATAACCCATTCGGGATTAAGATACCACCTATCTCAGAATTAACCATATTAAAATTAAATACTTCACTCTGTATGTATTTAAATATTATTTTTGAGCCTTCATTTATTATATCCCTTGCATTATTATCTACTGTGCCAATAATTTCTGGTATTCCTACAAGCACTGCTGCCCAGTGAAACAAATCGATTACCTCTGGACCGGATATTCCCGGGAAAAAAATTTTAAGACCTCCTGAATATCCGCTTGCCTCATGAGGAGTTGTTCCTGAAATTGTAATAGTAGTGTCGTAGTGGGATAATATTAATTTATTCACAGTAATAGGAATTGGTGTTAAAAGCTGGCCATTTGTTTTTTCTTTTACAAGTTCAGCAGGTATATTACCAATAGTAGTAAGACTGGAAAAGTTACTGTATTTATGATTATAAAAAGAGAGAATCCTATTTTTTTTTCTTAAGCCAAGTTTCACCAGAAATTCTGAATCTGTCATCGCTCTGTGAGTACCACCGGCACTAAGAAAATCAATCTTTTCAACACCTTTTTTCATAAATATATCTATAAGAAGAGGACATATCCTATCCGTAAAATCAATTCTTGTATAATCAGGAATAATCACAAGTACTCTCTTACCCGGATTTATTTCTTCTAAAATCGAAAAAATAAAACTATTAAGCTTATTTTTATCTATTCCATTTAAATCTTCTATATATCTCATAAAAATTTATTCCTTTACCGCTTTACCCTTGCATTTCCACTCCAGATATTCCATATTTGCTCTTCACTATAAGGTGTTGCATAATCTGTTAATAAGGTTACTACAAAAGCACCGGCAGCCCATCCAGATTGTATACACTTCTCAGGTTCCCAACCCTTTAAGATCCCGTAAAGCATCCCACCTACAAATCCATCCCCGCCACCGATACGGTCAATAACCTCAATCTCCCGTGGTTCTACTATATGCCAGTTTTCTTTCTCAAGCATTATTGCACCCCATAGGTGCCGGTTTGAACTTACTACTTCTCTTAATGTTGTAGCAAAAACCGAAGTACTAGGGTAACTTTTCCTGACCTGCTTTATCATTTCTTTGAAACTGTCAATTTTTGAAGATAAGTCTTTTCCTCCAGCCTCAGGGCCCTTTATCCCAAGACAAAATTGAAAATCTTCCTCATTTCCCACAAGAAAATCTGCCAGTTTTGCAATTTCTGAAAAATTTTTGCGAAGTTCTCTTTGGCGGTTTTTCCAGAAGGAAGCACGATAGTTTAAATCGAAGGAAACCCTGGTTGAATATTTCCTGGCAGCTTTAGCAAGTTCCAGACAAAAATTTCCTGTTTCAGGTGATAATGCAGCAATAAGACCAGACATGTGAAGGATTTGAGCTCCTTCAATATTAAAAATTTTTTCCAGATCAAAATCATTAACATTTAGCGTGCGTCCAACTTCTCCAGCACGATCATTATGTACCCTTGGTCCGCGCAAACCATAACCGCTATCAGCAATATTGAATTGATGACGGTAACCCCATGGATCTTCTTGTAATACTTCTTTTCCCTCATAAACCATATTTCTACTTAAAAGATTGCTTTTTATCATTGCTGCAATGGGACTATCTTTAACAAATGTAGTAAGTACTTTAACTGGAAGACCCAGATAGGAAGAAACACTTGCTACATTGGTTTCCGCACTGGTAGTCTGAATTGTAAAAGTCGAACTGCAATTAACTGGTTGTCTGTTATCTGGTGTAAGACGTACACCTATGCTTGTTGGAACCACCAAAGAATATTTGCAGTTCTTTCTAAGCTCGATTTCCATACCAGCCTCCCTTAAAAATCCAAATTTTTTATACTTCTTTTTCCTTACGATTTTCTTGCATCCACTCAGTATGGTATTCCCTGTAAGAGCCATCAATTTTAAGCTCTATCTCAGGACTGTTTTTCATGAGTTTAAAATAACCGTGAGCACCAAAGAAGTCTCTCTGCTGTGCTGCCACCTGGGCTGATATCATAATCGGTGAAGCAATCTGCAGTATATAGTCATAAGCGCAATCCATAGCAGGAGTTGGTACTCCAACATGGTGGGCAACTTCAATAAACTTTATTAAGCTAATAAGATTTTTATTTATAAAGTTTGAGAAAATAGGTGCTGCCATAAGATTGGGTAGGTTTGGGTTATTTTTATATTCTTCAGCTGCTGTGGATAAGAACCGCGCGCGTATTATACATCCCGCTCTCCATCCCTGTGCAATCCTTCCTATATATAGTTTCCAATCATAATTTTTAGATGCTGCATCCATTAGTGCAAATCCCTGTGCATACGAAGATATTTTAGCAATATATAGAGCATCATGAGCGATATCAGCAAACTCTTTTGGATCCCCATTGTATCCAGACGAGGTTGGTTTTAGTTTTTCTGACATCTTTAACCTTAAATCCTTGTCCTGGCTCATCTCTCTAGAAAAAACTGCCGAAGCTATTGTAGGTATGGGAACTAAAAGTTCCAGCGCGCTTGCGACTGTCCATGTCCCGGTTCCTTTCATTCTGGTTATATCCCCAATCCTGTCAATAAGATACTCCCCGGTTCCCTTTTCCAATTCCCTTATTCCCTGACCAGTTATCTCTATAAGATATGAGGATAATATATCGTCTTGGTCATTCCAATCTTTTAGTATTTCTGCAATCTGTTCTGCATCATAATCTAAAGCTTTTTTTAATACCCAGACACATTCACCAATTAGCTGCATGTCAGCATATTCAATTCCATTATGCACCATCTTTACAAAGTGCCCTGCACCATTTGGACCAATATATGATACACACGGCAGACCATCTTCTGCCTTAGCAGATATCTTTTTTAAAATATCCTCTATAAGATTGTATGCTTCCCTGCTGCCCCCTGGCATTATAGCAGGGCCTAATAGTGCTCCTTCTTCACCACCAGAAACCCCCGTACCAATATATAATATATTCTTTCGAGTAAGATATTTCTCCCTTCTAATAGTATCCCTGTAGAATGAATTGCCTCCGTCTATTATTAAATCTCCGGGTTCAAGAAGGGGGATAAGAGCTTCTATGTTTTGATCTACGGAATCTCCGGCTTTAATCATAAGCATAATTTTTCGAGGTTTTTTAAGTAAACTGACAAATTCTTTTAATGAGTATGTATCTTTTATATTTTTTCCTTTGGCTCTGGTTTTAATAAAATTTTTAGTACGACTCTCTGTCCTGTTATATACAGCTATAGAATATCCTTTTGATTCCATATTAAGAACAAGGTTTTGTCCCATTACAGCAAGGCCTATAAGGCCAATATCCTGTTTGCCCATTTATTTTTCCTTCAATTAAATAATAAAAATTATTACCATACATATTAATAAAGCAGAGCTATACACCTGAATATGCGCTAAAACCACCATCTATGAGTATAACTGTTCCTGTTACAAACCTTGAAGCATCTGAAGCAAGCCATATACATGCTCCAACGAGATCTTCAGTCTTTCCAAACTCTCCCATGGGAGTGTGGGATATTATTTGCTGGCCTCTATGTGTAAGTTTTTCATCATTATCAAATAACAGGTAGTGGTTCTGATTGGTCAAAAAAAAACCAGGAGCTATTGCGTTAACTCTTAGGTTTTTATTGTAGTTTTGGCAAAAATGCACCGAAAGCCACTGTGTAAAGTTTGAAACTGCTGCCTTTGCTGCTGAATAACCGGGAACCCTTGTAAGAGGCCTAAAAGCAGTCATTGAAGAAATGTTAATAATTGAACCTCCACCAGTATTTTGTGCCATATTCCTTCCAAATATCTGAGCCGGAAGTATTGCCCCACCAAAAAGATTTAAATCTATTACCTCTTTTAATTCTTTTATATCCAGATCAAAAAATGATAATTCATCACTGGTGGTAGCTCCCTTCAAGTTTCCACCTGCAGCATTTACCAGTATATCTACTTTATTAAAATCTGCATATATCTGGTCTCTGCATTTTATTATTTTTTCCTTTTCCATTACATCTACATAGTAACCTTTGGAATTTATTTTGAATTTTGACAATATATTAATTGTTTTATTAATCTTGCCCATGTTTCTGGCACAGACTGCAACTTTTGCTCCGGCTTTTCCCAATCCTAAAGCTATTTCCTGTCCAATAACTCCTGTACCTCCCAATATTACTGCAACTTTGTTTTCTAATTTAAATAAATCCAAGAAAGATTTTATCATCACCACAATTAAAATTCCTTATATAAAAATTATCCAAAATTTCTATTAATTTATTATAACAATTTTAAATATTTAACTGCTATTGGGACAAGTGTATCTCTGTCTATCAAGTACTCTTTATTTGACAGTTTTATAGTCTTATTTAAATATTCCTTTTCCAATCTACGCAGGTCTTTAAATATATAATATATATCGGCAATCTCAGATTTTCTTTTATTAGATATATATCCTTTCAGTTAATTGTTTTAAAATTTCTATTTAAGTAAACAAGAATTTTTATTTTTAAAATTTTTATAAAACTTAATAGTAGACAATTATTTTGAATTACCAAAAAATATTATAACATAACATTATAATTTTAATTAAATGCACAAAATTTATAGAACGTTCTATCATAATAATAAAAAGTGGGCCGAAGAATGGGGTAAGGTCAAATAGGGATTAGTTTATTTTTTGGATTATTTATAGATTTATTGTAGCAAAAACATCTGGTAAATAAAATTGAAAACTGTCTAAATTAGATTATTGTATTTAAGAATCTATGGAATTAATTTAAATTTTTATAGGATACTTACCTGGATATAATTATAAAATATAATTTTGTACTTCTAATTATGATTAAAGCTAATAAAATATTCAGGTGTAAAACAATATTGATTGTCAGCTGTATTTACCTAAGTACTTCCAATAAAACTATGAATTTTTATGCATCATAATGTTAGGAAGGATCAAAAACTATGAAGTATTTTCTGGATGAAGATTTTTTGTTAAGTAATAAAACTGCAGAAATTTTATATCATGAATATGCAGAAGATATGCCTATAATTGACTACCATTGTCATTTAGACCCCAGGGAAATTGCCGAAAATAAGAAATACAGAAATATAACAGAGATGTGGCTAGGAGACGACCATTACAAGTGGAGGGCTATGAGAATTAATGGACTTAAAGAAAAATATATAACAGGTGATGCAAGTGATAAGGAAAAATTCTTAAAGTGGGCAGAGTCTATACCTTTTTGCGTAGGAAATCCTCTGTATCACTGGACTCACTTAGAACTCCAAAGATATTTTGGAATAAAAACTCTGTTATCATCTCAGACGGCAGAAGAAATATGGTATAAGTGTAACGACATGCTTAAAAGTAATGATTTTAGTGTAAAAAATCTTATTAAACGTTCAAATGTAAAAGCTATTTGCACTACTGACGATCCTGCTGATTCTCTAAAATATCATAAGGAAATTGCAAAGGATTTTAATTTAGGCGTTAAAGTTGTCCCGGCTTTTAGACCCGATGAGGTTATAGATATAGATAGTGATAGTTTTATTCATTGGATAGCGAAGCTTTCCAGGATAGCAGGAATAGCAATAAATTCATTTGATGATTTGAAGGAGGCATTAATACGGAGGATTGATAAGTTTCACCAAATGGGATGTAGGGTTTCAGATCATGCTTTGGATGAAGTGGTTTTTTTGGAAGGTACCGAAACCGAAGCAGCAAAAATATTTGATAAAGCTCTCTCAGGTAGCAGTTTGCTTCAAATAGAAGTCATGAAGTATCAAACACAAGTACTTTTGTTTCTAGGAAAGGAATATGCGCGTAGAAATTGGGTAATGCAGCTTCACATAGGTGCCATTAGGGATGTTAATAAAAAAATGCTGGAGCTTCTTGGTCCAGATAAAGGTTTTGACACAATAGGAGATCAACCATTCGCAGATGCACTCTCAAAAATACTGGACGCAATGGATCAAACAGGTGAACTACCCAGGACTATTTTATATTGTCTCAATCCAAAAGACAATGAAGTGATAGGTTCAATTGTTGGCTGTTTCCCGGGTGACGGTATTCCTGGTAAGGTACAGTTTGGCACGGCCTGGTGGTTCAATGATCAAAAAGATGGAATAATCAGACAGATAACAGCGCTTGCCAATCTCGGGCTTCTTAGTAGATTTATAGGCATGACTACTGATTCCAGATGTTTTCTTTCCTACACCAGACATGAATATTTTAGAAGAATACTTTGTAACATTATTGGAATATGGGTTGAAAATGGGGAAGTTCAGAGTGACATCAATTTACTTGGAACAATGGTCCAAAACATATGTTTTAATAATGCTAAGAACTACTTTGGAATATTATAAATTAGTAAATAAAAATATTTGAAATATCAAGTAGATACATTGCCAGGCTATTAAACTTGCTTTTATTAATGCTATAATAAAATAAAAGGATTGTGCTGATATGGATTCAAGAAAGAGGGTTGAAAAAATCTTAAATTGTAAAGAAACTGATAAGCCGGCAATGTTTGATAACATTAGAGGCTATAAAGTTATTGAATATTTTACAGGGGAACAACCAACAGTGGAAAATGGTAAAAGGTTAGCTATCAAAGCTATTGATTCTTGTCTAGATTAAAGAAATTAGTGGAGTCTTACCATAGTAAGAGAATAAAGGTAATTTTTCATTCTGATGGAAGTCTTTGGGATATTACGGAGAAGGCCTTCTATGAGGTGTATGAACTGGCAATAAAAAGAAAGGTGAATATGAGAAGAGCTGCTATGATGCTCGCAGTAGAAAGGGTAGCCGAAGCGGTAAGCCTAAGGGGGATATATCCGTAATCGTTAATTTATTTCATAACCAGATATCAAATTGCCATTACCAAGTTTACTTATAATCCTTGCAACCTTATGAAAATTATTCACAATTCATCTTCTTATTATACCACTTGAAAAAAGATTATATAATTATAATAGATATTTGAGTAATTTTTATAATTTTATAATTTTTACAGACTTTTTAATATTCTATTTTTTAAAAGATACAATTTAGATAGGTAATATTTCTATGACAATAAAAAGTATTTAAAATAAATAAGATGTATATAAATACAAACAGGATAAGGTTATTAAAAGAAGGCATAAGAAAGCCCGGTCCAATAGTGTACTGGATGAGCAGAGATCAAAGAGTATCAGATAATTGGGCTCTAATATTTACCCAGGAACTGGCCATAAAATATAAACAGCCCTCTGTTGTTATATTTTGTCTGGTAAATAATTTTTTAGATGCAACCAAACGCCAGTATAATTTTATGTTAAAAGGCCTACAGGAATTAGATAATAAGCTAAGGGATAAGAATATAAGTTTTTTTCTCTTATTGGGCGCGCCTGAAAAAGAGATACCAGAGTTTATTGAAAGTCATAATATAGGGCTGCTTGTTTCGGATTTCGACCCATTAAAAATTAAAATGCAATGGAAGAAGAATCTGGTAAAAAGAATAAATATTCCCTTCTATGAAGTTGATTCACATAATATTGTCCCTTGCTGGATTACCTCCGACAAGCAGGAATATGCAGCATATACTATAAGACCAAAGATTAACAGGCTTTTACCGGAATATCTGGTTGATTTTCCTGATATAAAAGTAGATAAAACCGGATATAAAGATTCTAAATCAATGATTGATTGGAAAAAGTTGATAAAAAGTAAAAATGGAACCTTTCAAGTTAACACGGTAATTCCAGGTGAAAAAGAGGCAAAAAAAGTTCTTAAAAGATTTATTAATAATAAAATAAATACTTATAGTAATTACAGAAATGATCCTACGAAAGATAACCTTTCTGGCCTATCGCCGTATATTCACTCTGGGCACATATCTGCCCAGAGGATAGCCCTTGAAGTCCTTAACAGTGATATAGCAAAAAAAGATAAGAACTCTTTTCTTGATGAGTTAATAATAAGAAAAGAGCTTTCTGATAATTATTGTTTTTATAACTCAAACTATGACTCATTCAGCGGTTTCCCGGACTGGGCACAGAAGACATTAAACAATCATAGGATCGACAAAAGGGACTATATATATGCAATTAAAAAATTCGAAGAGGCCAATACTCATGATAATTTATGGAATGCAGCACAACTTGAGATGATGATAAAAGGGAAAATGCATAGTTATATGAGAATGTATTGGGCTAAAAAGATTTTGGAATGGTCTGAATCTCCAGAGGAAGCACAGGATATTGCAATATATCTTAACAATAAATATGAGCTTGACGGGAGAGACCCTAATGGTTATGCAGGTATAGCATGGAGCATAGGAGGAGTGCATGATAGAGCCTGGAAAGAAAGGCCGGTCTTTGGGAAAATTAGATATATGAGTTACGGTGGAAGCAAATCTAAATTTGATGTCAACCTATATGTAAAGAAATAGATCTTGCATAAAAGATAGAAGAGATTGCCCTGGACTTTCCGTCCCATGGCTATAGGAGGACAACAGCAGAACTTTACCGCCAGGGATAAAAGTAAACCACAAAAGGGTGTTAAGGCTAATGAAACCTACTATGCAGGGCGGCAAAGGAATTTAAAGCCACCACAGACTCATCCCACGGCCTTAAAAAGTATCCAAACCTCATAGACCTGGTACCATACAGGAAAGATCAGCTGTGGCATGCTGATATTACCTGCATAAGGATAGTAGCTTCCTTTGTGTACCTGGCAGCATTAATAGATGGATTCTTAAGAAAGGTAGTGGCATAAGGGCAGGATTCCATAAAGACAAGAATCCTGTCCCGCTGGTTCCAACAATTCCGCCAATTCCGATATAACACCCCTTTCTGTACAAAGTATTTTATAAACGAGCCGCACAACTTATCTAAATATTATCACAGATAAACATGTTTTGGGCACTCTAAAACACGGAAATCGCCCGAATTTTTACTTTTAAAACCTCCATTTGGAAAATGGTTCAATGGGCTGAAGCGATAGCAGCCTTATTTTATCCTGTATTTTGAGTAGAAATGGCGGAAGATGATTAATTGCTGCAAAGAAATAAATAATATTTACAATTGGTATAAAAAAGGTATAATTACTATATCATGGAATTTGAGTTTGATAAAAATAAAAGTTTATCTAATAAACAAAAACATGTTATTGATTTTAATGAGGCCAAAAAGTTAAGGGAAGATACTGATTATGCTGAGGTTCCTGTTAAAACAAGTGACAAACCAAGATTTCTTATAATAGGTAAGATTTCCGGGAAATACTGTACAGGAGTTATAACTTACCGAAGTGAGAAGATAAGGATTATTTCAGTCCGTAGTTCCAGAAAGGAGGAGATTAGTATTTATGAAAGCTAATGAATTTGAAAAAAAATTTGATGAAGATATAAATATAGCAGAACATCTTGACCTGTCTAAATTAAGAAGACCAAAACAGGAACAAAAGAGGGTTAATGTAGATTTTCCTTTATGGATGATAAATTTGCTGGATAAAGAAGCAAAACGATTGGGAGTTCCAAGGCAATCAATTATTAAAGTCTGGGTTGCCGAGCGTCTTGAAAAAGTTTCCTAAAACACTGGCTGCCCCGGGTTGCGAAATTTAGAATCAATTTAAATATAAAATTATAATTAAGATGCACTGCCTGAACTATAATTATTAACTGGTTTTAGAAAATGGAAAAATTAAAAAAAATTACAAAAGTTTTAAAAGCCTTATCAGATGATAGTCGATTAAGAATTATATGTCTGCTAAATAAAAAGAAGGACCTTTGTGTGTGCGAAATAAAAGAACTGATTGGTCTGTCCCAATCTACCATATCAAGTCACCTAAAAAAGCTTGAAAATAGCGGGCTTATCTCCTACAGCAAAGACGGTAAATGGATAAATTACAATTTGGATCCAAATATTGACGATGATGCAAGGAGAATAGTAAAAGATTTGACTAAAATACTTGAAGGTGATTCTCAGATTTTTAAAGATTATGCCAGGTTAAAAACAGCAAGAAGAGAAAATATCTGTAAAAAATAATTACAAATTCCTGATAAGTTTACTTCTATTATTAAAATTATTCTCACCGGTATATATAAATTAAAATCCCGCGCAAATACATATTGACATATCTAAATATATAGTTATAATAAATAACATTATAAATTTCTTAAAATTTAATGAGAGGATTAAAAGAAAGGATACTTCAATATTTAGAGAGGAATTAGAAGGAGTGCAGATTTTTATTGAAGCAATTAAATCAGGTTGGGGAGGGCTTCTTGAATACCTATCAGCGCATGTTCTAACCTGCCTTATCCCGGCTTTTTTTATTGCAGGTGCAATAGCTGTATTTGTATCAAAAGGTGCGATTTTAAAATATTTTGGGCCGGGGGCAAAAAAATGGCTCTCTTACAGTGTTGCCTCAGTATCTGGAGCGATACTTGCAGTTTGCTCATGCACGATCCTTCCTCTATTTGCGGGAATAAGAAAAAGGGGCGCCGGGCTTGGCCCTGCTATTGCATTCCTTTATTCAGGTCCTGCGATAAACATACTTGCCATAGTATATACTGCAAGGCTTCTTGGATATGACCTTGGCATTGCAAGAGCAGTTGGAGCGATAGCCTTTTCAATAGTAATAGGCCTTATTATGTCACTTATATGGATAAGGGAGGAAAGGGAAAAAATAGAGGGAAAAAAGGATTTATTTAAGGCATTTGAGCAGAACGAATACAGAAAACCAAAATATATAAGTATAATTTATTTCCTGTCCCTTCTCGGGATACTTTTATTTGGCGCTGCAAAAATGTGGATTTATGCGGGTGCTTCACTCGCAGCGCTTATTGCAATTCTGATTATCGGTTTTAAAAAACCTGAAATAAGAAACTGGATGAAAGAGACTGGAAAGCTTACCTGGCAGATATTTCCGATACTTCTGGTTGGGGTATTTATTGCCGGAGTCATTAAATATTTCCTTCCCCAGAGTGTTGTAGATACATGGGTTGGTGGAAACAGCATAAGATCAAATTTACTTGCTTCAATTTTCGGAGCGCTTATGTATTTTTCAACACTTACCGAAGTACCAATAATAAAAGCGTTGATGGATCTGGGGATGGGTAAGGGCCCGGCTCTTACCCTGTTACTGGCTGGACCTTCTCTATCGCTGCCAAATATGATTGTAATAGGAAGGATAATGGGAGCAAGAAAGACTCTTGCTTATGTGGTGCTTGTAATTATTATGTCTACTTTTACAGGTATGCTGTTCGGATATTTTTTTGGTTAAGTATGAATTTGAAATAATAAATAGTAAAAGCAAAGCTGGAGTATATTATGAAAATAAAAATTATTGGGATGGGATGTCCCAAATGTAGACAGACTGAAGCTAATGCAAGACAAGCTGCAAGAGAGCTGGGCCTTAACGTGGAGATTGAAAAAATTACTGATGTAAACAAAATATCAGATTTTGGAATAATGGCCACACCGGGTCTGGCAGTAGATGGAGAGATAAAATTTTCTGGAAAGGTTCCTTTAGTTGAAGAGATAAAAGGAGTATTAAAATAAAGATAAGAATCTGATAGGTAAAAGAATACCGAGAGATGCAAGAACAAAAAATAAAGTTCTTCCGATAGATAAGCCGGGAAGCTTTTTAACTTAAAAAGATTGTAGCTTAAATCATATGATATCAAAATTTCCATGTCTGCCAGGGTCAGCCTTTATGACAATGCATTTATTAAATCATTTTCAAAAACGCTAAATGTAGAAGAAGGTATACCTGTGAGAATATGAGACTTATACAGATATAATAGAGAGGATCAAGTACTTTATAGAAGATGTATTGGAGAACCTCTTTCAATCTCTCCAATACATCCGGGTTCATATCTTGGAGTTGCTAATTTCGGATTTATCTGGCTTCTGTAAACAGTAGTTTTGGTGGTTTTACTGCCTACCTATTCAATTTTCTATAGTATTAGGTAAAATCAATTATCGAGATATCTACAGCACAGTTGTCTAAAAGTGGCTGCCCCGAGTTACGAAATTTCGAACCAATTATTGAAATTGATATTTGATATAAGAGACTTATTAGTTTTAAAGATTTCATAAAACATTTGATTTTATTTTACTGTTAAAAATTAAACACTTTACCTATAATTTATATTAAAATATATTCCATCGCTAATATTTTTTTCATAGAAAGGATAAGAAATGAAAAAATTAACCTTATGCATTTTGGTTGTAGCCTTATTTTTTTCTTTTATTATTAGTTTTTCATTGTTTGGATGCAGTTCAACTGAAAAAGAAAAGGTGTACGCTATTGGAGACACTGGTCCTGCAGGTGGAATTATATTTTATATAAATCCTAACTATCCAAGTGATGACTGGCATTACCTTGAAGCCGCTCCATCTGATCAAAGCAGTAGTATTATGTGGTTCAGTGATATCATGTATACAAGTGAAAACTATATAGCTACTGGTGCGAAATCAACTGCTATAGGTACTGGAAAATCCAATACACAGATAATCGTAAATATACAAGGTGAAGGCATCTATGCAGTACAGCTATGTAATGACCTTAAATTGGGGGGTTATGATGACTGGTTCTTACCATCGAGAGATGAGCTTAATCTACTATACGAAAACCTACATCTAAAAGGTCTTGGTGGTTTCAATCAGGGTGATGGGGAAGAATATTACTGGAGCTCCTCTGAGTCAGCCGATGATGACGAAGTTCTCTATGCATGGCAGCAGTCTTTTAAAGATAGCGAGCAAGAAGAAGACAATAAATGGTATGAATACAGGGTTAGAGCTATACGTTCATTCTGATTTAAGGTTCTCACTACGCTGTTAGGGAACGGATGCCCCCCTTGCTTGGTGAGGAGCCGGAGCCTCATTCTAATTTAAGGTTCTCACTTTGTGGCTGTATAGCATGGCTGGGGAGAGAGGATTCGAACCATAATTAATATCTTAATAAATTTATAATATTATAATATATTAATGTATTAAGATGGTGTCCCTGGACAGTACAAAGTCGAACTGTATTTTGAATGAATTAGTAAAATTCGAGATTTTTTTAAAGATTTTCAATATAATCAGCTAGGTCCATGTGATATAAATCCAAACTCTTTTTTAATTGATATTGAATCTCTAAGAGATTGCCTAAATAATGATGGCCATAATTTAAAGATTTTCCAATAGTTTAATGAAGGGGGCAAAGAAAAATATTAACTTTTTTAGGACATTGATTATAAGGAACATTGGTATTATAATTCAATTTAAAAAATAAAATATATTTCTAAATTAGTAGCTTTGATGCTCCTCTAAATCAAGTGGACGCTACATGTATAGAGGTGAGAAGCCAATAGCGTAACCGACTAATTGCAGCTGGTTTTTTATTGGCCCTACAAGGTAAAGGAGCTGCTATAAGTAAAAAACATAATTTTCTTATCTCTATTACAATCCTTCTCCTTTTATTTTCCATAATAGTTGCATGCAGTTCTCCTTCAGGACAAGGTACTGACCCGGATACAGCCCCTTCTGAAAGTGAATCTAATGAGAGAGAAGAAATAGCAACCGAAGGTGTTCAGGAAATAGATGAGGAGGAGGCCAGGGTCTCGTATCTTGATAAAAGTATTTCTGTCAGTAAAGCAAGTTTTGCGGATAACAGCTTTACTTTTGATTATCCTTCAAACTGGAACATTATTGACGATGATGCCATCGACTATTTATTTGATACCTCTTTAAGCGGTGGATCAAGATCAGATTTTGATTACCTGGGAGGAGTATATGTAGGTGATCTCTGGAAAGAAGATATAGGGGAGGCTAGTTTTACTATATATGTCATAGATGATCCTTCTTTTACAGCAGAAGTAACTGATGATCGATACCAGGCTGTTAAAAATAGTTATGAAAACCAGTTTGGAGAAAGACTTCTAGGTCTGGAAAAAACAGAATTCAACGGTTATGAGGCATTTGATATAAAGACAATTGGTAATAGCAGAATGACTCAGTCCCGGCAGATATATATAATGACTGAAGGTAAGGTATGTGTTCTTACCTTTATGTCACGTATAGAACTGTATGAGGATTACTGGGTTATCTTGGCAGACATACTTGATTCATTTAATATCCAGGAATAATCATAGAAAAATTATACAAGGGAGGGACTATGGAAGAATCAAATACGCAGGAAAGGAAAACAGATGAGATCTACTGTCCAAGTTGTGGTAAGCCCATTAGTAAAGAAGCAGTAGTATGCCCAAAATGCGGTGTACAGGTAAAAGAACTCAAAACATTAACTGATACAGGGGCTACAACTATTGTACAAGAGAAAGACCCGGTGGAAAAAGCCAGCGGTAAGGCTACTTCTTGGCTTGTATGGTCTATCGTAGGATTTTTTATTTGTGGAATTATACTGGGTCCTTTATCAATTGCAAATGCAGGAAGGATTAAAAAAATTTTAAAACCTGGTGATCCTGGTTATGGAAAGGTAATAGCAGCACAAATAATAGGTTGGGTAGATGTTATTGCCTGGATAATAGCTTTTATTTTTGGTATTGCCAACAGATAAATTCTATGTAAGCATATTAATCAGTTTATATAGGTTTGTTAAAAAAGAACCAAACAACGGATCATTCATGTAAGTTTTATCTAATTATCGTTGCCATTCTTGGAAGTGTATTGCTGTTTAGCTTGTTGATAGAACCATCAAGATTTAAATTTATTGATGTTTGCCTGTTCCATATACTAACAGGCCTTCCCTGTATGACTTGTGGTATGACAAGAGCTTTTCATTCAATCTCTTTAGGAAACTTCCGAGAGGCTATCGATTATCATCCACTCAGCATTTTACTTTATATTCTTGTAGTAGCTCATTTTATTATTGCTGTTTTTGGGATTTTTGGATTAAAACTTAATATATATAGGATACACAGAGTATTTCCTTATATTGTTCTCGGGATTTTCTTTATTTTTTGGACGCTGCGCTTATTTGCCGGGATTTTTTATTTATAGTTATCTAAATGATGTAAATTAGCAGGTATGTAAACAGAGAATACCTGATTATAATTTATATAGTTCTTTAATTGAGATTGTGTCTTTGAGCTTTTGAAATTGGAACTGCATAATGAAAAAATTGGAAGATTTCAAAAAAATAATAGGATAAAACTGTTGCCAATTTCAAATCTAGATTTAGGAGATAAACATTAGAATTTTTACTTAATAAATCTTTTGAAGTTCTGGTAAATCTGGATTACTGTTCTATATGGCTGGCCCCCATACGTAATGTTAGAACCAATTTATTGAGCTTAAGTGGAGATATTTTTATACCTTGATTAAATTTTAAAGGTTAATTGCTTGCATTATAATTTCATTCTGTTTTCTAATTCTTTCAAAAGTTTAGGTGCCCATTGGTTTTCACCTAATTCGATGGCTTTGCCGTAACAAGTTTTGGCATCCTTAAAATTTTGCATAGCTTCATATACTTCTCCTTTCCCTACCCAGGCTTGGCTGTATTCGGGATTCAGCTCAAGTAATCTATTGTATATTTCGATTGCTTTATCAAACAATTTTAATTTTCTGTACATAATTGCCTGTCTGTCCATAGCCCAATAGTACTCCCTATTATCCTCGATACCGAATGCTAGCACTTCTTGATAGGCTTCTATTGCCTCATTGAATCTGCCCATCATATTTAAAGAATTTCCCTTTTCATAACACGCCCAGGGATATAAGTCATCGTGTTCTCCCTTTAGTTGGGATATCACAAAATCGTAACACTCAATCGCACCTCGAAAATCCCGATTTACTTGCCGAAGCCGTTGCCCTTTATTAAACATCTCTTCGATTTCTTTTTCTGCCATTTCACATACGCCTCACTTTTTTTAATCGATCGTTGAATTGATTATACAATTTTAGATGTAGGATTAAAAAATAAATAAAGAAATGATTTTTAAGATTTTACTGACATATATATCTGAAAGTGGCTGGCCAGAACTTATAATAGCAAGAACTTTTAAAATCAGAATTGAGATTAAATATTAAATGTACTACGTGGCTGGCCACAGTGGACAATGTTAGAACCAAGATTTTGCTTTTAAGTGAAGAAATTATTATACCAGAGCTAAGTTTTTAGCTTTAATATTATCTACCCCACCGTGCCACTCACTATTTCTTTCACCAGATAAAAACTATCCCAGAAATATGGCTGTATACACGACGTAAAGGGCCTTCTAAGGCAAGGTAATAGCTTTTTATACCTTATTAGATAATAAGCGTTTTATCTACCACACAAGCAACTATTTCTGTATAATTATTTTAATAAATAAATATATTCTGAACACTTTAATAGTATTCTTTATAATATGAAAATTCAAAATTAATAAGAAAAAGTTAAAATATGGATAATTCCCAAAACAAAGCAAGTTTACCTGGTAAGTGGTTTACGATATACTGTGAGGAACCTTCAAACAACATGAATATGAGGATGTAATCCTTCCTTTTTAGTTCTAAGAAGGTTAGACTGTGTTTTAGAAGATACTAAAGACAAGGTCATGGAAACTTATGAAAAATTCAAAGATAGAATCCAAGACCCATCGCAAATACTGTTGAATGCAACTAATGGTAAAAACTTTTATAATATCTCCCAATTATGATTTAAGACGGCTTTCCCAGGATGCCAAGGAAATAGAGCTTAATTTTAATAACTACCTAAACAATTACAGTGAAAACGTAAGAGATATATGTCAAGATTAAGAGAGAAACATATCAATAGGAGGGGCAGGCCTGCCAGGGTCATAACATCTATAATAGCCATACTGGCTGTTATCAATATCCTGTTCATGGTGGCAGTGGGCGGGCTCCTTCTGTTCGTGTTCCAGGCCATCGGCCAGTTCTTCCAGGACCTTCCCCAGATAGAGGACTTCACTCCCACAGAAGCTGCCCTTACTTCAAGGATATATGCTGCCGACGGTTCCCTTATAGCTAACTTCCACGGGGAGGAGAACCGGGAGCTGGTATCCCTTGAACAGGTACCCCGCAACCTTGTAAATGCAGTACTTGCAATAGAGGATGAAAGGTTTTACCAGCATCAGGGCTTTGACCTTGAGGGGATCATACGTTCCCTTATAATAAACCTGGCCTCGGGTGAAGTGGAGCAGGGCGCTACCACCATAACCCAGGGGTATGTGAAGAATGTATACATGCCAGAGGAAAAATATGATATAACTTATGAGCGAAAACTTAAGGAATTAGTCCTTTCATACCAGCTCGAACAGATCTATTCAAAAGATGAGATACTTGAGATGTATCTGAACACTGTATACCTGGGCGAAAGCGCTTACGGGGTACAGGCAGCTGCAAAAATCTATTTCAATAAGAATGTGGAGTATCTCAATCTTTCCGAGTGCGCAATGATAGCAGGACTTTTACAGACCTATCTCCACTCTCCTTATATCGATGAAAAGGCAGCATTGGATAGGAGAAATCTTGTCCTGTCCAATATGCTCAGGCTGGGATACATAGACCAGGATGAATACGAGGAGACCATCAGGCTGCCTATCGTCACCCAGCGGCCAAGGGAAGAGACGGAAAGGGCATTCGCCCTATATTTTGTGGAG
>CAZLXJ010000078.1:0-15108 GCA_964563645.1 uncultured Actinomycetota bacterium | reverse complement strand
TGGATTAGGTAATTATATAACTCTTTTTAAAGATTCTGTATTCTGGCAATCTTTTGGAAAAACGATAATATATATTGCTGTTGCGGTAAATGTAGAATTCCTTTTAGGACTTATTATAGCCAACATGATGTCACATGTCGTTCGTGGTCAGAGTATTTTACGTACAATAATGATGATGCCTATGATGTTTGCACCCATCCTAGTAGGTTTTCAATTCAAATGGTTTTTTAATGACCAGGTTGGATTAGTAAATAATATACTATACTCAATAACTGGTCATCCTGTAATTATTCCATGGTTAGTAGATAAGCCGTCTGGTTTTATTTCAATTCTTATTGCTGAGATATGGATGAGTACACCTTTTATGGTAATAATATTGCTGGCAGGTATTATGGCTATCCCACGGGATATATTTGAGGCAGCTGAAGTTGATGGAGCATCAGGATGGCATCAATTCCGTTATATCACCATTCCTTCTATTACACCTTTTATTTTTATTGCTATGGCAATAAGATCATTAGATATAGCGAAAGCTTATGACCTAGTAAGTATTATGACAGGCGGTGGACCTGCTCATAGGACTGAACTGATATGGACCTATGTTTATAGGCTGGCTTTTACCAGTCAAAAATTTGCTTTAGGTTCTTCGATGTCTTTTATTACAGTTTTATTATCATTTGCATTTACTTTTTATCTTTTTAGAAATTTGTTAAAAGCAAGGAAGACTTGATTATATTATGCGAAGGAGAAAACACACAAAGTCTAGATACAGTTTATCAAATATTATATTAATAATAGTACTTTTAATCTTTTTTTTACCTTCCCTATGGATAATGTTAACATCAATTCGTCCTAACATTGAAATTAATGCAAGACCACCTGTATGGATTCCTCAAAAACTGAGTTTTGAATCCTATGCAGCTTTACTGGGACATACTGAAGCAACAGCAGATTATGGTTTTGGCCATTCTGTACCATTCCTGGAATATTCTCGAAACTCCATAATAGCATCTGTAGCAAGTACGATTTTAGCATTAATTATTGGGACATTAGCGGGATTTGCATTCTCGAGCTTTAAATTTAAAGGAAAAGACAGCATATTTTTAAGTTTTATGTTAGCCAGAGCTGTTCCTGGAATCGCGCTGAGCCTACCACTACTAATTTTATTTACAAAGGTAGGTTTTTCAGACAAAATATACGGGCTAATTATTGCATATACTGCAATGAATATACCATTCACAACATGGTTAATGGCAGGATTTTTTGGAGAAATACCCAGTGACTTAAACGACGCTGCATTTATAGACGGCTGTTCCAGATGGGGTGCATTTTTAAAAATAAATCTGCCATTAATATCACCTGGTCTTGCAGCAAGTGGAATATTTGCTTTTCTAACATCATGGAATGAATTTGCCATTGCCAGTGTTATTACAAGAACTACGGCTTCTAAAACTTTTCCGGTTGGATTATATGATTTCACAGCAGAATTTGTTTCAGACTGGAGAGGTATGTGTGCAATGTCAGTAATTATGCTGGTTCCGGCAATTATATTTGTAATCCTTGTTCAGCGTAATTTAGTTAAAGGTTTAACACTTGGTGCAGTTAAAGGGTAATCATTTATTTAAACAGCCCGGAACACCTTACAATATGAGTCAGTGGATATGAGTATTTTTCTAAAAATAAAATTTTAAATGAAGTAGATGGTAAAGTTTTAGGTGTAAATTTTAAGAGATACTGTTTTATTAAAGATAGAAGTTATAAAAGATATTATATCCAGAAGAAAGGAATATTTTATGGGAGGGACTGAAAAACTGGAATCTGAAATAAAAAGGATAGAAGATAGAATAAAAGAAAAAAAGGCATCCCTGCCTGCTCATTCCGTAAAACCTGAAATGATCCAGGAATTAGAGGACCTTGAAGAGGAACTTGAAAAGTCAAGAAAAGAGCTTGAAAGAATAGAGAGGGGATAAATATATTTTTTACAGATTATTTTTAAACAGTGGTTAAGCTTATTAACAATTTGGGAATATTAATAAAAATTACGCGGAGTATAAAATGAGTGAGCATAATGTGAAAGTAAAGGGTAAAAAATTTATATATAGGTCCAGTATAAAGTGGGCTTCAAATGGTGAAGGGGTTATAGAATCTGAAAATAAATCTCCTATTAGGTTATCTACGCCGATTGAATTTGGGGGAAAGGAAGGAATCTGGACACCGGAAGAATTACTCGTATCGTCTGTCAATGCCTGTCTTATGACAACATTTTCTTATTATGCGCAAAAGAAGGGATTTGAATTTGTAAGTTATAGAAGCTCCGCCGAGGGTGCTATAGAACTTGTAGATATGAAGTATATGTTTTCTAAGATTATAATAAGAGCTAAGATAGAAGTGAAGTCAAGAGAAGATGTTGAGACTGCAGAAAATTTATTGAAAATATCTAAAGATGGCTGCTTTATAGCAAATTCCGTAAAAGCTGAGGTAACAGTAGAACCGGAAGTGAAGTCAGTTTCCTGAGCTGTTATTAAAGACAATATTTTTGTAACATTATGTAAATTAAGGCTGAAAAGACAGGCTAAGACCCTGAAAGCCTTCCAGTAAAAAAGGTTTAATAACAGCAAAAATAGTTTAAAAATTTGACATAAATATATATAAATAATATACTCATAGCTTTCTTACGTTTAATAATATTTTTGCTAAGAGTCACCTCTTTAAAAAAATATTGTGAAGCTTAGGGAAGTAATGTTTATTTTAAGGAGGTAAGGTAAAGATGCAGGGTAGCAAACTTTATGTCGGTAATTTTAAGTATGACACTACCGACAAACAACTTGAAGAACTTTTTACTGAATACGGTCAGGTGGTAGAGGTCAATATAATAGGGAATAAAGGCTTTGGCTTTGTCGAGATGTCGACAAATGAAGAAGCTGAAAAGGCAAAGGAAGCTCTGGATGGTACTGATTTTGAAGGCAGGACATTAAGAGTAGATGAAGCCAGACCAAAAAAGGACAGACCTGACAGAAGTTCAAGAAGATATTAAAGGATTTTTAAAAATTGCGCACATATCCATTAAAAGATTTGTGCGCAATATTTTCTCCAAGATAATATTTTGATAAATTGATGATTCTTAATCTAGACTTCCAAAAAATTCTTTAGATCTCTGCTTTTATTGGAGATGCGGAGTTTATTGAGTGTTTTAAACTCAATCTGTCTTATACGTTCCCTTGTTACCTTAAATTCTCTTCCAACTTCTTCAAGCGTTCTTGGCTGTCCGTCTTTCAGGCCAAACCTTAGCTGAATAATCCTTCTCTCTCTATCAGATAGAGTATTTAAGATCTTGTTCAGCTGGTCCTGGAGCATGATAAAAGATGCTGTTTCCGGTGGCTTTTCTGTCTCTGAATCCTCTATAAAATCACCAAGTTGGCTATCACCATCATCACCGATAGGAGTCTCAAATGAAATCGGATGCTGGCTGATTTTAATTATTTCCCTTACTTTATCAGCTGTGAAACCTGATTTTTTGGAGATCTCATTTATGGATGGATCCCTTCCAAGCTGCTGGAGTAACCTCCGCTGTGCCCTTATTATTTTATTAATGTTTTCTACCATATGCACCGGGACCCTTATTGTCCTTGCCTGATCCGAGATAGCCCTTGTTATACCCTGTCTTATCCACCATGTTGCATATGTAGAGAATTTAAAGCCTTTCCTGTAATCAAATTTTTCGACTGCCTTTATAAGACCAAGATTTCCTTCCTGAATGAGATCAAGAAAGAGCATACCCCTACCGACATATTTTTTGGCAATGCTTACAACAAGTCTGAGGTTTGACTCTATCAATATTTGTTTCGCACGATGATCTCCTGCTTCTATTCTTTTTGCAAGCCTGACTTCTTCATTTGCAGATAAAAGCCTTACTTTCCCAATCTCCTTGAGATACATCCTTATTGGATCATTTACTGAAGACCTGATATTGAAATCCAGATTCTTCTTTTTTTGTAAATCTTTTCCTGCCTTTTTTTGGAGTTCCGCACTTAGATCATCTTCCTTTTCATCAATAACATCAATGTCCAATCTATCAAAGATTTTAAAAATTTTCTCTATCTTATCTTTTGATAGTTCCAGTTCTGAAAGGCAATCGCTTATTTCTTCTATTGTTAAGGAACCTTCAGATTTACCTTTATTTATAAGTGCTTTTATTTCTCCAGACTTATTTCCTATTTCATTATTAATTTTAATTCACCCTTTTTATAAAAAATTATTGTTTAATAAATCAGAATCTTTTTCTCAATCTTCTCAACTTTGAATTAAGATCATTACCAGGTTTTCTATTAAACCTGTTTCTGCCTTTTTCAATGAAAATATTTCTCTGTTTTCTTGGTTTTGCCTCATCTACATAAATCATTCTATCTTTAAAATCGGACTCGTTATATTTTTCAATGGCTCTGGATGCTTCTTCCTCTGTTTCCATTTCTACAAAACCGAAACCTTTTGATTTTCCATCCAGTCTTCTTATAACTTTTACAGAAATAACATTACCTTCACTTGAAAATAATTCTTCAAGCTCCTTGTTGGTTATAGAATATGAAAGGTTTCCAATATAAAGTCTTTTGTTCATTAATTTAAACCTTTTTCTCAAAAAATATTCATAATAAAGTATAAATAAAAAAATATAAAAATTCTGTTTTAATTTGGAGGTTTAACCAAAAAAAATGCAGATTATATTTATTCATGCTGTTTAACATTATAATTGCTAAACCTATGTATTATATCACAAAAACAATAATATAAAAGGATTGGTTTTTTTGTTCTGAATGAGTTATTTACCTTTTATGATTAAGTGCAGCATTATCCGTGTAAATATATATTTTATTATTTATTTTAATGCAGTATGGAACATAATGTCAAAATTAATATAGCGTTTAATCCAGCAGAGCAAAAATATTGATATATAAATATTAACTATCAAATTAGCCACAGCAAGGTATGTTACAAAAATAATCTATTAAAAAAGATATTATTTATGGTAGTATATTGTCTGTTATTTTGTAAAAATTACATAAGAGGTTGATTATGGAAGAAATTGAAAGATGCATAGAGTGTGGAAAAATTATAAAAGATAAATCACACTCGCCCTACTGCAAGGAGTGTGATGAAAAACTGGACAGGCAGTTTGATGCCATTGAAGATAATATATTTATTTATAAGGAACTGCTTGATAGTGAAATAGAAACACTTAAAAAATTTGAGGAAGAAGACATAGAGGATCTTTTTAAAAGAGTATATAAAAAATATAAATCTGACGGAAAACTTGATAACGATAGCCTGAAAGTTTTAAATAAATTAAAAGACTCATTCGATCTCAAAGAGGAAAAGATGGGCCTTTCACCTATCCATGTGGTAAAAGAGACACGGGAAGAAAGGTTATTAAAAAACAATCAATGCCCGGGATGTGAAAGGAAAATACAGAAAGATTTTAATCTGTGTCCCTATTGCGGCTATAAGCTTAAAAAGGATTTTAAATAATATCTAAATCTTTAATCATATCAGTATAAGACTTTATTTGTTTTTATTTAAGATTTTAAGTACAATTCCTTTATTACCAAATCCATCACATAAAATTAAAAAATATTATTATTTATAAATATAGATCTCTTAATTAATGCATTCTCAAAGGGACCGAATATTAAAAGATAATTTAAGAACCCTTCTTTTTAGATTTTCTGTGCCTTCCATAATAGGAATGGTATTAAGTGCACTCTATAATTTCATAGATACTATTTTTGTTGGCAATGGAGTAGGTTCGATTGCTATTGCCGCCCTGACCATAGTATTTCCCATTCAGATAATAATGCTGGCAATAGGTATCATGGTAGGGGTTGGCTCAGCATCAATTATTTCCAGGGGGCTGGGCCGCGGTGATGAGACACTTGCTGCCAGAACAGTTGGTAATGCAATTATTGCAAATATTGCTATAAATGCATTAATGATGGCTGTTGCCTTCATATTTATTGATAATATATTGAAATTTTTTGGTGCTTCCGAATCGGTTCTGCCATATGCAAGGGATTATCTTTCAATAATCCTTTTTGGTTTTATATTCTTTTCAGGCTCTCTTGCTGCCAACCATATAATAAGGGCGGAAGGTCGGCCAAGGGCAGCTATTTATCCAATGATAATTGGAGCAGTCCTTAATATAATACTCGACCCTGTATTTATTTTTATTCTCGGGATGGGAGTTAGAGGCGTGGCTATTGCAACGATCATAAGCCAGGGCGTCAGTATATTATATATAACTTTTTATTTGTATTTTGGAAAAAGCATATTCAGGCCTAAAGCAAGCATGTTCAGAATTGATTTCAGTCTTATGAAAAACATCCTGCTAATCGGTTTTCCTTCATTTTTGACAGCTATAATAGACAGTATAATATTTCTCATATTTAACCGTGCTATATTATACTATGGAAATGATACCTATATAGCTATTGCCGGTATTACAATAAGGATAGTCGATCTGATTGTAATGCCTATACTTGGAATTTCTTATGGTTTTTCGACCATAGCCAGTTTTAATTACGGGGCAAAACTCTATTCAAGGGTAAAGAAGATTCTGGAAGAGGCAGTAATCTGGACCAGTCTGATTGCAGTTATAGGCTTTGCTGCTACAATGTTTTTCCCGCGTTATTTATTGAGGATTTTTACAGATAATATAGTTGTTATAAATAATGGGATACTGCCAATGAGAATAATTGTCATATTTCTTCCAATAATGGGGTTTTTAATAGTTGGCGGTATGCTTTTCCAGGCAATAGGAAAACCAGTGCCCGCACTGATAATAAATTTTTCAAGACAGGTGATATTCCTTCTGCCTGCAATATTCGTACTGCCCCTCTTCTTTGGCCTAAACGGGGTATTCCTCTCCTGGCCTGTTTCTGATTTCCTTTCTTTTATAGTCACCCTGATATTCATACTTGTTGAAATGAGGCTGATTAATAAAAGAATGGATAATATAAGTTAAATAGCACAGACATAGACACCTCTTACCATCAAAGATTGCCGGATAACAACATATTTACTTATCAATTTATTGACTTTAAAATATTATGAGCTTAGTATTTTTTTCTATTGCTTTCTGAAAAATTTTCATACTGCATTTTAAAGGATGGAAGAAGAAAAAAAACAAATATTGAATGAAAACCTGAGGAAGCTTTTATTTAAATTTTCGCTTCCCGCGGTGACGGCAATGATTGTTTCTGCACTCTATAATTTTGCAGATACTATTTATGTTGGCAACGGTGTGGGGCCGGAGGCCATAGCAGGCCTTACTGTCGTCCTTCCCATTCTTATATTTATAATTGCAATTGCTCTGCTGACAGGTATCGGGGCAGCTTCAATTATTTCACGGTCGCTTGGAAAAGGTAATAGAGAGAAAGCACTTATTGCTGCTGGAAACAGTTTTGTTATCAATATAATACTGAATATTATAATGATAACTTTTTTTTATTTTTTCATGGATAAAATACTCAGATTTCTTGGAGCATCCCCGGAGATCATGCCGTATGCATCGGATTATCTTTCAATAATGCTTTTCGGATTCATTTTTTTCTCATTATCAATCAATAGCAACAATCTTATAAGAGCCGAAGGAAAACCCAGGGCATCTATGTATGTTATGCTTACAGGAGCGCTGCTTAATATAATCCTGGATCCTGTGTTTATTTTTGTCTTAGGCATGGGAGTAAGGGGAGCTGCAATAGCAACTGTTATAAGCCAGTTTTTCAGCATCATGTTTATATTTTTCTACTTCAGGTCAAAGGGAAGCATATATCATTTTAAGAAGGATACCTTCCATCCGGATATAAATATAATCAGGGAGATCATTTCAATCGGTTTTCCTTCCTTTTTAATGGAGATAATGGGAAGCATACTTTTTATAGTGTTTATTAAAGTAGTCAGGATATACGGCGGAGATTCATATATTACCATTACCGGAATAGGAATAAGGATAATAGACCTTATTTTCATGCCTATAATTGGTATAAGTCATGGTTTCTCACCTATTGCTGGTTTTAATTATGGAGCTGAACTATATAGAAGGGTAAAGGGGATTTTAAAAGAAGGGCTTATATGGACTGCTGCAATAGCAATTGCAGGATTTATTATTATGGTTGCATTTCCACAAATTCTTATAGGTATTTTTACCGATGATCCCCAGATAATTAAAAACGGTGTGATGCCTTTAAGGCTTATAGCTATTTTTGCACCCCTGTGGGGAGTGCCTATAATAGGCGGAGCATTTTTTCAGGCTATCGGAAAAGCAAGACCAGCCCTTGTCATAAACCTTGCAAGACAGATCTTGATTTTTATTCCTTCTGTCATCCTGCTCCCATTATTTTTCGATCTTTTAGGGGTATGGTTATCATGGCCGTTTACCGATTTTTTTTCTGTTATAATATCCGGGATATTTCTTATAAGGGAGATAAAAGTTATTAATAAGATGATAAATGTAAAAGAATCTCAGGCCCGGTCAGTTGTGACCTGATTCGAGATTAAATCTGCAAAAGTCTCCCTTTTTCTTATCAGTCTTGCAGTACCGTCTTCAACCAGGACTTCTGCGGGCCTGGGTCTGGAGTTGTAATTTGATGCCATAGAAAAACCATAAGATCCCGCATTTGAGATTGCAAGTACATCACCGATCCTTATTTCCGGCATGCTTCTTGGCCTTGGACCGTCAGCTCCTATGGTAAAAAGGTCTCCCGATTCACAGATATTCCCGGCTACCACTACCTCCTCCGGATTACCACCGGGATTGCTGCAGTTAATTATATGATGATAGCTGCCATAAAGTATCGGCCTTAAAAGATGGTTAAAGCCACTGTCAGTACCAATAAACCTGTAAAGCGGGGTTTCTTTTCTATTAGTAACGGTTATAAGAAGAAATCCTGCTTCCGCAGTCAGGTACTTACCTGGTTCAAAGTAAAACCCAAGCTCCTTACCGTATACTTTTGAAAAATTCCACATGGAGAGGGAAGCCTTTTGTCCGAAAAACTTTATGTCAAAGGGCTCCTCTCCGGGCTTGTAGGGTACTCCGATACCACCGCCAAAATCGACAAAGTCTAGACCTTCAATTTTTGAAGCACTCCTGAGTATAACATCCATTGCCTTTATGAAGTGGTCGGCTATAAGTATACCAGAGCCAATATGAGCATGTATGCCTTTTATATTGAGTCCAAGTTCAGAGGAAACCCTTTTAGCATCGTCGAGCTGGTCGAAATATATTCCAAACTTGGATTTTGGACCTCCTGTAATACAGTGGTTATGATGGCCAAAACCAATATCAGGATTTATCCTTATACAGATATCTTTCCTGCCCCCGAGCTTTATGTATTCCTTCATTACAGGAATGGATCCGATAGTTGTCATTATATTCCTGTCTATTGCATATTTAAGTTCATCAGGGGAAGGATTATTCGGGGTAAAGAGAATATCCCCGGGATTAAAACCTGCCTTAAGGGATATAAATATCTCTCCGGGGGATACAGTATCTACCCGGCTTCCAAGCCCCCTAAATATCTTCATCACACCTATATTAGTGTTTGACTTGCAGGCGTAATAGATGTTTACCCCGGGATAACCGAAAGAATCTATTAGAAGACTATACCTCTCCCTGAAAGTGCGGGCATTGTAGACATACAGGGGGCTTCCAAATTCTTTCACAAGATCGGTGCATGGGATACCTCCGATATCAAATTTTTTAGCTTGTCCAGATGCCATGATAACCCTGCCATTTAAAGAAAATTAAGGTATTAAAAATATATTTATAACAATAATAGTAAATATTTTCCAGAAAATCTTTTAATATTATTTTTTAAAAGTACTCAAGTTTTAAAATAATATTAAAGGAAAATTATAAATATAATGGCATATTTTACTGTAAAATGTAATACGATATACTGGAACTAATATGCTATAATACTGATTTGCCGGAGAGATGGCTGAGCGGTTTAAAGCGCACGCTTGGAAAGCGTGTAAGTGGCGTAAGCTGCTTCGAGGGTTCGAATCCCTCTCTCTCCGCCAGGTTACTAAACATATATAAATCAAACAACAATAAAGTTAAATTAGAACACGTGGTGGATCCACGTGTGTGGATTCGAAAGGACGGACTGAGCAAAGCGAGGGAGTCCGCGTCTGGGCAGCGACCGATGGGAGACGGAAGAACGAATCCCTCTCTGTTCCAGTTAGGCAATTCGAACTTTTATATTTATAATTCAGCAGACAGGAGTCTGTTATATTTAAAAACTATTACCAGAAAGGCATAACAGCAAGCAGGGGAATTTAAAAATGACTCCAGTAAGAAATTTACCTGGTTGAAGAGCTATTTATATTCCATATTCAAAATCATTTCTTTTATACAGGCTGACTTCAGCCCTGTGTTAAATCCAATAAACAAATGTTTTGACTAATGCGGGCATGTTGTGTAATATTTCTAATTATTTTTTTATTTCTAATTATATTAAAAAATTATGGACCTGGTGACAGGGGCTAATGGTTTTATTGGGAATGTCCTGGTAAAGGAACTATTAAACCGGGGAAGAAAAGTCCGTTCATTATGCAGGAGAAGCTCTGATATGTCTTCCATTGATGGGCTTGATATAGAGGGATTCACCGGGGACATCCTCAATATTGAATCACTCATAAAAGCTTTCGAGGGGGTAGAAACGGTATACCACCTTGCAGGTATAATCTCAATTATGCCCGGGAATAAAAAAAGAATCAGGGAAATAAACTATGGAGGCACAATAAATGTCATTAAAGCATGCAAGGCATGCGGAGTAAGGAAGCTTGTTTACACAAGCACAATACATGCATTGAAAGAACCTCCCGATAGTATCCTATTTGATGAAAATATGCCATTTGATACCATGAATCAGAGAGGCGAATATGACAGATCCAAGGCGCTTGCGAGCAAGGCAGTCATTGATGCATCTGATAGGGATGGGAACGGTAAAGGCCTTCAGACTTTTGTTGTATGCCCGACAGGCACAATAGGGCCCTATGATTACAAAATATCTTCTGTTACAATGACTTTACTTGATTACTGTATGGGCAGGGTCAAAATATCTGTAAACGGTGCTTATGATTTTGTTGATGTAAGAGATGTGGCCGCCGGGCATATTATGGCCGCGGAAAGAGGGAATCCGGGTTCTCACTATATCTTATCCGGGCAGCGGGTAACCATGGATGATATGATGGAAATTCTAAGGGATAATACCGGAATTCCAAAACCCCGCATTATATTTCCGATATGGCTCGCCCGGAGTTTTTGCTACTTAACTCCGATATACTATTATATTTCCGGACAGACACCTCGATATACAGCATATGCTGTAAGCACTTTAAATAGTAATTCAAATATAAGTCATAAAAAAGCTTCCGATGATCTCGGCTATGACCCTATGCCAGTGCGGCAATCTATTGAAGATGCTTTGAAATGGCTGGAAGAAATAGGTAAAATAAAATTAAACCCGCATACATAATGCATTTGACAGCCAGTGCTTATTAAATTGCAATTAATGTGTACTTACAGTTATCTCTTTTAAATGCTGTTATATTTTATTATTTCTCTCCCCGGATTTTTAATTGCTTATTACGATATCAATATATAAAAGGTATCAATGCTTTTCTATTTTCCGGATAATCTGAGAAATTTTCAATATACCACTTGTGGTTTGATAAAGCTCTCGGAGCCAGATTGCCTATAGTGAAAAGAGCAAAAGCCATGCCCGGAAGAGACCAGGTAGCTATAGCCCAGCCAATCCACTCAAGTATTTCACCAAAATAATTAGGGCTGGATACATATTTAAACATTCCTCTTCTAGGAACCATGTACCCGTCTTTTCCCTCATTCCTCAGGTTTCTCAGAATTGAATCTGAATGAATATTGGTGAACATTCCTGCTGCAAAAATTAAAAAACCTGCTATGAACCTTATATCAAAAAACCAGTCTATTGTATAAACAGGTGAAAAATAAAAAAGATAGCGGCCATTAAGATAACCATTTATGGAATTAAATATTAAAGCAAATGCTATAAGCATTATGGGAAATTCCTTAATCCTGCCTTTCATTAGAAAAGGATATATGAATGTGCGCTGGCCATAATGCGTGCACCACATTAGAATAAAGATCAGGGCAACCGGATTGCGGGTCCTGCTGCTCAGAAGGAACAGAAGAAGGATGATAATAAAAGCAGGAAACTCCATAATGAACCACCCCCATTTTGAGGGTATCAAAATACCCCATCCTTTGCGAAAGTGTCTTCCGTAAGGTGCTGTTATAAAAAGTAGTGTTGTAAAAGTAATAACGGCAAAGGCAAAAACTGCTATAAGCAAAATATTATAAATTAATGGCTCACTCATATAGTAAAAAATTATAGAGTCACCCGTCTTTTTTGTAAATGATTTGTCAATAAAAATAATTGCAGTTTTGATTATTCGGGTATATTTTATCTACGGTAATCTGGTAAAACAATGATTGTTATAGCGTGGAGATTACTGATTATTACTAGATCGATGGAGGAAATTATAATGAAAAGACTAAAAAATATACATCCTGGAGAGATACTTAAAGAAGAATTTTTAGAGCCATTAAATATTTCTGCATATAGGCTGGCAAAAGAAATAAATCTTGACCGGACGCGTATCTCAGAGATAGTAAATAAAAAAAGGAGGATTACTGCAGATACCGCCCTGAGGCTGGCCAGGTTCTTTGGTAATACACCACAATTCTGGCTGGGTTTGCAGAATGATTACGATATAGAAGAAGAAAAAATCCATAAGGAAGCCGAGCTAAATAAAATTAAGAAGTTTCAGGTACCTTGATTATTACCCAACCCTGTTTGAGATATTTAATAGTTTACATTCAAATGTATTTAATTCTTTTGCTATCTTTTCATAAGGCACACCCGGACTATAAAGTTGTTTTGTTTTAACAGGAAGCTTTTGATATAAGGGAATGTGGGCTACAGGCAATATATTAATATGACCGGGTATTTTTGAAATAATTCTAATTGGTTGCGCCCGGGCCGCCACCTAATCAGGATTTAGAAATAAAATACAATATAGCTAAGTGATGAAATATGGTGAACCCATGTTTCCTGAATCCGAATCCCTCTCTTCGCCAGTCAAATAAATTTAAAAATAAGAGACAATAGAATAAGTCATTAAATCTGATAAATAAGCATGCTGGCTTTTACTATTTTTAAACAGATTACCAGGCAGGCTCTTGCTATAAAGCAATTCGTTATATTGACATAATTTGAATGAAGTTATAAGATAAGTTAAATTAAATAAACTTATATAAATTATAAAAATTAAATAGAAAGCTGATAAGAATATGTTACCAGAGTGGGTAGACAAAAGATATAAAATTTTATGGGAGTCATTTAAATCCAACTCCTTTAGATTCGAGGAAGCAGCCAGCAAACTCGGAAAAGGAACCAGTGGCATAAAAGATGCAAAAGATGAAGTTATGGTAATATTATCCGAACTCCGAAAAGAAGGAATGCTCAAAGTAGAGTTTGATAAAGAAGATGCAAGAAAAAGAATCTACATGCTTAAAAGCAAGGAAGATATGATTTCCGATACCCTGTCATTTGATAAGAAAAAATTAACCAGAAGCGAACTTGAGCGCATATTAAAATCAGCAGCAGACCTTATAAGGACCAGGGTAGATTATTCTTTTATACTGGTTCTTCTTTTCTACAAAAGGATGAGCGATAAGTGGAAGATCGAGTTTAAGGCCGCCTGTGACGAGGCTATCGATGACGGGCTAAGCGAAGAGGAAGCAAGAAAAGAAGCAAAAAATTCTGCATACCACGACTATAATATTCCACAGGAATTTTTATGGGATAATTTGAGAAAAAAAGACCCGGCAAGAATTCCGGAAAATTTTTCTGCTGCAATTAAAGCTATTACAGAGGCCAATCAGGGTTTAAAAGCTGCGCTTCAGAATATTGATTTTGTTCAATTCACAACCAGCAGGGAAAATGCAGAAATCCTAAGACAGCTGGTTGAACTATTCAGTGAAAAATCACTTCATAATGTTTCCCCTGATATTTTAGGGGATGCTTACGAGTGGATTCTTAGATACTTCGCCCCGCAGAAAGCCAAAGAGGGTGAAGTATATACAGCAAGAGAAGTTATAAAATTAATGGTTGAGATGCTTGACCCGCAGCCCGGCCGGAGCGTTTATGATCCTGCCTGCGGTTCGGGAGGGATGCTTATAAGTTCATATCAACATGTAAAGGAAAACCAGGGAAAGGATGCTGCCAATAAACTTTTCCTGTACGGGCAGGAAGCAAATCATAAAACACTGGCTCTTGCCAGGATGAATTTAAATATCCATGACTTAAGAAATGCAAATCTTATTTATGGAGACACATTAAGTTCTCCCAAGTTTAGAGATGAGAATGGTGAAATAAAAACTTTTGATATTGTTATAGCCAATCCTCCCTGGAACCAGGATGGATACGATGAGGAAGTTTTAAGAAAAGGAGAATTCTGGTCTAAAAGGTTTGGTTATGGTTTTACACCCGGGCAATCTGCAGACTGGGCATGGATCCAGCATATGCTGGCATCAGCAGATGAGAAAACCGGAAAAGTAGGGATAGTAATAGATAATGGCTGCCTTTTTAGGGGAGGAAAAGAAAAAACTATAAGGTCAAAGATTGTTGAGAAAGATTTAATAGAGACCGTAATCCTTTTACCTGAAAAGCTTTTTTATAATACGGGCGCTCCCGGGGCCATAATTATTTTAAACAGGAACAAACCTGGTTTTAAAAAGGATATGATTCAGTTTATAAATGCCAGCAGTGAATATGAGAGTCACCCCGAGGTAAGAAAGCTCAACCGTCTGGGAGATAAAAATATAGATAAAATAGTAAAAGCATACAGAAGCAAAGAGGAATTAAAGGGATTTTCCCAGCTTGTAGAAAAAGATAAGATTAAAGAAAATAACTACAATCTCAATGTCACACTATATGTCTACCCTGAAGAAGAAGTTGAGGAAATTGATATAGCAGCGGAATGGAATGATATTAAAGACATTAATGGCAA
>CAZLXJ010000077.1:0-22533 GCA_964563645.1 uncultured Actinomycetota bacterium | reverse complement strand
CTTCCCAGTTACCAATGGTTTTAGATTATAGCTGCAAAGCAGTTCACTTTTAAACTTTAAATCCTATAAAAAGAGTTCACTTTTAATTTTTAAATGACACTTCTTTTATAATTTATTGACAAATAAATCCGTGTTCGTCATAATACATACGAACATATGGCCATAACTGTAAAGGAGATAGAGGATGCCTGCTTTTGACGGTAAGGGACCGCCGTAACAGGGGGCTTTTTATTTGAAGGGAAAGAGATTTTTATTGCGTACCTTTTAAATATAATTCCCTGATCTTATACGGGTTTATGTTATAAAAAGATAACAATAAATATATATCATCTTTCCGATAATAGTGGATTTTATATCTTCTTATAAAATAATATTGTTATCAATCTAAATTCAAGAAATCCTTGTAAGCTGGTATATTGTTTTGAACTCAGGGAAAGATTATTTTTAATAGGAACTTTTACGGGGTGCAAAAGGTTAGGATGCCTTTAACCTGAAGAGAAAGAAGCTGGTATATTATGATTAAAGAAATAACAGATAAAATAAATCTAGAAAAGTTAAAAAAAGAAAACGAATCTTTGATTGTTTTATTTTACACAGATTCTTCCGTGAAAAGCAAGGAAGCTTTTGATATATTAAAAACGGTTAAGGAGGAAAATCCAGAAGCTCCTATATATGGAGTTAACGCTTCCAGGACAAGAGACATACATCCTGTTTATAAGATAACCACCGTACCAACTGTTTTATTCCTTAAGAATGGAAAAATTTCTAATATAATTCACGGGGTTCAGGATAAACAATATTATATGTCATTATTATACGATACGCACACATCTACTCCTGCAAGTGATGATGGAAGAAGACAGCACAGGGTAGTTGTCTATACCTCCCCTACCTGTTCCTGGTGTGCAGCGGTAAAATCTTATCTTATGAAGAATCAAATACACTTTAGGGAGGTGGATATAGCAAAGGACGAAAGGGCCGGCCAGGAGTTAATAAGAAGAAGCGGACAGATGGGAGTTCCGCAAACAGATATAGACGGCAGGATAGTGGTGGGATTCGACAAAGCAAAACTTGATAATATTTTAGGAATACGCAGTAAATAAAAATATAAAGTTTAATAATCTAGAAAAGAGAGGTTTGTTATGAAAAGGATTCAGCCGGTAAACAATAATGTATTAATAAAGCTGGATGAAAAATCTGAAGAGAAAACACCGGGAGGAATAGTAATACCTGATACCGCCAAAGAAAAACCCAGAGAAGGAGAAGTTGTTGGGATAGCTACAGGGGCATCCGATGAGATAGCTATCGGTGATCGTGTAATTTATAAAGAATTTTCCGGAACCGAGATAAAGCATGAAGGAGAAAAGTACCTCCTGATCCCTGCTTCGGATATCTATGCTAAATATGTAGAAGTAGACTCTATTTAAATTGTAGATTGCACAAATCTATTTATAAAAAGGAAATTATAACAGTGCTTGGATTGGAGCAGTTATATCATTCCATTAAAAAGATTTGATTCTTCCGTACTTACGCGGGAAAGGTAAAAGGGAAAAAGTTAGTTATTATGGGCCATTCTTTTAAATCCTGATGACTTAAAAATACAATATTTTATATTAAAAAGTTAATATTTTTTTAAGGATAGGTAATGTAAGTCGTTCCCCTGGAAGTAGGATATTTCTTACCATGAAAGCTTCTTATTTCCCGGTCAACCTTTTCCGCCCAGTTAATATCGGTTTTTATTTTTATTTCCAATTTTACCTCTTTTTTTATTCTAAATGCTTGATTATATCCACCCGGTGCCTGGAGAAGTCTTTCCAGGGATCGCCTTTTTTATCCAGTCTCTTAAAGATATTGCTAACTGTCCAGGATCGCGCTTTTATTTTTTTATTTCGCAGCTCATCCCAATACAGGGGCGCAGCAACAGGAGCATGCGGTAAAAGCCTGACAGAATAAGGGCAAACACTGGTTACCCCATAAGAGTTTCTCATGTAATCCATAAAAAGCCGCCCTTTTCTCTTTTTAATAGACTGCTCTATGGTAAATTTTCCTGGATATTTATCAGATAATTCCTCCCCTACCCTTCGTGCATACTCCCTTATTTTTTTAAATTCATTATCAGGTTTTATTGGTATAACAACATGAAGGCCTTTTGATCCGGTAGTCATTACAAAACTGGAAATAGACCTTTCGTCAAAATACTCCTTCAGCTTTAAAGCACCGGATCTTACCAGTCCGAAACCGTTTTCAGGTGGATCAAGGTCGAATATCATCTTATCCGGTTTTTCAATGCTGCCGGTTTTGCTTGACCATATATGTATGGTTATGCAGGCCAGATTTGCCATTAAAACAAGAGTGCTTCTTTTATTGCAGACTATATGGGTAACAATCCCGTTATCTTTCTTTTTGACCCTCGCCCTGTCCACTTCGGTGGAAAAGTAACTGCCTGCATCCTGCTGATAAAAAGATTTCCCCTCTATCCCATCAGGAGCCCGTTTCATATTCAATGGTCTCCCTTTAAGATGAGGAAGTATATAGGAAGATATGTTCCCATAATAATTTACAAGATCGTATTTGCTAAAATCAATGGATGGGAAAAGGATTTTATCGGGATTCGATATTTCTATATTTCTTCGACCGGCTTTGTAAATCTTCGTCTTATTATTCATTAATTAATCTTCAAAATCATTCTCGACCATAGATTTTACCAGGTCGCTTCTGGCTATAATACCTATTACTTTATTTTCATCATCTACTACCGGCACCCTGTTTACATTATTGTCGGTCATTATGGATGCAACCCGGTTTTCCGTATCATTCCTTTTTGCTTTTTTGACCCAGGTATGCATTATTTCTTCTACTTTTATTTTTGACAGGGCTTTTTTGTTCCTTTCAATTCCTTTTCTATAGATGTCTGGGTTAACATAAGTATAATTATAAATAGGAAAAACCAGCATGGGGAAAAACATCTCATCTTTCTTCACAAAATTCACTATATCATTTTCCGACACTATGCCCCTGAGCCTGTTATCGCTGTCAACTACGGGAACACCGCTAATTTTGTTTTTGATAAGAAGCTTTGCAAGATCTAATATGCTCTTTTCTTTTGTAATAGTTATAACCTTCTGGTTCATAATATCTTCTGCGAGTTTCTCGGCCATTCTCGTCCTTTCAATATATTATTTTTAAATACCATGTTCTACACGCCTATCGACCCGGGCGGGCCTGCCGGGCATTTTTTATTTTCATCCCTTTTATGCCGGCAGCCTTTCAGCTTTTAAGTTTCTTTTCAAGTTTTTCTATTTCTTTTTTTGCATTGGCTATTTTATCCGAAAGTTCTCCTATCTCCTGCTCATAATCATTTTTTTTCTCTCCACTGGAAAGGCCAATTTTTTGCTCAGCCTCTGCTATCTGTATGTCCCACTCTTTGATATTTGCCTCTAGCCGTTTAATAAGCAGCTCTTCCTTTTCCATTTTATACCCCTTTTCTTATTACCTTTTTATTAATACTTTTACGTGAATCAATATTGTACCCTTACTAATCTTATCAGATCATTTCTGATAATAAATCTTTTCGGCTTTTCACCGCAGGTAACAGCAGGCCGGTTTAGCTGGTTTTTAACTTTCTTAACGCCTCAGAAGCATCCGTTCACCGGTTTAGTCCAGTCTATTTTACCACTCAATCATACTCAATTATTATAGCTGCACCAGGGCAGCTTTCTGCTGCTTCCGAAATACAAGCTTCATCAATATCATCAAAGCCACTCTTTATTATTTTTGCAATATCATCATCCTCACTGACCCTGAAGATTTCCGGGCATATCTCCTCGCATACGCCTTCACCTGTACAGAGTTCTTTTTCTATCCTTACTTTCACCGTCATCACACTCTATGTACTTTTATACATTTACCTCATGCATATCTTTTAAGCAACTTATTTATATCAATATCTCTAATAACATGGTCTACAAGAGGTTTTCTTTCTATCTGTTTCAGTCCGTCCTCATAAATATCTTTCTCAATCTCATATAAAACACCGGTCGGAAGTTTTTCAGTCTGACGGGCTTTTTCCACTGCAGCGTGAAAATCCCCTTCATCATATTTTTTCTCTTCCTTCAGTTTATATATCAACTTTCTGTATGAATCATATGTATTTTGCCTGTTAAATGTGACGCACGGCTGCAATACGTCAACAAATGAAAAGCCCCTGTGCCTTATAGCCTTTTCAATTATGCCCGTAAGCTGGGCTACATCTCCAGAAAAACCTCTTGCTACAAAAGTAGCTCCGCCTGCAAGGGCCAGCATTAGAGGATTTATTGGTTCCTCAAGGACGCCATGCGGTGTGGATTTTGTTTGAAATCCTTCATCGCTTGTAGGAGAAGTCTGGCCAGTTGTCAGTCCATAAACTCTATTATCGTGCATTATGCATGTTATATCTATATTTCTCCTGCACGTATGTATAAAATGATTTCCACCGATACCGGCACCATCACCATCTCCAACCATTGCAATGACTTGCAATCTATGATTTGCAAGTTTCGCTCCTGTGGCAACCGGAAGCGCCCTTCCGTGAAGAGCATGAAAAGCATTCGTCTTAATATAATTAGTTCCATTACCCGAACAGCCGATGCCGTATACTATAATAATCTCATGGGGTTTTAACTTTAAACTTACAAATGCTTTCTTTACGGCATTCCAGATAGCAAAATTACCGCATCCAGTACACCATGTCGGCCTGATCATGGTATTGAAATCACCTGGTTTTAAATCATAATTAATATTATTGACGTTATCTTTCATCACATCTCCGTAAAATTTGATTCTTAAATTAATTCATCTATTGCCGATGCTATTTCCTCGGGAAGAAACTGCCTTCCATTATATTTTAGGATTTTTGTTTTTATTTCTTTTCCGGTATACATTTTTATTAATTTCGAAAATTGTGCAGTCTTATTATTTTCTATAATGATATTCATATTATTTTCATCAAAATTCTTTTCAAAAGCATCTGCCCTGAAAGGATAAATATAATTAAAATGCAAAAGATTTATCATATTCTTTTTACCATTCATCATATTTATAGCTTCAAGTACGGGCCCCTTGCATGACCCCCAGCTCCATATGGTTACCTTTGCCCTATCCGGACCGTATTTTTTGGGTTCCGGTATTTCATCTATAAGTCTGTTTATTTTTTTAAATCTTTTATCCACCATATTTTTTCTGTTTTGAGCAGAATCGTCAGAAAAACCATATTCGTCGTGCTCATCTGTATTGGCGATATAGGGGCCTTTTTCAATTCCAGGAATTGCCCTTGGAGATATTCCGTCATCTGTTATCCTGTATCTCAAATAATCATCATCCAGTTCTTCTTCCGATCTTATATATTTTCCCCTTTCTATTTTTATTTTTGATGGATCAAGGCTGTCATAGCTAAAGTGACTTTCAGATAGATATTTATCGAGTAATATTATTACCGGGATCTGATATTTTTCAGCAAGGTTGAATGCTTCTCCTGTCATATAAAAAGCTTCTTCCGGATCACCGGGAGCCATCACAACTCTCAAAAATTCTCCATGGGATGAGTGTACTGCAAATAACAGGTCTCCCTGTTCAGTCCAGGTAGGAAGGCCTGTAGCCGGTGCAGGTCTCTGGCATAAAACCATAACCAGCGGTGTCTCGGTCATAGCAGCAGCGCTAAGACCTTCATTCATCAGGGCAAAACCTCCTCCTGAAGTCGCCAGAAGAGATCTTACCCCGGCATATGAAGCCCCGATTGCCATATTGACCACGGCAATCTCGCTTTCAGCATGTTTAACAATAATATTGTGTTCATTTTCTACCGAAGCAAATGAATGGAGTATTGAGGATGCAGGAGTCATCGGATAAGCAGCATAAAATTTACATCCTGCCCTTACAGCTCCAAGAAATACTGAATCATTCCCAGTTAAAAGTAATTTCTCTTCTTTTCTTGTTTTATTCAGACTGAACGGTATTCTTCCCAGCTTTTCTTTTGTATACCTGTAGCCCAGCTCCACCGCCCTGAGGTTACTTTTTACAACCTCTTCTCCTTTTCTGGAAAAATTATCTTTTACAGCACTGTTAAGACTTTCCAGCTCAATATCTGTAAAAGCCAGTGACGATCCCAGGGCTACATTATTGCGAATTATTTTGGGTACATTTATACTATCCGTTATCTCCTTCATGGGCAGGTCAAAATATGTAATATCCTTTCTTTCCCCTACCTCACCTGCTGCACCCATGTCTTTTTCATCATAGATTATATAACCGCCCGGGGAAACTGCCTTACTGTGAATCCTTATCGAATTTTTATCCAGTGCTACAAGGATATCCAGGTTTCCGGACAGTGAATAAATCTTTTCTGAACTTACCCTGACAGTATATGCATTATGCCCTCCCTTGATTAATGAAGGATACTCATTGCCGTCTATCACGTTATATCCGTTTCTTGTAAATGCCCTGGAAAATATTTGACCGGCCGACATTATTCCAAAACCGGCAGGACCTCCAATTTTCCAGTTGAAATTTTTTATTATCATATATTCCCTTTTTATCTTATCTAAAAAAATAAGAACTTTTCTGTTTTAATAAAATGATTTATCTAAAACGATTTTTATAATATTATTAATCTGGATTTTTGTCAACATACAATTAAAGGAAACCGGAAAAATCAAACGGAGTTCCTGGTGGAAATCCATGTTTTAGCTTTTTATATCTACCTTAACTATTACAATCCATAAGGTTATTTCTGACACACCGGGCAAAAATAAGACGGCCTACCGGATATTTTAATCTTTTTTATATTTCTGCATCAGGCAATTCGGGCATAAAGCATATCTCCCTAACCAGAAATAAATATTACATTATATAAAATACTTTGATATCTATAAAAATAATATTGATCTATCGCTTCAAAAAAGGCCTTTATTTGTGCAGGCATAAAAAAGCAGAAGGAGAATTGTAAAATAATTTTCTAAAATAACTTATAGAAAAGCCAAAAAATCCGACATATAAAATAACATGCCTATCAGTAATAAGTTTTAATAAGTATTTTTTTGAATTTACTTACTGTCTTGTCATTTTCTTGCCGCATTTCGGACAGTTCATTTCATAGCAGGGTACGCCGATTTTATGATCTACAACAGTTCCGCAACCCGGGCAGATGCATTTCCCACCGGCTCCTGCTCCCATTCCGCCCATTCGTCCTCTGCCGCCACCTCCGGCGCCTCTTCCTGTTCCCGGACCCATTCCTCCTGGTCCTGTTCCATTTCCTCTTGGCATATATTTCCTCCTTTATCCAAATTTTACAGATTTACCGAAAACTGGTAAAAACATACTATTTTAAACATATCTCTTTCGAATATCTTATATAAATGTAACCAGGCTGATTATTATTTTCATCTGTAATAAATTACCTGTATCTTAACTATTATATATTTATTATTTTATTAGAAATATATTTATAAGCCTCGCTAACGGGTGTATTTTTTCCGTTATCTTCAATATAAATATGTCCTTCATCGCTTAATTCCATGACCAGGGGGTCAAAGGGTATCCTTCCCAAAAATTCTACGTCCATCTCTTTTGCTATTCTCTGTCCGCCGCCTGTCTTAAAGATATCAACTCTTTTCCCGCAATATGGGCATATCCAGCCTGACATGTTCTCTATTACACCTATAAATGGGATCTTTAACTGCCTGGCAAAAGCAATGCTTTTTCCTGCGTCAAGAGTTGCCAGGTTTTGCGGGGTAGTAACAACAATTCCGCCTGTAAGATCTGGCATAAGCTGTACAATGCTCAACGGTTCATCACCTGTACCCGGAGGTGAATCAATTATAAGATAATCAATTTTACCCCAGTTTACATCACTTAAAAACTGCTTTATTAATTTCATCTTCAAAGGGCCGCGCCATATTACCGGACTGTCTTCTGATTTAAGCATTGAAGCAGTGCTTATTACCTTCATGGACGGGAAAGCTTGTATGGGTTCTATCTTATTGTCAAACCCTTTAAGCTCTTCCTTTTCAAGCCCCATTATTTTTATAATATTTGGTCCGTGTATATCTATGTCTAGTAGACCAACACTAAAACCCCTGGTCATTATCGAATATGCCAGATTTACAGAAATAGTACTCTTACCTACTCCCCCCTTCCCGCTGAATACCATAAATTTCTTTTTTACCTGTGCCATATTTTTTTCTACTCTGGCATCCTTTAATATTTCATTCATTCTTTCACCTTTAATTCTAGCTAAACAGTACAGGATCTTCTTTAAAAAGATCCTGTCCTTAATTTTTTATAAGATTAACTGGATTGCTGGTCTTTGCTCAATTCTTTTATTCTATCTTTGATATCGTTAATCTGCTGCTTTAAATAATCTGTCTGCTGCTTTAGCATTTCTGCTTCCTCTCCTGGATCCATATCCTGCAAAGGATAATTATCTCTGTAATAAGGGACTCCGGCTGTTCCGCCCCGGGCCGGCATTCCCGTATCATACCTTGACCATCCTGGCCTGCCTGTAGCGCGGTACCAGTTTCTATATCCGGCGCCTCTTCCTCTTCCGCCGAATGAGCCTCTTCCTGCACCCATAAATCTTCCACTGCCGGGATTATTAAAACCTGGTGCAGAATATCCTGCACAATATCCGCCAGCTCTTCCGCTCATCGGTCCCATTCCTGCAGGTCCTGTTCTGTCTCCTCCTGGCATTCTTACCTCCTTTATCATATAATTTTATGAACATAAGTTCATTGTAATTATATTGAACCTATGTTCATAAATCAAGTACCAATCGACCTTCCGGTTGTTTCCTTCTAAAAATAATACAACATATAAATTACCGTTTAGGATATAGCCCAAAAATCATAAGCCATATTTTTGGCATAACCTATCCAACGTTTATCTCATTTCCTTAACTGCCATTTCTGCCGCATTACTCAGCTGGTAAGCGATAGGGGAAGCAGTAAGTGCCGGATGGGTTCCCATCTGGAACGTGGCTATGTCGTTGGCAGTCATCTTCTTACAAATACATCCACTTATAAGATTTATCAATTCTCCGCCTGATTTTGCGCCAATCAGCTGACCGCCTATTATAACTCCTGTACCTTTTTCAAATATAAGGCTGACTTTCAAATTACTTCCTCCAGGCATACATCCGGGATGACAGTTCGGTCCTTCAGCCTGCCCCACAATTATGTCATATCCATCATCTTTAGCACCTTTCACCGACATGCCTGATCTTGCCAGAGCCGTATCTCCTAGCATTGTTGAATAAGTACCTATCGCTCCCTCATTTGACCTGTTTGTCTCAAAAAGGTTGGCTCCTGCAATTCTTGCTTCATTAGTGGCTATGGAAGCCAGCATCAGGTTTACCAATTTTTTATCGAAGAACGAAAATTTCTCACAGCAATCACCGCATGCAAAAATATTTTCGTCATTTGTTTTCATATATCTGTTAACTTTTATTGCACCTTTACTATTGATTTCAATACCAGCATCTTTTGCAATATCGATATTCGGCTTTGAGCCTATGCCAAAAAGAACAAGGTCCGCTTTAATGGTCTTTCCGCTTGCAAGTCTTATTCCTTCAGCTTTTGTATTACCTGTTATCTCTTCTACCCTTTCACTGGTTATTACATTCACGCCTCTTTCTTTTATAATGGCCTCGCCCTGTTCACAAAATTCTTCATCAAATACAAGCATAAGACAGTGGGGCAGCATCTCTATTATTGATATATTGATATCCCTGTTCTTCTTGCATTCATCAGCAAATTCCATTCCGATAAAACCACCGCCGATTATAGCCATATCCTTTGATCTATCCACCTCTTTTAATAATGAAGCCAGATAGTCGTCATCTTTCTTAACAGAATATACATTTTCCTTATCCGCACCTTTTATAGGGGGAAATGATGGTACTGACCCTGTGGCGATAACAAGCCTTTCATATTTTATTGTTTCTCCATTGCCTGTCCCGACACTTTTACCTGTCCTATCAATTTTGATTGCTTCATCAATTAGAAGATCGATATTGTTCTTTTCCAGAATAGCATCAGGTATAAGGTTTTTATCAGGTGAACTCACGGTACCATATATATATGGTATTCCGCATGGTATCAAAACATTATTTTCCTTTCTTACCATCAATATTTTTCTGTCAGGATAGAACCTCCTGGCTGTTATTGCTGCAGTAATACCTGCCGCACTGCCCCCAATTATTACAACGTCATACTCTTTCATGTCTGCCTCCTCTAAAAATATCCGCAGAAACCCTCCTTAAAGGCCGCTGCAATTAAATTATTTCTTTTGGACATATGCCCAAATCACAATATACCAATTTATTTACAAAAAGTAAATTTTTATGCTGATATAAATAAAAAAACCAGATATCAGTATATAAAAGGATATCATTCCCCGATTACCTGGACAAATACCCTCCTTGATCTGGACCTGTTATCATGATCTATAATCACTATTTGCTGCCATGTTCCAAGTACCAGCTTACCTTCATTTAGCGGGATAACAACACCGGGACCCATTATGGTTGCCCTTATATGAGAAAATCCATTGTCGTCTCCCCATGTTTGTGCATGTCTGGTCTGCTTTTTGCTTGGAACCATCTCCTCGAGCTGATCCCTGACATCTTCAGATAATGCAGGTTCATATTCCATAGTAGATACAGAAGCTGTTGAACCGATGACAGAGACGCTTACGAGCCCTTCTTTTATTCCCGATACCTTAACAATACCATCGACCTTATTTGTTATATTGATAATATCCGAGAATCCTTCTGTCTCCAGTTTTATTTCCTGCCCAAATACCATGATGACTCCTTTTTAGAATGGAGGAAAATTATACATAAAAAATAAAACGGAGTCAAAGAGACACCCGTTTTATTGATAACTCTTATAAATATAATCTTATTAGAAGATATAAATTATTTTCAGTCAGATATGGATAAAATATTTAAGGACATAGATGCAGAAAACTAAAAAGCCCGGAGAAAAACAAATCTCTTATCCCCGGGCAATTATGTATTTTATTTTTTCTTTTTTTCAGATTCTTTCTGTATCTCTTCCATTCTTGATTGTATATCATCCAGCTGCTTCTTTAACATATCCGCCTGATTTTTTAGAATACTGGTCTCCTCTTCAGGATCTATATCAGGCTGATAGGGAGTACCGTAATAAGGATACCATCCCCCGGCCGGTATACCTGCACCATATCTGTACCAGCCAGGAAGTCCTGTTGCATAATACCAGTTACGGTAACCTCTGCCTCTTCCACCAAAAGCAAACCTGCCTGCTCCAGAGTACCTTCCGCTATAAGGATTAATGTAACCCGGAGCAGAATAGCCTGCACAGTATCCAGCAGCCCTTCCTGTCATCGGACCCATTCCAGCAGGTCCTGATCTGTCTCCTCCTGGCATACTAATTCCTCCTTTCCATTATTTTTTATATTCCGGGGTCAAAATCGTCTTCCTCTTCCTGTAAAATGCCGCCTGCCTCCGGACCCGTACCGTCAGACCCGGGTATTTTTTACCTCCCTTATTATGACCTCGTGCATACAAATATTATAATGAACATAGGTTCATTTGTCAAAAAAATACCCGCTTCCCTTCAAGATAAAGGGGCTCAATCAAATTGTGGTTTAATCGATTCCAGCTCCTTTAGAGTTCTTTCTGCAATTAATTTTTCACTTTTAAAGTGTCTTATCATCCTTTCAAGGCATTTTCCCTTTTCTTTTGCATCGTTTAGATATTTTTCGCAATCCATCATAAACTTTTTTGTCTCCGACACATTCGCCTCGATCCTCCCGGGTATTTTTTCGCTATCATGCTTTACTGCGTTCTCGGGGCACACATCATGACATAAGCCGCAGTGGATACAATTTTCCATATCAATTTCAGCTGCCTCGCCTTCCATATATATTGTATCTACAGGACACTCCTCCACGCATGTTCCACAACTGGTACAGATATCTTTATCAATCCATGGCATTTTTATTCTCCCTGTCTTTAACTTAATAATCTTTTAATTTATATATAATTTTAAAATAAAATTACTATCATCTACCCGCTACTTTTTTTACTGCCAGCTTTTTTAAATCTTCTTCAACCCTGTTTATTTCGTCCTGCAGCTTATCTATCTTCCGGGATAATTCCCTTAGCTTCTCGCTTCCGGTTAGTCTTATTTTATCTACAGCACCTGCTTCCTGTATAATTGCGGAATTTGGGCAAACATAAATACACTGCAGACAACTATTACATATATCATTATTAATCTCTGCCTTACCTGCTGTTACCCTTATGGCGCCTGTCGGACAATTTTTTTCACATATTCTGCAGCCGCTGCATCTATTCCCGTCAACAATCAGCATTGTTTATTTACCTTCCACTACTTCTGTTAGCCGCTGGCTATAATAGCTAATATAATTAATTTTTATAAGGCTTAGAATAAAAGATAGGGGGATCCTATAAATATCACAAATCATATTTTATGGAATCAATGTGTTCATTTGATTTTTTCAATAGCTTTATAACCTCTTTTAGTTCATTGGCTACTTCTGTTAGACCCAATTTTTGCGCTTCTTCCATCCATTTTTGATGCTCATCTATATGCTCGCTGTTATGTTTTAACCAGTAAGGGACAATCTTCTCCAGCTTTTTATAATAAGATTCGATTTTTGATTCTTCCATCATTTTTATCCAATCCTCTTCTTTAATATAATAAAATTGTCTTCAAGATCTACTTCTTTTATAAAGTAACCTTCCTGCCTGCTTACTTCCCCGAATATTGAATAGACTTCTACGGCACCGTTGTTGTCAATTACTCTCGAGGCCTCATCTATTATTATCTTATCTTTGTTTTTTTCTCCCAGATATACTTTTGATAGACACATTTATTACCTCCGTACCAGGGTTTATTTCAATCCTTTTTTAAGATATTGTTAATCGTACCGTCTGGCAACATCCAGTCAGGATGATATTCTCCCATCTCCTCCATTCTGTAGCGCACGCATTTACGCCAGTTTCCAAGACAGTAAAGCTCAATCCATTTCTTATCCAGCTTTCCTTCCTCATAATATCTCTTCATTGGACATACCGGATACCACCTGCATTCTTTTCCTGTAGCTTTTTTATTTTTATCCTCTGACATTTTTTATTGATAAACTTTAATAGCGATATATGGGAATTTTAGCCTTCCGCACACCTGGATTTGAAAACTGTTACTTCAATCGCCTGCACCAAGCTTCCCGGTATCTACTATCCTTCCTGCACCTATATCTATATAATTTTCTCCATACCGCTGGCCAAAAATCTCACGTGCAGCGTCTCCCGAACAATGGCATGGACCCGCAAAGCGGACACCCATATTTTTAAAATCCTCCACTATTTCTTCTATTGAACTTCTGCTGTGGCCTGAAAGATGAAATCCTCCCATAACAAGAAATACTTTATCACCAAAAAGTTTTTTCGATACTTTTATTATATTTACAATACCGGGATGGGCACATCCTGTTATAATTACAAGTCCGCTTTCGGTGTTTATGACAAGTGATTGCTCTTCTATCATTTCACCTAATTCACCTGTAGAATAGACGCCTTCGCAAATTTTTCCCTCTTTTTCAATCCTTTTGACATCAGCTCCGTAATTCTTTAAATCATTATTAAATCCTTCAGGAAAGCTTGCCGGGACATAAACAGCAACATTGCTGTTTTCTTCCAAAAAACTGCAAGCCCCTCCAACATGATCTCCATGAATGTGTGAAAGGAAAACAATGTCTATATCACCAGGATCGATTTCCATTTTATCCATGTTTGCCATAAGTATTTCGCCATTTCCGCCCGTATCAAAAAGGATGGTTTTGCCTGTCTTTTCCACAATACATGAAAAACCCCAGGACGTTTCCAGTTTCCTATCATAGGAATTGTTATCAAATATAACTTTTATTCTGGGATAATCTGCCATGTCTGGATCAATCTCCATTTCATTGTCAGAATTATAATCTTTATTTAATCTTTTGCACTTATATAAAAAATAGAATACCGTGCATAAAGCAACCAGTAAAAATATTATAACAATTATTAATTTTGTCATAATTAATTATGTAAAAGAACAATATTTTTTATCTTTTTTTAACAATTATGGAATAATGCTCATAATAATTCAATGTGGTACGGCCTATTCTCCAAAATTATATATTACTTAATGTATGATGCTTTTATCACTCCGGAATAATATATTGCCCTGCCGAAACCTTTCCCTCCGAATACATCTTATGCCAGTTACTATCTACGGGTATGTCTTTATATAACTGCCTTCTGTCTGCTTCAAGAAGTTTTCTGGGTCTTCTCATAAAATCGGCTCCGCATATAATTTTATTTTTTGTAATAGAATTAAGCTTATCCAACCATATTTCTCCTTCCCTGCTCCTCATCAGATGGTGGTCTATTATTAAAATTTTTACCCTCCTGGAAAGTCTTATGGCATTATCCCATGCTTTTTTTATTAGTTCTTCCGGTATCCTATCTGATAGATATATGGGTGGGCCGCCTGCAAAAACAATATCCGGTTTCCATTTTATTATTTTTAATACCGTTTCAGTATCAAATAACTGGATATCGGAAGCATGGACAAATATATTGCCATCCCGAATTTTTGTCATCATTACAGTAACAGTATTATTTTCAGCCTCACCATGGGGTACCTGTCCCGAAAAAACAATGTCTTGTTCTTCTTTGCCTTCAGCTTCAATCAATTCCTTATTCAAAAAAGTAGAAAGTGATTCAGCTCTTTTCTTTTCAGTCGGGGGCAAATGTATAAAATTCTTTACCCATACACGGATACCATGATTTAGCCCGGTCATTTTTTTCAAATCAAGCTGATAGGGGTTTGCATCCAGCAGCGGGACATGGTCTCCATGAAAATGGCTTATGACAACATCTGATGCCTCTGACCACTTTTCAATTATTTTTTTTTGTACAGCTTCGTCCTCTGCAACCTGGCAGGGATGAGGAAGAAGACCATATCTTGAATACCCGAGGGCTATACCGGGGTCTATCAGAATTTTCCTGCTTTTTGTTTCCACAAAACAGCACATTCCCCTTACACCCAGTGATTCGCAACCGATAATCTCTATATTCATCTTCCTTAACAATCCAGAATGCTATTCTACCTGCATCTGCAGGACTTCCCGTTATAACATAACTTTATTTACATACTATTACTCAATGTTCTACAATCTCGTATTCCTTGCTTCCAATTCCCATCTCTACACCATAATCTATCTGCCATTTCCAATCTGTTCCTTTATTTACTATCCTGAATTTATCCCCGCCGCCATTTTTACCGTCATATCCCGAACCACTGTTGAAAGGTACATTATTTATAAGGTCAACTGAAGCAAGGTCTAAAGAAACTGGATCGTTTGATAAAAGTATACCGAGATCAGAGACTATTGGTGCACCCGAGTAATCTGTACAGTCACAGTGAGGGGTGACGTCAAGCAGGAAATTAATAAAAAAGATCTTACCTTTCTTGTCCTTCATTATACCCATTAGATATTCAACCATCTTTTCCTGCAGTTTCCTGGATTCCCTGGGAAATTTTGGCCCAAGCGCTCCGTATCTGCATGCACCTATGCATTCCCCGCAACCCACACAGTTTTCAGTGATAAAATATATGCTTTTATCCCCTCTTCTTATGGCATCGAAACCGCAGACTTCTATGCATTTTCCGCACAATGTGCATTTATCCTCATCCAGACCTGGTACAAATTCAGAATGCTGCTGAAACTTGCCTTTTACCGCTGCACCACCCATTGCAAGATTCTTTATGGCACCCCCGAAACATGCCAGGGGATGAGCTGTAAAATGGCTCGCAACTATTAAAAAATCAGCATTATAAACCGCACTGGCTATATATATCTCTTTAAGATGATTTCCACCAACTTCTACAGTCTCATAATCACTTCCGGTAAGTCCATCGGCTATAATAACAGGACAGCCTACAGTATCATAACCAAAGCCATTGATGGATGCTGTCACCAGATGATCTACGGCATTGTCCCTTTTGTGGTGATAAAGGGTATTGCTGTCGGTAAGAAATGGATTGCCTCCATTTCTTTTTACCCTTTCTACGATACTTCCTATGAAAGGGGGCCTTATATAGGAAAATCCACCCCTTTCACCAAAATGCAACTTAATTCCCACTCTATCACCATTATCCATACCCGACAGCATTTTTAGATCATCGATTGCATCCCCCAGCCTATTCACCAGGCTAATCCCGTGTTTTTTATTAATATTGAGGTAGTAAACTTTGCTCTTGCTTTTATCTTTTTCCATTATTTATCCTTTTTTTGTTCTATAAATGATCATCGCTAAAGATGTCATATTCATTAAAAATATTGTTAAAGATGATAAGATTCATATTTTAATCTTATAGATTATATTTACAAAAAAATATAAAAAATTCAAGTTAAGCCGTAATCCTAAAATTCCAGGATAGGCGAATTCTTAAATTACAGTTTTGTAATATTTTAATTATTATGCAAAAGAATATATAATGACAGTTTGTATATTCAAGAATTAAATTATATTTATAATCTATTTTTTAAAAATAAAGAGGAAACAATGGACATACTGGAATTAAAAAACATAAATCTGCAGATAAATGGTAGCAAAATACTTGATAATTTGAGTATTGACTTCCGGGAAGGTTATATTCATGCAATTGTCGGACCCAACGGTGTCGGAAAAACCACCGTTGGAAATTTAATAATGGGATTGGAAGGTTACAGGGATTTTGAAGGGGATCTTTTTTTTAAAAACAGGTCCATAAAAAAACTAAACTTATATGAGAGAGCAAAAAAGGGGATTACCATGGCCTGGCAGGAACCAGCAAGGTTTGAAGGTTTAACTGTTGAGAACTTTATAAAAGCCGGAGCCAGGGATAAGAGCAGGGCAACGGTGAAAATAGCATTAGAAAAAGTAGGCATGGACCCGGAAGATTATATCACCAGGGCAGTAGACAAAAGCCTCAGCGGCGGAGAGAGGAAAAAAATCGAGCTTGCTTCCATCCTTGCAATAGACCCAAAACTGGTAATACTTGATGAACCTGATTCTGGAATTGATGTGGCATCCCTACAAAATATTTTTGATGCCATTAAATCACTGAAGGACAACGGGGCTACCGTAATTTTGATTACACACAGCCTGGAAGTGCTTAAGCAGGCAGAGCATGCTTTTCTTCTCTGCTCCGGCACTCTGCTTGTAAAGGGGAGCATAGAAAAAATAGGAAGCTATTTTGAGAATAAATGCATACCATGCAATCATAAAAACAAACCTGATAAAAATGGAGTTAAGCTATGAATACCGGAGATCTTATAGAAGAAGCAAACATCGGTTCTGAAATAAATGATAAAAATACTGCAAGACTGATTATAAACAAAGATAAGATAATTGACACCAATGAAGTGAAGGGCCTGAAGGTCGATGCAAGAGAAATAAAGGACGGTGTTGATATAAAAATAAGACTTGAAGAAAATACCGTTATTGAAAAACCTGTACATCTCTGTTTTGGGGTAACACAAAAGGAGGCTGTCCAGAAAATAATACTGGACATAGAAACAGGTGATAATTCCAGAATAAATATCTTTTCGCATTGTATTTTCCCCCGGGCAGTTGACGTTAAACATATAATGGACGGGAAAATAAAGGTTGGAAAGAATGCTTTCTATTCATACACGGAAAAGCATATTCATAGTGAGGAAGGTGGAATTACTGTTATTCCGAGAGCCAGGATAATACTGGAAGAAAATGCCCGCCTTAAAACAATATTTGAACTTTTGAAGGGAAGAGTAGGAATTATAGATATAGATTATGAAACTACATGCAGGGACAGATCGGTCATGGAAATGACTGCAAAAATTTACGGCAAAAGCAATGATGTAATAAAAATAAAAGAGGCGGGTAACTTAATCGGTAAATGGTCAAGGGGTGTATTGACATCAAAAGTCGCGGTCAGAGATAATGCCAGAGCAGAAATCTTTAACAAGTTATTTGCAGATGCAGAATATGCCAGGGGCCATGTAGACTGCAAGGAAATAATACAGGGAAACGGCAGGGCAAGCGCCATACCTATTGTTGAGGTAAATAACCCTAAAGCCCATGTCACTCACGAAGCTTCAATAGGAAGTGTAGATTCAAAACAACTGCAGACACTCATATCCAGGGGTCTAAGCGAAGACGCTGCTGTAGAACTGATAATCGAAGGGCTACTTAGCTAGGGTAGCTTCTAATTGGACTTTAACAGGTAAAATAATGATCAATGGTTAAAGTTACCATTACTTTCATGTAAAAACAAAAAACCTGCAGGCTATCTGAATAAATAAGTCATCTTTATAGCTGCTGTCACTTCCACTTCATCGGGAGCAACAGGGATTGGAGAGACTCCTTCCGATTCTGGTAATTCTCCAGCTGCGGCTTCTAACTCCCTCAAAATTACCGGGCCAGGGGAATATGTCTCTATTTCGGAAACATAATAAATATCAGTAATTTCAACACCCAGTGAATTAGCTATAGCATAAGCCTTGTCTTTTCCATCCATAGCGGCTTTCCCGAGAGCAGACTTTTTGGATTCTTTTTCAAGATCATCACTAAGGCCAAAGCTTAGAGAGGAAACATCATTTGCACCGGCTTCTATCGAGCTGGATATTATCCTGCCTATTTCATCAATCTCAACTGTACTTGCTTCCAGTACCGTTGTAGCCCTGTATGCGTACACTTCCGGCGGCTTATCTTCTCCCCGGTAAGTGTAAAGGGGGATAAGATTAAAACTTACTGTCCGGATCTCCAGATCCCTGACTTCAAGAGCCCCAATTGTTTCCATTACTTTTTCTGTTATGCTGCTGTTCAGGTCAACAGCTTTCTGGCTCGTATCCTCTTCATTAAATATAGAAATATTTACCATTGCCTTATCCGGCACTACCCTGTGGCTGCCGCTTCCTGTTACAGTTATCGTACTGGCGGTCTCTTCCCGTCTTTCATCACTATCATTATAATAAGGTGAAACCTGATCTGCCAGACAACCTGCAAACAATAAAGCAGCCATAACTGCAACAATGAACAAAATCATTATTGTTATAAATACAGTCCTTCTTCTGACCATATGTATTCCTTTTATTTTAAACAAGTGTATATATTATAAACAATTTTATATATTTTATAAATCGTCAGGATTGTAAGGCTATCAAATGCCCTGATACAGATCAAATTAGGGTTGGATAAAAAAATGTGACCATTATCAATATGAAATGGTCACATTTTAATCTTTTCTTATATTATAATTACTCTTCAGTCTGGGTGAATGTCCTCTTTCCCAGTTCCCGGTCAAGCATGAACAATCCGTTTCCCGAGTCTCCAAGAAGCTTCAGGTTCTCCACAATTTCATCTGCTGAAGATTCCTCTTCCACCTGTTCTTCCACATACCACTGCAAAAAATTGTTGGCTGCATGATCATTTTCTTCAATGGCCATGTCTACTAAGCCGTGAATCATACCCGTTACTTTCTGCTCATGGCTGTAAACATTTTCAAAAACTTCTACCGGTGATTCCCAGTCAGACTGAGGGGCCTTGATGTCCCTGAGAGTAATCCTGCCGCCGCGTTCATTCAAATAATCAAAAAACTTCATAGCATGCATTTGCTCTTCCTGTGCCTGCATGCGCATCCAGTTAGCAAATCCATTCAGATTTACTGATTCAAAATAAGCAGACATTGAAAGGTAAAGATATGCTGAATATAATTCAGCATTTATCTGCTCATTTATAGCTGTTTCTAATTTCTTGCTTATCATTTTAATCCTCCCCTTCCGTGAGTTGTTGCAGCTTCCAGATTCTGAGATTTTTGCAGATCAGTGGTGTTTTTTCTTCCATTGTTTTCCTCCTGTCTTTTTTTACAATCGGGGCACAATCCATAGAAAAAAAGATTATACCCCGTAATTTTATAATCACAACTAATATTCATATTTCTCTTGATAGACTCTACCAGACCTTCCGGAATATCATCAACCCTGCCGCATTCCGTACATTTTATATGAAAATGTTTATCGGGGTTGCCGTCAAATCTTTCCTTTTTACTGCCGTTACCTACTCTTTGTACTTCACCCTGTTTTATTAGTATTGCCAGATTGCGGTATACTGTACCCATGCTTATATCGGGTATCCTTTTTCTGGCCAGCTGATAAACTTCACTGGCTGTTGGATGTTTTTTTGTTTTTCTTAACTCTTCCAGTATTAACCTTCTCTGAAAAGTCATCCTGTAATTATTCATTAAATTATAATTAGTATTAATAACTATTCCTAATAGTATATAATTTTTTTAAAAAGTCAAACATTTTATTAAAAACATTTTATTAAAAATATTTATGGATTTAAAAACATTAGCTTTATTTCTCCAGCTTACCTGGTATTCCTTTTTTATTATTTTTATATTAAATTACCCCTAAAAAATTTTTATATAATAAATATAATGATAGAATCTATTAAAAAATATTTTATTGCATTAGAAAGGCAGATAAGGAATGAATAAAAATGCTCTTGTTGCACAATCCGGCGGACCGTCCCCCGTGATCAACTCCTCACTGCAGGGCGTAGTAGAAACCTGTTTTAATTTTCCGGACCACATAAATAAACTGTATGCAAGCTGGCACGGAATAGAAGGAGTATTGCTGGAAGAATTAATTGATATTTCCATACAGCCCGAAAAAGAGATAAAACTTTTACGAAACACCCCGGCAGCAGGGGCAATAGGAACGTGCAGGTATAAATTGGAAGAAAATCAAAAAGAGGATTTTGAACGAATAATAAAAGTTTTTAAAGCACATAATATAGGTTATTTTTTCTATATCGGAGGAGACGATTCCATGAATATCGCAAGCAGGGTATCAAAGCTTGCAGAAGAAAGTGGTCTTGACCTTTCGGTTGCCGGTGTACCTAAAACAATCGATAACGATGTAGGTGATGAAAAGTTTAAACTAATCGATCATACCCCCGGTTACGGAAGTACCGCCAGATACTGGGCGTATCTTATCCAGAATACAGAAGAGGAAAACAGGGGCATGAGTGTTTCCGAGCCGGTAACAGTACTGCAGGCAATGGGAAGGAAGGCAGGATTTATTACAGCTGCCTCAAGGCTTGCCGATCCCGAAAGAAAGATACCCATGCAGCTATATATGAGTGAATCTGAACATACTCTTGATTCACTTGCAGAGAATGTAAACAGGCAAATACTGGATTCAAAACGCTGTATAGTTGTAGTAAACGAAGGGTTCAATACAGGGGATATAGATGAATTATATGACGGCTTTGGAAATATAGAGTACGGTGCTAGAAGGATCACTGCAGCACAGGAAGTAGTAAACTATCTTAATAGCAGCGGCCTTAAAGTAAGGGGCAATGCAACCTTTCAGGTACCCGGTATCATACAACGTGATGTGTCTATCTATGCCTCGGAAGTTGATATAGAAGAAGCATATGAAGTCGGGAAGAAAGCTGTTGAAATTGCTGTTTATGAAGGAACCGGCTGGATGGCTACAATCCGCCGAAAACCCTGTATTCCATATAAAGCTGTATTCGATAAGGTAAAGCTTGAAAAAATCGCAGGAACTACCAGACTTTTCCCCCGTGAATGGATCTCATCAAACGGAATTGACGTAACTGATGATTTTATAGAGTATGCAATGCCGCTTATAGGAAAAACGTGGCCTGGCGTACCCCTTGAAAATGGCCTTCAGAGATTCGCAGATTTTAAAATCTGTTTTATTGATAAAAAGCTTGATGATTATGTTCCTCAAAATTTTAGGAATAATATCCGATAATAAAATTTATTAATGCAGCAACATCCGGGGAACATATTAACAGGTTATACTTTAATTTATTTTCCGCACGTAAAAATTACACTTTTTCTTACTTGCGGAAAATAGTGACCAATATTTAGTTTCTTTTAAAATTATTTTAAATCTTTTAACCTTGCAGCAAGTTTAAAGGAAATTAAATCACCTATGTTAGTATTTTTATAAGCTGTTTCCTCATGCATATAGTCACTAATTTTTTTACTTCCCATTTTCTTAAAAAATGTATCTACTTTATTTATAATGGCAATTTCAGAAGGTTTTAATTTGTTTAGATCAACTTTTTCTAAATTATGGATTCTATAGCCGATTATATCTTCATCATCAGAGTAATTAAGACTTTCCTCTTGAATAGATATAACATTACTAAAAGCTTGAAATAGCATACATTAGAAAGCTCTTTTTGATTCAAGCCATAATAATCTCTAATTTCTTTAATCTCAATTGAAGTTAAAAGACCATTCAACCTTTTATAAGCATCTCTTGCCCGGGTTAAATTTTCATCCATAATTTTTTCAGGATAAAATTCTTCATTGGTCTCCGGACATATATAGAAAATTTCTTTATACTCCACAGGTTTATTTTTTACAAGAGCCATGGTTTTTTCTT
>CAZLXJ010000076.1:0-7735 GCA_964563645.1 uncultured Actinomycetota bacterium | reverse complement strand
AAAATTAAGTCAAAAGATAAAAGCTGTTTTAATAATTTTTAATAATAAAATATAATACTTAGTATGGAATATTACGGAGCCTCGGATAGAGGCATAATACGGGAAAATAATGAAGATTTTCTCCATATAGAAGACGGCCTTTTTATAGTTGCGGACGGAATGGGAGGCCACAGGGCAGGGGAAGTCGCCAGCAGCCTGTCTGTTGAATTCTTTTTAAAAGCATTTAAGGACTACAGGAAGGGATTGAACAACAAAAATGCCAGGAAAGCCCTGCTGGATTCTATAGTTTCTTCAAACTACCAGGTATATAAGAAATCCCTGAATAATCCTGATTATTACGGGATGGGCACAACTTTTACTGCATGTCTTATAATAGAAAATAACGCCCACCTGGTGCATGTCGGTGACAGCAGGGCTTACCTTTACAGAAGTTGCAACCTTGAATTTTTGACTTCCGATCACACCTTTGTGGGAGAGATGTTCAGAAGAGGCGAGATAACCTATGAGGAGACATTCGACCATCCTCAGAGAAACTACCTTACAAATGTCCTCGGAGTAGCGGATGATATAAAACCTGATTATCTCAGCTGCGGTACGCAAAAAGGCGATATGCTCCTCCTCTGTTCTGATGGACTGAATTCCATGCTCAGGGATAAAGAGATATCGGAACTTTTAAAGAGATATCCGGACCCCTCTGAATCCGTTAAAAATCTTATAAGAAGTGCAATTGAAAAAGGCGGCAGTGACAATATTACCGTTATCATTGTTAAAATTTAGAAAGATACCACCTATTGGGCCCTGATAATAAAACAATCATATCAAATAGATTCAGGATAGAGAAAAGAATAGCATCCGGAGGGATGGCCGACGTCTACCTTGGCGAGGATATTGAGCTCAACAGGAAGGTAGCCGTCAAGATACTTTCCTCCAATTATGCCGGCGATAGAAATTTTGTAGCCAGATTTAAAAGTGAAGCCACTATCCTTGCAAGGCTTAACCATCCCAATATAGTAGAAATTTACGGCTGGGGCAAATTTGACAGTTCATATTATATTGTAATGGAATATGTAAGCGGCACCTCCCTTAAGGAACTTATAGACAGGAAAGGGCCTATCGATCCTGATATTGCCGCAGGGTTTGCGTTACAGATATGCGATGCACTTGGAGCAGCTCACCAAAACAGCCTTATCCACAGGGATATAAAACCCCAGAACATCCTGATTACACCCGAAAATAATGTGAAAGTGACCGATTTTGGAATTGCAAAATCTATCAATACAGATGTTACCAGGACACTTAATATTATAGGGACCGCGCACTATATATCGCCCGAGCAGGCCAGGGGGGATATTCTTGACAATAGAACAGATATCTATTCCCTTGGAGTTGTTATGTATGAAATGCTTACCGGGGACCTCCCTTTCAGGGGCGATACATCTATTGATATCAGCCTGAAACACATCAATGAAAAACCTGTCAGCCCTTCAAAAATAATTTATGATATACCAAAAAATATTGAAAAAATAGTATTGACCTGCCTGAAAAAGGAGCCATCGGAAAGATATGGAAAAATTGAAGATTTAAAAAATGACCTGAACAATTTCCTCAAAAAAAGACCCCTGCGCGGTACAAAAAAAAAGAGGGAATTCATGGCGGCAAACACATTTTCAGAAAAACTGAAAAAAAATCCAGGGCTGTTAATTTCATCGATCATAGCTTTTATTTTCATGGGACTTTTTATATCATATGCACTTCTCTATTACCGGGAAGAGCCGCCGGCTGAAGCAAGTATCCAGGTACCTCCGCTAAAAAGTGTTTCAATAGATACTGCCGGCCAAATACTTTCACTTATTGGCCTTAATATAGAAGTATCCGGACAGGAACAGAGTTCCGAAATCCCCGAAAATCATATTATTGAACAGTCTCCCCGGCCATACAGCAGCATAGGCGAAGGCGGAACCGTAAAAGTTGTTATAAGCAGCGGAGAAGAGGTGTCTGCAGTTGATATACCGGACCTTGCCGGCCTTGATATCGAAAGTGCTAGAGAAATACTTGACCAGAGAGGCCTTAAGGCCGGTACTTTCTCATATGAGTTTTCAGAGGAGTTTAAAGAGAATACAGTTATCAGCCAGTCCCTCCCGTACGGAAGCGATGCAGAACCCGGAGAGGCGATAGACCTATCGGTTAGCAGGGGGCCTGAAACCATAATAGTCCCCAATATTATCGGTCTGGATTTTGCCTATGCTTCAAGATATCTTGAATCCATGGGGATAAATATAACAACAGGTATGGCTCCGGTAAATGAAAATGTAAGTCTGCCGGGCATGGTCGTCTCAGCAGAACCCGGTCCCGGTACCGCAGTAAAAAAAGATACTACGGTAAAAATACTGGTGTCTGTATCCGTTCCTCTAAATGAGATACCTCCTCTCGAAGATATGAACATCCAGCAGGCGGCAGCTTTACTTGATTCCCTGGGAATCAGGCACGAAGAATTCTACATCGAGCCTGATTATTCCTTTCAAAAAGATGAGGTGCTGGGCCAATGGCCTGAAAAAGGTTCATATCTCCCGCCAGATATACCGGTGATACTTTATATTGGAAAGTGAGTTATACATATATATGCGGTAATGCAACTATAACTGGTAAAGTTTTAACCATCAGTAAAAACCCCTATATTTTCAAATTTTTCAGCTCTTTTAAGCCTTAAATCTTCAGATGAATACTTCCCAAGCCTTCCGATAGCATCGTTTATGTACCTTCTAACTATCTTTATCATTCTTTTGGGATCGTTCTGGGCTCCTCCCATCGGTTCGTGGATCACCCTTTCTATCACTCCCAGTCTTAAGAGATCCCCTGAAGTGATCTTAAGGGCTCTTGCTGCAAGTTTTTTCCCCGTAGCATCCTTCCAGAGTATTGCCGAACATGCTTCGGGGGAAATAACCGAATAAGTGGAATTTTCAAGCATTGCTACTTCATTTCCGACAGCAAGTGCAAGCGCTCCACCGCTTCCCCCCTCCCCTATAAGGATAGCTATTACCGGGACATTAAGCTCGAACATCAATTTTATGCTGCCTGAGATGGAACCTGACTGTCCGCCGTCTTCTGCTTCAAGCCCTGCATAAGCTCCAGGCGTATCAATAAAGGTTATTACCGGAAAGCCGAATTTATCGGCAAGCTTCATAACCCTCTGTGATTTCCTGTACCCCTGCGGTATGCTCATCCCAAAATTGTGCTTTACCCTCTCATTTGTATTTCTTCCTTTATTATGTCCTATCACAGCGACTGTCCTGCCGCCTATCCTGCCAAGACCTGCCGCAATAGAGCTGTCATCACCTGTCAGCCTGTCCCCGGACAGTTCCGTAAAATCTTTAAATATTCCTTTTATGTAATCCCTGCACTGGGGCCTTTCGCCGCTTCTTGATAATTCTACCTTCTTCCAGACCTTACTGGACTCACGCGTGGCACTGCTGTATTTCTCTATCCTTTTATTAAACTGGCCGACAGCGTCCTTGAAATGGATACCGCTAAAAAACCGGAGCTTTTTCAACTTATCAATTTTAGCAAAAGAGCTGATAAGCTCCTTTAAATATATTTTTGATACTTTTTCAATTTTTTTTAAATCCATATCAATCCCTTATAAGTCTTATAAGCCTTGCAAGTGTCTCCTTCATATCGGCCCTGCTGACAATCATATCTATCTGTCCGTTTATAAGGTTTCTTTCCGCAAGCCCGAAATCATCTGGTATATCCTTCCGCATAGCCTGTCTTACCACCCTCGGGCCCGCAAAGCAGAAAAGCGCTCCGGGTTCGGCAATTATTATATCTGCAATTGTTGAAAAACTTGCGCTCACCCCGCCTGTAGTCGGGTGGGTTATTACAGAAAAATATGGAATATTCTTCCCCATAACCCTTCCCACGCTTGATACGGTCTTTGCCATCTGCATCAGGGAGATTATGCCCTCCTGCATCCTGGCGCCTCCAGATGAAGAAAATATTATAAGGGGGATATCCCTTTCGATGCTTATGCTGCAGAGGTGTTTTATTTTTTCCCCTACCACGCTCCCCATGCTTCCTCCCATAAACCCGAAATCCATGATGCCGATTGCCGCGCTGCGGCCATAAATTCTGGCTTCTCCGGTAATAATAGCCTCGCTGAGGCCTGTCTTTTCCCTGGCTTCCTCCAGCCTCTGGCTGTACGTCTTAAGATCCTGAAACTTTAAAAAATCAACAGACCTCATACTGCCGTCAAGCTCTTCAAAGCTGTCTTCATCCACGGTTACTTCCAGCCTCCTCCTGCATCCAATATATCCATGGTGATTGCAGTACGGGCACACATTAAGGTTCTCTATAAAAACTTCCTGCTTTATTTCCTTGCCGCATGCTTCGCATTTATGTTTTTGTGCTTTATCCATCGTACTTCTTAAAACCCAGTGTTACATTATGTCCGCCGAAGCCCATTGAATTGGAAATAGCCACCCCGACCTTCCTTTTCTTTTTGACCAGGGCGGTATAATCAAGATCACATGCGCTGTCAGGTTCATCAAGGTTTATAGTCGGCGGGATCATATCATTTTTTACCGAAAGTATGCTCGCAACCGCCTCAATGGCTCCCGATGCCCCCAGGCAGTGGCCTGTCATGGATTTTGTAGAACTTACATTGAGTTCATAAGCGTGCCTGCCAAAGCACAGCTTTATGGCCTCAGTCTCTATGATATCATTCAAAGGCGTCGCAGTTCCGTGAGCATTTATGTAATCCACATCTTCCCTTGAAATATTTCCTTCCTCCAGACATATAGACATGCATCTGGCCACATTTGTTCCAGATTCTTCCAGGGCAGTTATGTGGAATGCTTCTCCCGACATGCCGTAGCCGAATATCTCTGCGTATATCCCGGCACCTCTTGAGAGGGCATGATCGAGTTCCTCCAGTATTATTATTCCTGCGCCTTCCCCCATGACAAATCCATCCCTGTCCCTGTCAAAGGGCCTTGAAGCACCCCGGGGGTCTTCATTCCTGCCCGACATTGCATTCATATTAGAAAAGCCGGACATGCCCATTGGTGTTACCGCAGCTTCACTGCCGCCCGCTATCATAACATCTGCCAGACCCCTTCTTATCACCTCAAAAGCATCACCGATAGCATTTGAACCTGCCGCGCATGCGGTGGAAGTTGCAGAAACCGGGCCTTTTGCCCCGCTGGCTATTGATACATGCGCTGCAGCCATATTGGGTATCATCATTGGTATAAGGAAAGGGCTGACCCTGTCTCCGCCCTTTTCCAGCAGCCTGATATGCTGTTTCTCAAATGTGCCGATACCGCCTACCCCGCTCCCAACCATTACCCCGATTCTGTGGGCATTACCCTCGGCTACAATCAGCCCGCTGTCTGAAATAGCATCCATTGACGCCTTTACCGCAAACTGTGAAAACCTGTCCATCCTTCTTGCTGCTTTGAAATCAATGTATTTTTTTGGATCAAAATCGTATATCTGCGCCGCAATCCTGCAGGAGATCTTTGACACATCTATTCTTTCCACCGCAGTTACTCCCGGTACCCCTTTTACAAGGTTTTCCCAGTTGCTTTCAACATCCAGGCCGAGTGCTGTTATAATCCCCATCCCGGTTACAACAACCCTCCTCTTCTGTACCATTTTCTCAGGCATCAACTCCCCGTTTCTAATAGTAGTATTAAGTGATTATAAAAATATCTTTCCGGGCTTATATCCCCATTCCCCCGTCTACGCCCAGGACTGTACCGGTTATATAATCCGAATCGCTGCTTGCAAGGAAAAGAACGGCTTTTGCAATATCATTCACGCTGCCCAGCCTCCCGGAAGGTATCTGCCCCAGAAGCGTCTCCCTTGCCTTATCCGGAAGTTTTGCAGTCATATCTGTCTCGATGTAGCCGGGGGCAACGGCATTTACCCTTATATTCCTGCCGGCCAGCTCTTTTGCCAGGGTCTTTGTAAGGCCGATAAGACCTGCTTTTGATGCAGAATAATTGGCCTGTCCCGCATTTCCATGAATACCGACTATTGAAGATATGTTGATTATCTTTCCCGTTCTTGCCCTTATCATCTTACCCGCCACAAATTTCGAGCATATAAAAGCACCGGTAAGGTTTATATCGATTACCCTCTTCCAGTCCTCAATTCTCATCCTGAAAATGAGGTTATCCATTGTAATACCGGCATTGTTTACCAGGATATCTATTTTCCCATATTCACCGGCAACCCTTCCTACAGCCTCTTCGACATCGCCTTCACTGGTAATATCAACCCTGTAAAAAGCTGCCCTGCCGCTTCCGCAGCAGCTGTTTAACTCTTCCGCTGTATTTTTTCCGGCATCTTCGTTTACATCAAATATTGCCACTGAACCGCCTTCACTTAAAAATTCCCTGCATATTCTTTTTCCTATTCCCCTTGCTCCTCCGGTCACTATAGCCACTTCGTTTTTCAATCTCATTTTAAAAGTCCTCCCGCCCGTAGTTTATCAATCATCACTTCGATTCCCTCAAGACTGTCCGTACTCAATATTTCTGGATTTTTTTTACTGCTGCGGGCTATCCTTCCCACCAGGCCCGACAATACCCTTCCCGGCCCAATCTCAATAAAGGTATCCGCTTCCCTGCCCAGGAGAAACTCTATGCTTTCAACCCATCTTATGGGATTTATAAGCTGTCCGGTAAGGGTATTCTTAATTCCTGCCCCTCTGATATATTTTGCTTCTGTGGTTGACAAAAAAGGAAAACGCAGATTTTTGAAGGCAGCATTGCCTTCAATAAAATTACCCAGCTCTTCCGAGGCGCTCCCCATCAGGGGGCAGTGGGACGCAATGCCGACCTTAAGGGGTATTACCTTTTTGGCGCCTTTCCCCTTTAAGCTTTTTGCTGCATCTTCAACATCCTTTTCGTATCCGCTTATAACTAGCTGCGTGTAGTCATTATAATTGGCTATAAATACCCTTCCCCGGTATCCTTTCAGGACATCTTCTACCACGCTTTTTTCAACTCCCATAACAGCCGCCATCATCCCTTTTGCGGCTCTTTTCATTATCTTTGCCCTGTATGCGACAAGCTCTGCCCCTTTTCTAAAATCATATGCTCCACAGCAGTAAAGGGCGCTGTATTCGCCGAGGCTGTGACCTATAACCGAATAAATGCAGCCCCTATCCAGGGACAGGTCTTCCAGGAGATAGTCAGACAGTGCGCAGCTCAGGGAATATATTGATATCTGCGAAAATCTGGTATCATCAAGACTGTTTACGGGATCTTCCCCGTCTATTATGCTGAAGAGGTCTGCTCCCGTTATTTCCCCGGCTATTTCAAGATATTTTCTGTACTTGCTGTTGAATCTTAAAAATTGGCGGCCCATCTTTTCATGCTGTGAGCCCTGGCCTGGAAACATCAATATTATTTTTGCACCTTTCCGGGTACCGGCTGTCCTGCCCAATATAAAACCTCCCAGTTCCCTATCCTATTGCAAACATTATATCCGCAGAGCATGCAAGATCCCCGTCTACCGCTGCCCTGCCCCTGCCCCTGCCGATATTCCTCCTGAAGCTTTCGAGCTCTACGTCTATAACCAGGATGTCTCCGGGTTTTACAATCCTCTTAAATCTTGCCCTGTCTATGCCTGCAAACAATACAAGTTTTCCCCTGTTTTCAGGAATCATAAGCACTGCTACGGCACCTGTCTGCGCAATTGTCTCTACCTGAAGCACTCCGGGCATAAT
>CAZLXJ010000075.1:0-3067 GCA_964563645.1 uncultured Actinomycetota bacterium | reverse complement strand
GCGAGTTTGATTATTCAGGCGCCCAGGCATGCAAGGGGGTGCGTGAAGAGGGTTACCAGGTCGTGCTGGTAAACTCCAACCCTGCCACCATAATGACCGATCCTGAATTTGCAGATAAGACATATATCGAGCCCCTTTCCACGGAATTTGTGGAAAAGATAATAGAAAGGGAAAGGCCCGATGCAATCCTTCCGACTCTTGGAGGCCAGACGGGGCTTAACATGGCGGTAATGCTTGCCCGTGAGGGAGTACTAAAAACTTACGGAGTAGAACTTATCGGAGCAGATGTAGACGTGATAACGAGGGCAGAGGACAGGGAGGAATTCAAGGAAGCAATGAGCTCGATAGGGCTTTATGTTCCGCCAAGCGGATATGCACACAGCCTTCTGGAAGCACTGGATTTTGCAGATAAGCTAAAATATCCGCTTGTTGTAAGGCCAAGTTTTACACTTGGCGGCCTCGGAGGCGGGGTAGCCTTTAACAGGGAGGAATTCACAGAGATAGTCACCAGGGGCCTGGACCTCTCGCCGGCATCTGAGGTACTTGTAGAGAAGTCTGTTGCAGGGTGGAAGGAATTCGAACTGGAGGTTATGAGGGACAGGGCAGATAATGTGGTCATAGTATGTTCAATCGAGAATTTTGATCCTATGGGAGTCCATACAGGAGACAGCATAACAGTGGCCCCGGCACAGACACTCACGGATAAGGAATATATAAATATGAGAGATGCGGCTATTGATATTATAAGGAAGATAGGCGTGGAAACCGGCGGTTCAAATATACAGTTTGCAGTTGATCCGGAAAATGGGAAAATGGCTGTTATAGAGATGAACCCCAGGGTATCAAGGAGCAGCGCCCTTGCCTCAAAGGCAACAGGTTTTCCAATAGCAAAGATAGCTACAAAACTCGCTGTGGGCTATACGCTTGATGAGATACCCAACGATATTACAAAAAAGACAACTGCCTGTTTTGAGCCGTCAATAGACTATGTAGTTGTGAAGTTTCCAAGATGGGCGTTTGAAAAATTTGCAGGTACGGATACCTCACTTACAACAAGGATGAAGTCCGTCGGCGAGGTAATGGCTATAGGAAGGACATTTAAGGAGGCCCTGCAGAAATCCATAAGGTCCCTTGAGATAGACCGCTACGGACTCGGAGCTGACGGGGTATGCAATGTCAGGGATGAACTAATATACGACAGGCTTACAGTACCAAACCAGGACAGGGTATTTTATATAAAAATTGCGATTGAAAAGGGTAAAAGCATAGATGAGATTTATAAATTAACTAAAATAGACCCCTGGTTTTTGAGCAATATAGCGCAGCTTGTTGAGTTTGAAAAAAAATTTAAGGATACCAGTCTTAAAAACCTTGACCGGGATATGCTCATGGAGGCCAAAAGGAATGGCTACTCCGACATTCAGCTTGCACACCTCTGCAGATGTAAAGAGATAGATATAAGGAATTTAAGAAAAAAGATGGGAATTGTTACGACATTTAAGACCGTTGATACATGCGCTGCCGAGTTTGAAGCTTACACGTCATATTATTATTCTACATATGAAAGTGAGGACGAGATACTTCCTACAAGCAGGGAGAAAATAGTAATACTGGGAAGCGGACCCAACAGGATTGGCCAGGGGATAGAATTTGATTACTGCTGCGTACATTCATCCTATGCCCTTCATGATATGGGCTATGAGACAATAATGGTAAACTGCAATCCCGAGACTGTAAGTACAGATTACGACACTTCTGACAGACTGTATTTTGAGCCCCTGACCCTTGAGGATGTTATGAATATAATAGAAGCAGAGAAACCATCAGGGGTGATAATACAATTTGGGGGCCAGACACCATTAAAGCTTGCTATCCCCCTGCAGAAAGCAGGTGTAAACATACTGGGTACATCCCCTGATTCCATAGACCTTGCAGAAGACAGGAAAAGATTTGGAAACATGTTGAAAAAACTGGGGATTCCCCAGCCGGAAAACGGAACTGCTCTTAATGAGAGCGAAGCTGTAGATATAGCAGAAAGAATAGGTTATCCGGTGCTTGTAAGACCTTCATATGTCCTTGGCGGCAGGGCTATGAATATTGTATATGACAGGGATAGCCTGAGGGACTATGTAAAGAATGCAGCTGTTGTATCAAATGACCGGCCCATACTTATAGACAGATTCCTGGAGAGGGCAATTGAGGTGGATGTAGATGCAATATACGACGGAGAAGAACTTTTCATCGGCGGTATAATGGAACATATAGAGGAAGCAGGCATACATTCAGGCGATAGTGCATGTGTCATACCGCCATTTACTCTCAGCAGGGAAATTATTGATATTATAAGGGATTATACATATAAAATAGCAGAAGAACTCAGGGTCGTAGGACTGATAAACATACAATACGCAGTAAAGGATGGAATGGTCTATGTCCTGGAAGCAAACCCCAGGGCATCGAGAACAGTACCTTTTGTAAGCAAATCTATAGGAGTTCCCCTGGCCAAGATAGCTTCCAGGGTCCTGGCAGGAATGAAGCTGAGCCAGCAGGATTTTAAACGCGTGGATTCAACCAGGCTGGGTTATTTCAGCATAAAAGAGGCGGTACTTCCATTCAACCGGTTCCCCGGGGTGGACACCATACTGGGACCGGAGATGAAGTCCACGGGTGAGGTCATGGGAATAGACCCGGATTTCGGCATAGCTTTTGCAAAGACCCAGATTTCAATAAATCAGGTATTCCCCACTTCCGGCTCAGTGTTCATATCGGTAAGTGACAGGGATAAAGACCTTATAGTTGAAATTGCAAGGAAGCTTTCAGAAATGGATTTTAAAATTATATCGACAAGCGGGACAGCAGAGATACTGTCAGGAAACGGTATAAAGACAGACAGGATCCTAAAAATCAGGGAAGGAAGACCCAATATAATAGATATGATAAAAAACAGGGAAATAGATCTGATAATAAATACTCCTGAAGGCAGCAGGGCAAGAAATAGAAAATTGCAAAAAATGTGATTTAGAAAAAACAAGAACGAATTCTGTTATAGGAGAAGGTTCTGAAACTG
>CAZLXJ010000074.1:0-7445 GCA_964563645.1 uncultured Actinomycetota bacterium | reverse complement strand
GCTGGCACGCCTGGAGGGATTCGAACCCCCGACCAACGGATTCGAAGTCCGTCGCTCTATCCAGCTGAGCTACAGGCGCACGTTAAAATATGGGGTGAGAAACGGGATTCGAACCCGCGGCATCAGGATCCACAATCCTGCGCTCTACCAGCTGAGCTATTCTCACCACAAATCAATACAAGATTAATCTACCACTCAATCTATAAAACGTCCAATAACTAAATATACTATCCACAAACGTGGATCCACCACGTTCGGCGGCTTGCCTTTACTGTATTCAACATCTATATTTCAAGTAACTGGCACGCCAGGAGGGATTCGTTCTTTCGTCTCGCTTGCGCTCGCTGCAGAGACGCGGACTCCTTCGCTTTCACTTCAGTCCGTCCTTTCGAATCCACAAACGTGGATCCACCACGTTTTCTTATAAGCTCCTCCATACTTTATTCTATAATGTCAGGTAGCTGGCACGCCAGGAGGGATTCGAACCCCCGACCTACGGATTAGAAGTCCGTTGCTCTATCCAGCTGAGCTACTGGCGCAGGCATTATATATTAAAAATTATATTAAATAAAACTATTGTGCCCTTTTAAACAGGTTAATACTTTAGTTAAATTTAAAATATAAGTCAAGTTTTGATTTATGTTTAAAATTAAGGTGATTTAGCCTAGAATATATAAGCAGTCATATTGTATCTCTGTAAATTATATGATTTCTTGATTTAAAAAATTAATATCTTTTAATATATATGGGGGTGTGTATGGATAAACTTATTGAAATATTTACGGGTATTTTTGGCATAGCTTCCCTATCGTCTCTAAGTGTCCTTTTTATAATATGGATATATTTTATTGCTGTCAGTTCTATTATAGGGATTACTATTTTCATTTTCTGGATAATTGCTCTGGTCGATTGTATAAGACGGGATGAAAAAGATTTCGCTTTAGGCGGTAAAAATGCAAAGCTTATCTGGCTTCTACTTCTTATACTGGTAAGAGGTATAGTCGGCGTTATTTATTTTATTCTAATAATGCGTAAAAAGCCTTCAGCTGACCTAACAAAGAAAAAATAGTGGAGCGGGAAACGGGACTCGAACCCGCGACCCTCAGCTTGGAAGGCTGACGCTCTAGCCAACTGAGCTATTCCCGCCCGGTTAATTATATATGGTCGGGGTGAGAGGATTTGTTCTTACGTCTCCCTTTGGTCGCTGCAGAGACGCGGACTCCCTTCGGTCCGTCCTTTCAAATCCAGCAACATGGATCCACCATGTTCCCCGATCAATTCTACCGTATTAAGCCACATAAATGTACTTGTCATGGTCGGGGTGAGAGGATTTGTTCTTACGTCTCCCTTTGGTCGCTGCAGAGACGCGGACTCCCTTCGGTCCGTCCTTTCAAATCCAACAACATGGATCCACCATGTTCCCCGATCAATTCTACCGTATTAAGCCACATAAATGTACTTGTCATGGTCGGGGTGAGAGGATTTGAACCTCCGGCCCCCTGCTCCCAAAGCAGGTGCGCTAAACCAAGCTGCGCCACACCCCGAGAAGCCTTTATTGATTGAGCAGTGGATATAATACCATAATTCTATAATTTTACAATAAAATCAAAAAAGTCTGCCAGCGCTCTTCCCCTGTGGCTTATCCTATTCTTTTCTTCCCGGTTAAGCTGTGCCATTGTCCTGTCAAATCCTTCAGGGATAAAAATGGGGTCATACCCAAAACCTCCCTGTCCTTTTTCCTCAAAACTGATCCTGCCTTCGCAAACACCTTCGGTCTTGAATATAAGGCCCTCTTCTGCGTCCCAGAAAATCATACTGCATATAAACCTGGCAGCCCTTTTATCAGGATCTTTTATGTCTTTTAGCTCACCCAGCAGTTTATCCCTGTTATCCTTATCGGTTGCATCAGGCCCTGCGTATCTTGAAGAATAAATACCCGGCTTCCCGCCAAGAGCATCAACAATCAGGCCGGAATCATCTGCAAGGGCCGACTTTCCTGAAAATTTTGAAACAACTTCTGCCTTAATAATCGCATTATCAAGAAAGCTGCCCCCTATTTCTTTTATATCCGGCATTTCTTTTAAATCCTCAAAAGTCAGCCACTCAATTTTTGTGGTATCTTTGTTATATTTTTTTATTTCTTCTATCTTGCCTTTGTTTTTTGAAGCTATGACTATTTCCAAAATAATTACCTGTAATTATTTAAAAGTTCATATTTTGATTATTAATCTATATTTTGAAAGCTTAACTCTTCTGGCTCAGTATCCTTTTCTGAAAATCTACTATTTCCTCAATTGCACTCATAGCCCTTGAAAGCATTCCGTCAAACTGATCCCTGGAAAAGGGCAAACCTTCTGCAGTTGACTGTACCTCTATCAGATTGCCCTTTGAATTACCAACCACATTCATATCAACTTCAGCATTTGAATCTTCACTGAAACATAGATCAGTCAATATCTGCCCATCCACAATACCAACGCTTACAGCTGCGACAAAACTTTCTACAGGCATCTCATCTATTAATTTTTTCTCTATCATTCCATGGAGACAGTCAAATAAAGCTATAAAGCTGCCGGTTATCGAGGCTGTCCTGGTACCGCCGTCAGCTTCTATTACATCACAATCTATCCAGATTGTCCTTTCTTTCAATTTTTCGAGCTCCACTGCCGCCCTGAGCGATCTGCCAATAAGCCTCTGTATTTCATGCGTTCTGCCGTTTATTCTCCCAAGGGTCTGTGGTCTTATAATCCTCTGCGGTGCAGAAACCGGTATCATATCATATTCAGCAGTTATCCAGCCCGTTCCCCTGCCTCTTAGAAACTGCGGGACCTTTTCTTCGAAAGTCGCAGTACAGACTATGCGGGTATTTCCCATTTCTATGAAAACTGACCCGTCTGCATGGGAAATATAATTTCTTGTTATCTTAATATCTCTGATCTCTTCATTTTTTCTTCCATCAAGCCTTGTATCCATTTTATACCTTTCTGCTTTTATTAAAACCCGGATTTCACACTTATGACTTTCCTTATCCCGGCACCTAAAAAAATCCGGCCGGTCCTGAAAAAATTACTGTTCAGGGAAGTTTCATAAAACGTCCTTCTTACTTTACTTCCGGCATCTGCTGAAAGCTCCTCTTCCAGCAGTATTTTTTTTACATCTTTTGCAGTTTCTACTGCAGAACTTATTACCCTGATATTATTTCCGCTAACAGCCAGTATCTGTTTCTCTATCAGTGGAAAATGTGTACATCCAAGTACAAGCACATCAATATCTTTTAAAAGGAGAGGCCTTATATATTTTTCTATTACCCCCTCAAGCTCCCTACCCTGCAGTATCCCATTCTCCACATATTCAATTAATACCGGTGCTGCTGTTGAATATGTTCTTATATCCGGGTCCAGTTTTTTTATTTCCCTCTCATAGGCTCCGCTCTTTACTGTAGCTTTTGTAGCTATTACTCCTATCCTTTTATTTTTAGTGTTTTTTACAGCAGTCCGTGCCCCTGGCTCTATTACACCTACAACTGGTATATTTAACCGTTCTTTTAGGTCATTAAGGGCGGCAACAGATCCTGTATTACATGCAATTACTATCATTTTTACATCTTTTTGCTGTAAAAATTCTGATGCCTTTATTACAAAACCACGGACCTGTTCAATATCCCTGGGCCCGTAAGGGAATCTTTCAGTATCTCCAAAATAAATCGTGCTTTCCCGGGGAACTTCTTTAATTATTTCCCTTAACACTGTAAGGCCGCCCACACCTGAATCAAATACACCTATTGCCCTGTTATTCAAATACGTATCTTCTTTCTAATCGACTATGACTTCAGAATACCAACGGGTTTTTTTATTATATAATTTTGACTGATAAAAATAAAAGATATATATAAATTATTAAAGTTTGATGAAAATGCAGAGACGCAGACTCCCTCGCTTCGCTCAGTCCGTCTTTTCGATTCCCTTAGGACCCCGATGCAACCAATTACCGCCTGCCCCGGGGATGCCGGCACTGCATCAGCCGCCAGAACCTTCAAATATGATTATTTTTTTACAGGGAATCTTTTTAGTCATATGCCGGGCTACCGTCTCCGCATATTTTACATCGGTAGTACATGGCGGAGGGGTGTCCTGCAGCAGGTTGTGTTTTATTATTATTTTTTTTGATTTTTCCAGCCTTTGAGCCAATTTCGGCTCATCCAGGATGGGATAAACAGTATTATGATAATCACTGAACTGGCGGACCACTACTCCAGCCATATCCCAAATTCCTTTACCTGTCATTCTTCTTTGCATCCATTTTTATCCATGTCTACTTTCTTTCCGGCAAGTCAGGCTTTTTTTACCAGTCTCACTATCATCTTTATAAATCTTATCAGTATGCCTATACCGATACCTGTGCAGATAAGGATAAGCACAGCAGTAACTATGGGATTAAGCAGGCCCGACAGGTCATTTCCCGGCATCACAGAAAAATCAAAGGGAAATATGACCAGAAGCGATATGACTGCAGCCAGGCCGAACATATCCATGACTATCTGGATAACCTGCCTGAAGAAGTATGCGTCATATATTATGAGTATTATATTACCGATTATGGAAGCCAGCAGTGCCGTGACCGCTACCGGAACCCACCTGTCAAAATCCCCTGTAAGCAGCGGATATCCCATCCAGGTGCCGTCTACTTTTGTATAGAAAGCTATATACTGGTTGTAATAATATAAAAATACCAGAAAAAGTGTCCCGAAAAATATGGAGAATGTATATCCTGTTATCCTTCCGCCCCGGGTCTCCTTGAAGTACCTGTCGACCTTTTCTCCCGCTTTTTCCATCTTTCCCCCCAGCTCCCTGCCGGCCCTGTCTGCCTTAAGGGAAAACTCCTCCACCTTTTCATCTATCTTTTTCCCCTTTTATCTTTTTTTTATACACAGACTCCTGTTCGCTTTTGTCACTGTCCCTGAAATATTCGGAGATGCTATTGCCAAGGTCCCTGGCAGCCTGGCCCACTCCTCTGAATTTTTCTTTTACTTCTTCATCCTGGAAACGGCTTCCAAACTGCTTTGCCGATCTTGATGCACTTTCACCAAATTCTTTGGCCTTCTGCTTGAGCTCGGGGTCATCAAAGATCTTGCCTACAGCATCACCGAACTCTTTTACCAGTTCGCTGAAGCTCTCTGCCGGATTCTTGCTTTTACCTTTTTCAGCCATCACTACCTCCGTTAATATCATGCGATATATGTTAATAAAATATTAAGCACACAGGTAATAGATATATTATTAAATATTTATAAAATAATCCATATTTCAGGGAATCACGGCTTCAGTCAGGCCGGAAAACACCTCCCCTTCTGCAACTATCTCGCCGTGGGCGGGTACCGGCTCAGCTACTGCAATGGGAGCAAATGCATAACCTATATCTGGCAGTATATGGACTGTTATAAAAAGTTTCTCTTCCAGGGTCATGGGCTTCGAAGTCCTTATAACCACGCCTTTATCCATATAGAAGCCATGTACCTGCCTTCCCTCAACAGCCCCTGTCCAGCTGTTTATAAACTCTCTGCTGTCAGGATCCCCTGAGTCCAGGATATCGCCTTTTATATGTTCCTGCCATCTTTTCTTTTCATAAATAATATTTTTTACATATTCTGCGGCAGCATTTTTTGCAATAGCCTCTATCTTCTCCTGATCATTTATGGGGCCGGTATACCATTTTAGGGCCGACTGCAGCATTGACCGGAATGCATCCCTCCGGGGCATGTCTGCCCCGAGATCCCTTTTAAGTATGCTGTCCCAGTATATGCCCAGGGCCATTACATATACCTGGCTGACCCTCTCCGGTGACATATCTTCATATGGCTCCAGGACCATCTCCTCATCCCAGAAATGGTCTTTATTTACCTCTATCAGAAAATCATAAGGAAGGTCATCTGTCTTGCATCCTTTTATGAAATCGGTAAGGGGCGGATTTTTTATGGCCCCGGTTATATCGGGAAGGATGAAACGGGTGACAAAAGCTTTTTCCTTTTCTGAAATATAATTTTTGGCATCAATTATATGGGGAAGCTTCCACCTTAAAAAACCTTTATTATAATATCCCCTTGACCTTTCACCCTGGATTATATCCTGCCACTTACTGTTTATAATCTGGAGTTCCTGTTCCAGCTCAGACCTGTTTATAGCTCCGTAAATATAATTCCGGGCTGCCTTTTGGGCATTCTTTTCATAAACGATCCTGTATTTTACCAGATTGGTTATATACATGGCCATAGCTTCTTCCGATGCCTGCATCCTGTAATTTTTCCACAATATATCCCTGCCGTCAGCAGTCTCCGTATAGTAATCCAGGGAGTCCTCCATTATCTCATCAAACATCCTGGCCTCTTTTTGGGAAACCTTACCCTGCCTTATTACAAGGTCTACATAAGCATGGAAACATTCATGGAACACGCTTGATATTTCAAAACTATCCAGCTTATAGAATGGAATAAACAATCCCTCATCATCAAATGAGTCTGTAAGGTAAACAATACTTCCGGCATAGGCTGGCCTGGCCCTGCACTGTATTTTTATCCGGTTGTTTATGGTTTCCAGACATGAGACAGGAAGTTCCAGGCATGATGCATGGTATATAAAATCTGTAAGAGGTGCCTCCTCCGGTAATGATCTGCTGCAGGAAAACAGGATTATGGTCCCTGTTATCAACAGGACGATGACAGTCAAAACTATCCACAGTTTTGAAAAAAAGCTGTTCATCTCATAAATGGTATGTTATACCCGGACCTCCAATACCGGGATGGGAGCCTACAACGATACCTGCCTCCGTCCTTATCAATTTCCGGGGCTTTAGCTCATCCACGATCCTGTCACTAATTGAATCTGCCTCATCGCGGGTATCGACATCCCCACTGATATAACCATTTTATCACTTCCAGAGGTTTTCTGCTTTCTGCTGGTATTTGCGTAGTAGCTCTTTAAAATCTCTCATTAGATCCTGGAGAGTTCTTTTAATAGATTCCTTTCAAATAGAAAATATTTCCTCATTTCTTCTATTCCAAGTTTTTTCTGATCCGGCATTGTGACCGGTGTCCAACTTTGTATCAGATAGTACACGGTTATGTCGACTATTTGAGGATTATCGGTAAGGTGGGACAGAAGCAAGTTATTATAAGTGAACTTCCTGCCATTATGTGTCTTATCTTTCATGATACATATAAAAAGAAAGAAGCGGATCCATTTTGGGTTTTGTTATTTCCGTATCTTTTTAGGGTTTAAATCCATATTATATTGCACATACAAAGATACAGACACTGGCTCTATTGGATGATAAGTATAAAAGTCCGAATTGGTTGCACTGGTGGAGGCGGCGGGAATCGTTCTTTCGTCTCCCTTTGGTCGCTGCAGAGACGCAGACTCCCTCGCTTCGCTTCAGTCCGTCTTTTCGATTCC
>CAZLXJ010000073.1:0-4127 GCA_964563645.1 uncultured Actinomycetota bacterium | reverse complement strand
GGCAGCGGAGGAGAAAATTCAAATAATTTTTGATTCTTCCTTGTATTTTGAACTGAATTAATCTATAGTATTTTGAGAGAAAATTTAATATGTCAACCTTTAAAATAGTCCAGAGAGGCTAAAAGGTATGGTTTATATATTATTGCTACAATTAAATAATATAGATTTGAAGGCCTTCTTACATTTTTGTAAGAGGGTCTTTTTTTTGGAAAGATTATGATAGAGAAAGCAAATATTCTAAATCCGGATGACCTGGAAAGAGTGATAAAGAGGATATCCCATGAGATACTGGAGAGGAACAGGGGCTCAGAAAACCTTGTTATCATTGGTTTGAGAAAAAGGGGTGTTCCCCTGGCCAGAAGGATTGCAGACAGAATCGAGTCTTTTGAGGAAAAGAAGGTGGATTTTGGGAAACTTGACATATCGTTCTACAGGGACGATTTCGGGATGAAAATAAAATCTGATGTAGAAAAGACAGAAATAGGCTTCGATATAACTGATAAGAATGTGATCCTTGTGGATGATGTGCTATTCACGGGAAGGACAATAAGGGCGGCGATGGACGCAATAATAGACCTGGGCAGGCCAAGGTCTATTCAGCTTGTCGTTCTTATAGACAGGGGTCACCGGGAGCTGCCGATAAGGGCTGATTATGTTGGAAAAAATGTGCCGACTTCCCGGAATGAACTTGTGATGGTGAAACTTAAGGAGACCGACGGGGAGGACGGCGTTATTCTCCTGGAAAAGGAAGAAGATGTTAAGTAAGAAAAGCATACTGCAGGTAGATGACCTGGAAAAAGAAGATGTTATAAAAATAATGGATACAGCCGATTCGTTTACCGATATATCAAAAAGGGAGATAAAGAAAGTACCCATACTAAGGGGCAAGGCTGTTGTAACCCTCTTTTTGGACCCCAGCACAGGGACGAGGACTTCTTTTGAAGTAGCTGCAAAGAGACTGTCGGCCGATATGATCAATTTTTCTGCCTCTACATCGAGTCTTAAAAAGGGCGAGTCAATAATGGATACATTAAGGACCATACTTGCAATGCAGGTCGACCTTGTAGTTGTGCGGCATAGTGACAGCGGCACTGTCAAGATGGTGGACGACCTTATAGATATTCCCGTAATAATGCAGGTGACGGCAAACATCAGCATCCTACCCAGGCACTCCTTGATCTCTATACCATAAGGAGCAGGTTTAAGGAATGCAGGGGACTGAAGGTTGCAATAGTGGGCGACTTTTTAAACAGCAGGGTGGCAGCCTCAGACATTCTTCTTTTCGAAAAAATGGGAATGGACGTCTCAATTGTCGCACCTTCGATGCTTCTACCGGAGGACTGCTCAGGTTTTAAGATATACAGCTGCATAGACGACGTAATTGAAAGCGCAGATATAATCTATATGCTCAGGATGCAGTTTGAAAGACAGGGCAGAAAATTCTATCCCTCCATAAGGGAGTACAACAGGTTTTTCAGCCTGAACAGGGACAGGGTCGGTAGAATGAAGGAAAGTGCAGTCATAATGCACCCCGGACCCGTAAACAGAGGCATAGAGATAAGCGATGAAGTTATGGGCGGGACAAGAAGTCCCTACAGCAGTGTGATCATAGAGGATCAGGTAACAGGCGGGGTGGCAATAAGGATGGCAATTTTATACCTTATACTTGGATGAATGGAAGTAGGATATGGGAAGTAAAATACTAATCAGTAACGGAAGCCTTGCAGATCCGGAAACCGGCAGGTTTTGCAGAAAAGACATTTATATAGAAGGCAGGCTGATAAAAGATATAGCAGATAAAATAGAAGCCGGCAGCGGGGATATAAAGATAATAGATGCACGGGGCATGATTGTAATGCCCGGCCTGGTTGACATGCATGTTCATCTCAGGGATCCCGGTTTTGCGGAAGAAGAAACCATAGAAAGCGGGGCGGAAGCAGCACTTGCAGGCGGTATAACTTCAATGGTCTGCATGCCTAATACATCCCCGGCGATAGACAGCCCACATCTTGTAAAATACGTAATAGAGAAGGCGGATTCTACGGACTGCAGCATTTATCCTGTTGCTGCGATGACAAAAGGAATCGCGGGAAAGGAGATCACGGAAATGGGACTTCTTTCCGAAGAGGGGGCTGTGGCATTTTCTGATGACGGCAGGTGCGTATCTGATGCAAGGCTTATGTTTGAGATTATGAGATATTCTGTCCAGTTCGGAAAGCCTCTTGTTCTTCATGAGGAAGAGTACAGTTTTTCAGGATACGGACTTATGCACGAAGGGAAGTTTTCTACAAGACTTGGACTCGAAGGTATATCCAGACTTTCTGACGATATAATTATACAGCGGGATATAATGCTTGCAGGTAAGACCGGGGCGAGGATACATATTACACATGTAAGTACTTCCGCAGCTGTGGATATGATAAGGAGGGCAAAAAAGAATGGGGTTCCTGTTACATGCGATGTAACTTCACACCATCTTTTTTTCAATGACAGCTTCCTTGAAGGATTTAACACAAACCTTAAGGTTAAACCTCCCCTGAGAAGCAGAGATGACCAGATGGCCCTTATAGAAGGGGCAAAGGACGGGACCATAGATGCAATTATATCCGATCACGCACCCCATCTCGATACAGAGAAGAATACAACTTTTAGAGCGGCAGAGTTCGGAACAATCGGGCTGGAAACACTGTTTGCTTCTTCCTATACGAAGCTTTGCAGGGATAATGGAGTCGGTATAGATAAGCTGGTCCGGCTTTTAACTCTGGGCCCATCGTCAATAATAGGTATAAATGCCGGTAAAATATCCAGGGGTAAATCAGCGGATATAACAGTAGCAGATCCTGGCGCAGATTTTACGCCTGCAGCAGATAGTTTCAGGTCGAGAAGCAAAAACAGCGCATTTATAGGGCAGAAGCTTTACGGGAAGATAAAATATACGGTAAAAAAGGGAAAAATAGTTTACGAAAGCGGGTCAAATTGAAAGCAGTTCTTTTTCTTGAAAATGGAATGATATTTGAAGGTAAAAATTTCGGGAGCAGCGGTGAGGTGCCCGGGGAAGTAGTATTTAACACGGCCATGACAGGCTATCAGGAAATACTTACTGACCCATCCTACTGTGAACAGATAGTTACAATGACATATCCCCAGATTGGAAATTACGGGGTAAACTCCCGGGACATAGAGTCATCACAGGTACAGGTGAAGGGCTTTATAGTACGTGAATACATTGATCATTACAGCAACTGGAGGGCTGAAAAGAGCCTGCAGCAGTACCTTAAAGAATATTCCATAGTAGGTATATATGATATAGATACAAGACAGCTGACAAAACAGATAAGGGTTGAGGGAGCCATGAAGGGTATAATATCAACTGAAACATCAGACCCCGGCATCCTGAAGGAAAAACTTGAAACCTTTCCCTATATGACAGGAAGGAACCTTGTAGATAATGTGACATGCACCGAAAAATATGTATTTAATCCGGGTAAGACCGATTACAGATATACGGTTGCAGTATATGATTTTGGGGTAAAGACCAGTATACTTAGATGCCTGGATTATGAAGGATTTAACATAGTAGTCATGCCTGCCCGAACTCCTCCCCGGGATTTACTGACCGGAGAGTTTGACGGGGTAATCCTGTCAAATGGGCCCGGTGACCCGGCTGCCGTTAAGTATGCTGTTGAAAATATAAAAAGCCTTATCGGAAAAATACCCATATTCGGGGTCTGTCTTGGCCATCAATTGCTTGCCCTTGCACTGGGAGCCAGAACTTATAAGTTAAAATTCGGCCATCACGGTTCAAATCATCCGGTAAAAAATACTGAAAGCGGGCGGATTGAAATAACAACGCAGAATCACGGATTTTCTGTTGATATAGATTCACTTGACAGCATAGGGGTACCATACCGGATAACATATATAAACCTTAACGACAATACAATAGAGGGCCTTTATTACCCGGGGATGTATTCTATTACAGTGCAGCATCATCCGGAGGCAGGACCCGGTCCCCATGATTCAAGATATATTTTTAAAAGATTTGCTGGGCTTATTGATGATTTTGGTAAGAATGGCAGGGACGGTTAAGGAGAATAAATGCCAAAGAGAAAAGACTTAAAGAAAAT
>CAZLXJ010000072.1:0-14042 GCA_964563645.1 uncultured Actinomycetota bacterium | reverse complement strand
GGGCTCGCAGGCAAGAAAGATATTGCACACACCGCACCTTCTGTATTCATAGTCATGCCTGGCAGGTGTTCCCGGTGATGCGGCTATGGGTACTCTTGTTTCGGATATAAGCTGCCTGGGTGATTCGTCCATGCACACAACTGGATATCTTGGGTCAAGTAACTTCTTATATATATCTAAAACCTTTTCCATACCTGCCACAAACTCTCCGTTTTCTTCCGGTGGGATTACCCACTGTTCTTTCTTCCAGGGCTTAAGTTCGTTTTTTTTAGAACCCTTCGTACTGTTTCATATGATATGCTGTCAATATAATTAAGTTCCACCGCCCTGTCGGCTAAGAGTCTCAGCGACCAGCGGGCATAACCTTCGGGGGGACTGCTGCAGGAGAGGGCGACAAGATGCGCTTCAAAATCCCCGTCTGCCTTTTTCTCATAGACCCGGTTGCTTTTTTTGCCATTCAGGGCTACATCCAGGCCACGGGTGACGAATCTTTTTTTAACCCTGTCAATCTTTCTCATACTGGTATTTAGCACCTTTGATATCTCTGAATTGGTGGAACGATTGTTTTGATGCTCTCCCTCATCGCATGCCAGAAGAGTAAGTGCATTTAATACTTTCTGGGACCTGTGCTTTCCCTTTGAAGTCATCCCGGTCAATATATCCCTTTCCTCTTCTGTCAGTGTCACTGTGTATTTCTTCATATCCGCCCCCTTTGGTAGGAGTTTAATATAAAGAAATCATAGCATTTATATTACGACTTTACAAGTGTGACATGACACTAGCTTTACATGGGGCAAGTTCAGTATATGATTCAGATATAAAAGAAGCAATTAAGTTAGGTATACGAAAAATAAATGTAGGTAAAATATTAAAACAGACATATTTTGAAACAATAAAAAACGAAATTTTAAATACTAATGCTAACTATAACCCATATGAGATTATTGGAACAGGAAATGATGTTGATATACTGAACAAAGCAAGGATTAGCTTACAAAAAAGGATTGAACAATATATGGAATTATTTGGAAGTAAGGGAAGATTTTAGTATTTAAATATAGGGATAAAGTTAAAGAAATTTATAAAGATCATCAGCATAAATCTTCCATAGTATCTTAAGGCACTATTTTGAGTAAGGTTGAAATAATTTAAAGGGAGTAGTCGGTTAGCTCCACTTTAATAAATAATCGTTCCAATCGTACGGTAATTATTTTGGTTAAAATAAGCATAATCTTATACTTTCAGCACCAGTAATCGTGTTTTTAGGAGAATACGATCCCCTGGTGGAGCTAACCGACTACCTCCTTATAGTTTATAGATAATAGTTATTCCGATTATTAGAATTGAATGATTTTTATAGAGTATGTGCCTTTTATATAAAAAAAAGATTTAAAATGCAGAATAATTTTTATAAAAAAGGAAATTCTTGTTAAAATTAACTAAATATTAGATAAGATTTAATTAATTTTATTAATTAGATTCTGCAATAGGCTGAATAATTGAATTTTAAAAAAAATTGAATAATTTTTATAAATTTGATTTTTAGGTTAAATTATAATGTCTATTAAATATCTTATTGGAATAGATCTTGGAACGACATTAGCAAAATGTGGTATTTATGATGAATCAGGAGTAGTATTATCCGAAGCTAATCAGGAAATGGTTATAGAATACCCTTCCCCCGGTGAAGCCATACAAGATGCAAATCAATTCTATACGGTGTCGTGTAATCTTATAAAAAAATGTATTAAAAATTCTAAAATCAATACAAAAAGAATTGTTGGGATTTCTATTGATAGTCAAATGGGTGGAATAATGTCCATTGATAGAAATTTTGAACCTGTAACATATTATGATACCCCCCTCGATTGTAGAAGTTCTTTTGAAAATAAATATATGCATACAAATTATGGCGATCTGATACTGGAAAAAAATGGTTCTTTCTCAACATACGGAAATAAAATTCTATACTGGAAAAAAAAGAGTCAGTGGAAAGATATATATAAATTCATACAACCATCAGCTTTTGTGGCAGGTAAGCTAGCAGGCTTATCAGGTAATGACGCATATATGGATGATAGTTTCATTTGCTATTCTGGACTGGCAGATTTAAAGAAATCGGAATGGTCTCAAGAATTATGTGAATTATTAGAAGTCGACATAGAGAAGCTACCGACAATTATTAAATCTACTGAAATAATTGGAGAAATAAGTAAGAAAGCTTCCGAAGACACAAATATTCCCCAGGGTGTGCCTATTAGTGCTGGTTGCGGTGATACAGCAGCGGGATTTATAGGAGCTGGGATTGTTAATAATGGTCAGATGGTAGATGTTAGTGGGACTGCCTGTGTATTGGGAGCATGTATCAATGATTATAAATATGATATAAAAAATAAAACTTTAGCATGTATGAAATCGGCAATAGGTAATAATTATTATTTAATGTCTTGTGTTCTGGGCGGAAGAACACATAAATGGTTTGTGGATGAGTTTTTTTCAGAAGATAAGAAAAAAATAAATAAAAGTATCAGCAATATTTATAATTCTCTTGATATGACGGTAAAAGATATTAAGCCGGGATCTGAAGGACTTATTTCTATTAATCATTTGCATGGAAGATTCTTCCCGCCTGACCCATATATGAGAGGGCTTTTTATTGGATATACATGGGCTCATAAAAAGATACATTTTTATAGATCTATACTTGAGTCAATAGCTTACGATAATTATTTGACTAAGAAGATTTTAAAAGAAATGGTAAAAGAATTAAAATTGGAAGTAATAACCTCGATTGGAAGTGGATCTAATAGTGAGTTATGGATGCAAATTAAAGCCGATGTTTTGCAAATACCATACCAAAATTTATTAAGAAGTGATTTAACAACATTAGGTTCAGCCATAATTGCTGGATATTCAGCAGGCCTATTTAGTGATATTAGAGATATTCTAAGGAGAGTTGTAAAAATTAAAAGAAAAATAATTCCAATCCTTGGAAAAGATAAAGAATATATTAAATATATTGAAATATATAAAGAATTATTAAATAAGTTAAGTGATATTTATAAGAAAATTTCTTTATAAATTTATGTTAATATTTTAATTAATTCTTAAATTTTTAAAGATATCTATACAAAATTAAAATATTATAAAAATTTAGCATTATAGAAGAGTATAAATATTGCGGTGAACTACGAAATTTACACATTTATTTACATTTGTTAATTCATCACCTCCAGTATTTTTTTATTGGAGAGCAATCCCGTGAACTTACAGGAAAAGTTATACTGGGCCGGAGGTATCAATTTTAAATTTCAGATAGATAAGGCTCTTCATTAGGCAGATATAAGGTTATTTAAATAAAATGAAGATTAACCTAAATGCAGAATTAAATATAAAAAAAGTTTAGTTATATCCGGAATTTTGATAATATCTTACATAAAATTTTAATAATAATGGATATAATTTTGAGCTTTCTTATTAAAGATAAAATTATTCATATATTTTATATATGCCTGGAGGAGGAATTTCTATAGATGGATGAATTATACGGTAATCAGAATGAAAGTGATTTTAACCTGGAGTGTTCCAGTGAAGAGATAAGGATTGCATATTTTTCAATGGAAATCGGACTGGAAGAATGCATACCGACTTATAGCGGCGGCCTGGGGATCCTGGCGGGGGATACAATTAAATCATGCGCAGATCTGAGCGTCCCTGTGGCCGGTGTTACTCTTCTTTCAGAGAACGGTTATTTTCATCAGAAAATAGACGAAGAGGGGAATCAGACAGAGCTACCGGTACAATTTCCGGTTTCAAAGTTCTTGAGCCTGCTTCCGGTACAGACGAGTGTAGATATTGAAGAAAGAAAAGTAAAGATACGTGCCTGGCTTTACCAGCATAAAAGCCTCAATAATTTTGTTGTCCCGGTTTTTTTCCTGGATACAAATATCGAGGAGAATTCTGAATACGACAGGGAGATTACAAAGTATCTTTACGGGGGAGATGAAAAGTACCGTCTTGCTCAGGAAATAGTGCTTGGGATCGGCGGAGCCAGGATGCTTGAGGAACTTGGTTACGACATAATAGATAAGTACCATATGAACGAGGGCCATGCAGCGCTTGGAGCACTCGAACTGTACAGACGGTTAAAGGATATTGAAAAGGTAAGAAAGAGATGCGTTTTTACAACCCATACCCCTGTTGCTGCAGGCCATGACCAGTTTGACCTTTCCTTTGCAAGAAGTATGATCGGGGATATGCTGCCTGAATCCATATTGGAGGATGTTACCCATGACAACAAACTAAATATGACAAAACTTGCCCTTTTTTTCAGTCATTATGTAAACGGCGTTGCCAAAAAACACAGCGAGATATCAAGGACGATGTTTCCCGGTTATTCAATTGACTCCATTACCAACGGAGTACATGTCACATCATGGGTGAGTTCTCCTTTCAGGACACTATTTGACAGGGATATGTCGGGCTGGACTACTGACCCCTTTATTCTAAGGGCTGCTTTCGGCATACATAAGGAAGAGATATGGGAAGCACATATGATAGCCAAGAAGAAACTGATAAATTTTGTCAATATGACATGCAATGCCGGTATGAATACCGAGGATTTTACCATTGGATTTGCCAGGAGGCAGACTGCCTATAAAAGACCGGAGCTTCTTATCTCAGATCCGGACAGATTGACCGGGATTGCAGAAAAGGCCGGACCTTTACAGATAATATATGCCGGCAAAGCTCACCCGAATAACCATGGAGGAAAGGAAACTATAAAAAGAATATACGAAGCTATGCATACCATAGGCGGGAAAGTGAGTATTACATTTATACCGAATTACGATATTACAATTGCAAAGATGATGGTATCCGGTGTTGACCTGTGGCTTAACACACCCAGAAGGCCCAATGAAGCTTCCGGCACATCGGGCATGAAAGCTGCATGTAATGGGGTTCCCCAGTTCGGCACTCTTGACGGGTGGTGGCTGGAAGGCTGCATTGAAGACATAACCGGCTGGTCTATAGGTCCCAGAAGCATGGAGGAGCAGGACATATCTGATGATGATGTAGACAGAAATGACCTGTATGACAAGCTTGAAGGGATAATAATGCCCAAATTCTATTCTGACAGGGACAACTGGATAAGGATGATGAGAAGCTGCATAGCAATTAACGGTTCATTCTTTAATACAAACAGGATGGTCCAGCAGTATGTATTAAATGCCTATTTTAAATAGCGGAAAGCTTTAGAACCTGTATTTCTGGGGAACTACAGTTATACCTTCTTTTGATAATGTGAACCCACGTTCTTTATCAATTTTCCTATCCAGTCCTATTGAAGTATTTTCTGGTATGTATGTATCCCTGTCAACTATTGTATTTTTTATAATAGCTCCGGAGCCGATCTCATTATTTCCCAGAATAATTGACCGGGAGATAGTTGCATTTTTATGTACCTTTACATTATATGAAAGTATGGAATTGTCAATAGAGGTATTTTCGATTATACAACCGTTGGCAATTATGGAATTGGATATTTTTGCATCTGAAACATACCGGGCAGATTGAAGGGAATCAGTTTTGGTAAAAATTTCCCATCTGGGGTTATATAGGTCCAGGGGAGGATTTTTTCCGACAAGATCCATGTTTGCCCTGTAATATTCATCAATACCGCCGATATCCCTCCAGTATGCCCTCTCATTATGGGTTACACCTACTATGGTGTTCTGGCTGAAATCATACACGAATATTTTCTTTTTCCTTCTCAGCATGGACGGGATTATGTCAAAGCCGAAATCGTGGGAAGAATATTTTTCGGGGTCCCGGGATATTAATTCCCTGTCATGGGTCCTTTCCTTTTTCGTGTCAATAGCAAGCTCATCCAGAAGGACCTGCAGGTTAAAGGCGTAGTTTCCCATAGAGGACAGGCAGAACTTCCGGTTTCCGGGTATAGGCGTTGGGTTTTCAGGTTTCTCCTCAAAACCTGTAAGCCTGAAATCATTATCGACTATCAGAACGCCGTATTTTTTTGATGCCAGTTCTTTATCTACGGGTATGGCTGATATGGTAAGGTCAGCTCCGCAAGATAAATGGTAGTCATTCATCTGGGAGATGTCCATAAGGTATATATGGTCGCCTCCAAAAATATCCACAATATCAGGCTGGTAATCCATAGCATACCTTTTATTCTGGTCAATAGCGTCAGCAGTACCGTAATACCATCCGCTGCTGGTCCCTTCCTTTGCGGGAAGAAGCCTTATCATATTATATTTGCTGTTTCCAACCAGAGGGGTCCAGCCTTCCAGAATATGCTGTTCCAGGGACCGCGGTTCATACTGGGTCAGGACATAGATCTTGTTTATCCTGGAATGGATGAAGTTACTGAGTACGAAATCTATCACCCTGTAACTTCCACCAAAAGGTATTGCAGGTTTGGCCCGGTTCCGGGTAAGTGGATATAACCTCCTGCCTATTCCTCCACCCAGGATAAATGTCACTACGCTTATCCTCATAGTATTATTATAAAGCTTCTGCTTTAATAATTCACATTATTTCTTATAGTTTTCCTTCCATGTGCAAATGTTATTGAGCAGAGCTCTTCTTCTACCGATTTATTTAGCATATCACTGTCAGCCCTCCATCTCCAGTTGCCTTCAGGTATGGAAGGTTGGTTCATTCTGGCCTTTGAATCCAGTTTTAATATATCCTGCATGGGGATTATGGTGAGGGCTGCCCTGGAAGCCATTGCAAGCTTTATAAGATCTTTGCCCACACTCTCTGCAGACACTTCTTTACCGAGATATTCTGATAGATTTTTCTTCTCAGTGCATGAAGCATCTTCTTCAAACCAGCCCCTGACTGTATTATTATCATGGGTTCCCGTGTAGACCAGGCAGTTTTTATTTATATTCCGGGGGAGATGTTCGCTGTGGGGGAAATCTTTGCCAAACCCAAACTGCAGGACTTTTACTCCCGGGAAACCAAATTTTTCCATTATCCCTGTCACATCAGGAGTTATAACTCCTAGATTTTCAGCTATGAGGGGCAGGGTTTTAAATTTTCTGGAAAGGTTTTGGAAAAGCTCCTGGGGCCGGCCCTTCACCCATTTTCCGATTTTTGCGGTTCTGCTTCCCTGTGGGATTTCCCAGTATGCAACCAGCCCCCTGAAATGGTCAATCCTTATAAAATCAAACAGTTTGAGGTTATGCTCAATTCGCCTGTTCCACCAGTAAAAATCCCTGGATTCCAGCTCTTCCCAGTCAAATACGGGGTTATTCCAGAGCTGTCCATCACAGCTGAAATAGTCAGGTGGGACACCGGAGACAAACTCAGGCTGCCTGTCTTTGTCAAGCTTGAATAGGTAGGGATTTGACCATACGTCGGAACTTTCATAATCAACATATATGGGAAGGTCGCCTATGATCCGGATCCTGCTTTTGGACGCATAACCTCTTATATTTATCCATTGTTTAAAAAAAATAAACTGCAAAAATTTTTCCTTCTTTATTTCTACAGCCAGTTCATTTTTAAGAACCGCAAGTTCCTGCCTGTTCCTGTTTTTTATGCCCGCGGGCCATTTATTCCAGGAAGAAATATTGAATTTTTTATGAAAATATTCCCTGAATACGGTAAAATCTGCAAAATCATCCAGCCACTTATTTCCATTTTGCAGGCAGAAATCTTCATACTGACGCAGCAATTTTGATTTCTTTGACCTGAAAGCTCTAAAAGCTGCGTCAAATATTTTTCCTTTCGAGTCTATCACCCGGTTATAATCTACTGTATTTTTTCCAGTTTTAAGCCCTTCAATATCTTTTTTCATTAAAAGTCCATCTTCATGTAGAATAGCCGGGCTTATAAGAAGGGTATTTCCTGCAAAAGCAGAGCTGGAAGCATAGGGGGAATTTCCCCTTGAGGAACTTGTAGGGTTAAGCGGCAGCACCTGCCAGAATGACTGGCATGAATTTCTAAGAAAATCTATAAAATCAAAAGATGAACTGCCCAGATCTCCGATGCCGTATTCAGAGGGGAGGGAAGTTATATGCATCAGTATGCCGCTGGCCCTCTCATTAAGAATTTTCATATTCAATACTTAATAGATAAAGCAGTTTTTTAAAATTTTTTGTCCAGGGTCCAGGAACAATCCTTTCACCTGTTTTTATGCTGTTGTATATTTCATTTTTTATTTTAAATATGATATTCTGTGCTTCCCAGAGATCGGGATTGAGGCCAACAGATTTTAATATCCCAAAAATTTCTATTATACTCTGCAGGAGCACCGCATCTTCTGGCTTCTGTTTATACAGGTATAGCATTTTATTTAGCCTGCCTGCTGCAATCATATCAAGCCTCTGTCTTAATTCCTTCTTTTTCAATCTGCGGCCGGCCTTTCTTAATCTGCCCAGGAAAATCAATTCATTCTGAAATTCTGACATGGCTTTAAATATTTCATAATATGCATTATCTGCAATATGTTTTTGATGGGTCTTCCCTGCAATAGACTTTATATTTTTGTATACATTTAAGATTCCGGGTTCCATTCCTGCCATCCCGGAGAAAATTGCATTATATGCAGCATCCAGCCTAAAATCTTTTATCAAATCATCCATATGATAGCAATTATTAAAAAGTCCTGAGAGGTAATCATTTATCTGTTTAAAATTCCGGGATATGTCTGAAGGCCTTTGGCCCATGATTCTTTTAAGTTTTTTATTGATGGCCTTCAGTCTGCTGACGTTGTCCACCGCTGATGTACGGACTGCAATATCATCATTAAAGCCTACTGCGGCAAATATAATATCCTTTGATTCCATGGTCAAAAGTGAAGTGGCAGAGAGCCTGCCTGTGGTTGCTGCAATACCGGTACAAGAGAGTCTATCCAGTATTTTATTTTCAATAATATAGCAATATCTTTGCCCTGTACTGTGCCCCTGGTGGATATCAACCGCTGCATACGCCGCTATTTTTTCATGGTTATGTTTGGAAGGTTTTACGTACTTTGTATAGATAGAGTCTCCGTTTGCAAACTTTCTTTCATTGCTTTGTGCCCTTTTCAGGTATTCCCTGTATCTTTCCTCAAGACCGGTGCCCGAAAAACCTTCTGCAAGCTCAATAGCTCTGGATGCATGGCGCATTATCTGTATGGATTCTGTCCGGGAGATATCATCGAAAAACCATCCATCGCTTGACCGGGCAAGGAGAGAATGCCTGTACATTTCCAGAAGTTTTAATACCTGGATAGTATTGTGAGAGGTTTTTTTAATAAGGTTGGGATCTACATACTGTTTTATAGAGTCCCTGGTCCTGCGGTCTATTACATAGATGTAATCTTCAAGAACCCTCTCTGTTGCGCCGGGCTTTATGAATTTTTTTATTTCATTTTTAAATGTATCGGATATAACAGCTTCAAGCCAGTCTGTTGCTTCCCTTAGCGGAGCACGCCATTTCTGGTTCCATCCCTTATGCCCGGACTGTCCGGATGAACAGCCGCAGTCTTCTTTCCAGCGGGCTACACCGTGGATGCAGCTCCATGATGAGTTCTCGACTATTTTAACTTCGTGGGTTGGGCTGTACTTTTCGAGGTACTCCCCGAATACAGTCAGTCTTAATTCACCCAGTGATTCCAGCTCTTCCAGGCAGAAGGCAAGGGCCATGTCTCCAAACCTGTGGTGGTGGCCGTAAGTCTCCCCGTCGCTGGCTATACATATAATCTCAGGTATTTCCTGATCTGCCGGGGGAGCCTGAAATATCATCCTGGCAAAATTGCGGCCATCATTTAAAAGGTTTCCAAATGATACCGAGTTTGATAGATCATTGTCGTAGAAGAATATGGTTATCTGTCTTCCGTTGGGAAGCCTGCATATATATGGCATCCTTGTATTTATTTTACTGCCATCGACCTCTATCCAGGGGTTTGTTTTTTCCTGAATGCCGGGGCCTTCCCGAATCCTTCTTACCCTGAGGGCCTGACGCGGGGAGAGTATGGTAAATTTAAATCCCCTTTCCGCAATTGTACTTAAAGTGGCGGTATCTACAGCGGTCTCTGCCAGCCAGATGCCTTCCGGGACACGGCCGAAATTTGTCTTGAAGGCCTTTTGCGCCCAGATTGTCTGGATTTTTTTGTTATAATCAGTTGCCAGGGGCATTATTACATGGTTGTAGTTCTGTGCTATGGCACTTCCATGACCCGAAAACCTTTCCCTGCTTTTTAAATCTGCATCGATTATTGACCTGTATGTTCCAGGGCTTTCGGTCTTAAGCCATGAGAGCAGCGTAGGTCCAAAGTTAAAGCTTATTTTTGAATAGTTATTTGAGAGCGCCCTTATTTTCTTCCTGTTATTTAAAAGGTGGGAAGAGCTGTTGGACCTGTAGCATTCTGCAGTAATTTTCTGGTTCCAATCATGATACGGATAGGCATCTTCCTGGAGCTCTACCATTTCCAGCCAGGGATTCATCCTTGACGGCTGGTAGAAGTGACCGTGGATGCAGACATATCTTTCCATTTTTACCTGCCGGAACTTTTTTTGATAATCTTTTTAAAAAATACTACTGATAGGGGTGGAAGCGTTACGGAGATTGAATAGGGCCTGTCATGGGAAGGAACCTTTTTTGCTTTTACCTGTCCAAGATTACCCTGGCCGCTTCCCCCGTATTGTTCGGCATCACTATTGAATATCTCTTTCCATATGCCCCTAAAGGGAACTCCAACCCGGTATGAGTGCCACGGGGATGGGGTGAAGTTACAGGCCACCAGTATAAAGGAATCACCCTTTTTCCTCATAAAGAATATAGTACTCTGCATACTGTCATTGGAGTCTATCCACTCAAAGCAGTCAGATGAATAATCACTCCCGTAAAGGGCATTCTCCCTGGAATATATAATGTTCAGGTCGGTTAAAAGATTCTGGATTCCCAGGTGCCCTTCGTCTTCAAGGAGGTGCCATTCTAATTCCTGTTCATGGTCCCATTCCTTTATCTGCCCGAATTCACACCCCATAAATATTAATTTTTTACCGGGAAACCCAAACATATAGGAAAAAAGCAGCCTCAGGTTTGCCAGTTTCTGCCACCGGTCTCCAGGCATTTTTTCATACAGGGATTTTTTACCGTGTACTACTTCATCATGTGAAAGCGAAAGAATATAATTTTCAGAAAAGGCATACCAGAATGTAAACAGGAGGTCATTGTGATGAAATTTCCTGTATATCGGGTCCCTGGAAAAGTACCTGAGGGTATCATTCATCCAGCCCATATTCCATTTTTTTCCAAAGCCAAGTCCTCCTATATATGTGGGTCTTGTTACGGAAGGCCATGCAGTCGATTCTTCGGCTATTGTCTGAACATTTGGGAATTTTCCGTATACAGTTTCGTTCAGAAGCTTTATAAAATCGATTGCCTCAAGGTTTTCCCTGCCTCCGTATTTATTCGGCTCCCACTGTCCCTGCTGTCTGGAATAGTCAAGGTAGAGCATGGAGGCAACCGCATCTATGCGCAAACCGTCAGCGTGATAAATATCAAGCCAGAATAAGGCGTTGCTTATCAGAAATTCCCTTACCTCGTTTCTTCCATAGTTAAAAATAAGGCTTTTCCAGTCAGGATGGAATCCCCTGCGGGGATCTTTATGCTCGTACAGGCAGGAACCGTCAAAAAGGGCCAGTCCGTGGGGATCATCGGGGAAATGGGAGGGCACCCAGTCCAGTATCACGCCGATATCGTTCTGGTGGAGCAAATCGATAAGATACATCATATCCTGCGGAGTGCCATATCTGGAAGTTGGTGCAAAATATCCTGTGATCTGGTAACCCCAGGAACCATAAAAAGGGTGTTCCATAACGGGCATGAGCTCAACGTGGGTAAACCCCATCTTTTTTATGTAGCCGACAAGGTATCCTGCAAGTTCCCGGTAATTCAGATACCTGCCGCCTTCTTCATGCTTCCTGCGCCAGGAGCCGGGGTGTATTTCATATATTAAAAAGGGCGAATCAATAGCGTTTTTATTTTTCCTGCTGTCCATCCATTTGCTGTCATTCCAGCTGTATCCGAGGTCCCATACCACAGATGCGGTCCCCGGCTGGACTTCAAAATGGAAAGCATATGGATCTGACTTTATTATTTCATGATCCGACAGTTCAGACTTTATGAAGTATTTATAAAGATATCCATTATCCACATGCGGGATGAATAATTCCCATATTCCTGTTTCATCCCACCTGGCACCCATTGGATCCGATCCCCTGTCCCACTGGTTAAAATCGCCTATTACAGATACGCTTTCAGCATTGGGAGCCCATACAGCAAAATGCGTTCCCCTGACGCCGCCAACTGTCTTTATATGTGATCCCAGTTTATTGTACAGATTGAAGTGGCTTCCTTTTTTAAAAAGATAGATGTCAAGTTCGCTGAAGTGATCTGTGTTATATATAGGATTTTTTGCTTTCTCTACCATTTTTAATAAAATGATACAATATATATTTCTGTTTGTATAATATAATTGAAATGGCGGCCTTTCCGGTTAGGCCCTGAGAGGTATTTTAAAAAAGTAATAATTTAGCAATGGATGTAAAAGTTGCCATATGTGTATCAGAGGCAGTACCGTTTGCAAAAACTGGCGGCCTGGCAGATGTTGCAGGAGCCCTGCCCGAAGCTCTTAAAAAGACAGGCATAACCCCAATTGTAGTAATGCCGGGTTACGGCCATATATTTGAAAAATTTAAGGGCATGGAAGAAGTAAATGGCAGGATTACACTGGTAATGAACCGGGAGTATGCAGAAGAGTTCGGCCTGTACAGAATTTTTCACAGGGGAGTTTATTTCTATTTTGTAAGAAATGATAAATTTTTTGCCAGGGATAATCTATACGGCACATCCCTGGGTGATTACAGCGACAATGATATAAGGTTCGGGTTCTTTGCCAGAGCAGTCTTTAGGGTCCTGGAGGCAGCAGGCTTCATACCCCATATTATCCATCTCCATGATTATCATTTCGCCCTTTCCGCTCTTCTGCTAAGGGATATTAAATCTGGTAATAAACAATCAGCTTTCAGGAAGACAAAAACTGTATTTACCATACATAATATAGCCTATCAGGGAATATATAAAAGGGATATACTTTCTACCCTGGGCATAGATAATAAATATTTTAGAATTGATGGTCTTGAGTTTTATGGGAAAGTAAATTATATGAAGGCGGGTATAATATATTCTGACAGTATAACCACTGTCAGCCCCACTTATGCCGGGGAATTACTTACTCCCGGGTATGGCTACGGACTTGACGCTGTTTTAAAAGAAAGGCGGAAAGACCTTTCAGGTATCATTAATGGCATTGACTACCAGGTCTGGAACCCGGAAGATGACGGCATGATTGCAGCAAACTATAACATGGAAGATATTTCAGGAAAAAGGGAATGCAAAAGACACCTGCTGTCGGAACTTTTTGGCAGGAATATTGATTTTCAGAGACCGGTTATAGGAATGGTTTCCAGACTATCCTATCAAAAGGGGCTGGACCTGATTGCAGAAACAATGGATCTTATTATGAAAAATAACCTCTACCTTGTGATACTTGGAACAGGGGATGACCACTACCAGAAGATCTTAATGCAGCTGAAGGAAAAACATGGTAAAAAGTTCAGCCTGACCCTGGGATATTCTGATAAGATGTCCCGTGAAATATATGCAGGAGCTGATATATTTCTGATGCCTTCAAGGTATGAGCCATGCGGCCTGGGGCAGCTGATAAGTCTTAAATACGGTACGGTTCCCCTGGCAAGGGATACAGGAGGGCTCTCCGATACTATTGTAAATATAGATACTGAAGAGGATATAGAGGGGGGAGGAACGGGGTTTTTATTTAAAGATTACGATTCTTTAGAGCTTTACAGGACAGTTAAAAAAGCGCTTGGTTTTTTTAACCATAAGAAACTCTGGGAAAAGATAATCCTAAATGGGATGAGCCGGGACTTTTCCTGGGAGTATTCTGCTAATGAATATAAGAGGATGTATGAAAGCATGATAGACCGGAAAGGGGATTA
>CAZLXJ010000071.1:0-16060 GCA_964563645.1 uncultured Actinomycetota bacterium | reverse complement strand
TTACTCTATTATACTTGTTGCGCTTCCTGCCCCTATGGTCCTTCCGCCTTCGCGGATGGCAAATCTCTGTCCCTCTTCCATGGCAATCGGGGATATAAGCTTTATCTCCATGTCAGTATTGTCTCCGGGCATTACCATCTCCACACCTTCTTCAAGGGTTACGGTGCCGGTAACGTCTGTGGTCCTGAAATAGAACTGGGGCCTGTACCCGTTAAAGAAGGGGGTGTGCCTGCCTCCCTCATCCTTGGACAGGACATATACCCTGGCCTTGAAATTTGAATGGGGGGTTATGGAGCCGGGCTTTGCTATTACCTGTCCCCTCTCTACGCCGTCCTTTTCTATACCCCTCAAAAGAAGGCCCACATTGTCTCCTGCCTGGCCCTCGTCAAGAAGCTTCCTGAACATCTCCACGCCTGTTACAACTGTCTTTGTTATATCCGGCCTTATGCCCACTATCTCCACGTTGTCCTGTACCTTTATCATTCCTCTTTCTATCCTGCCGGTCACAACCGTTCCCCTTCCTGTTATTGAGAATATATCCTCTACAGGCATCAGGAAGGGCCTGTCTATATCCCTTTTGGGAGTAGGTATGTAGCTGTCGACTGCCTCCAGGAGCTCCAGTATGGGTTTGCAGGCCTCTTCTTTTTCACTGGCACATCCGCTTTCCATTGCCTTTAAGGCCGACCCCTTTACTATGGGTATCTCGTCTCCGGGGAATTCGTATTCATTTAAAAGGTCCCTTACTTCCATCTCCACAAGCTCTATAAGCTCGGGGTCGTCCACCATATCTGTCTTGTTTAGAAATACCACTATGTAGGGCACCCCTACCTGCCTTGCAAGGAGTATGTGCTCCCTTGTCTGGGGCATGGGGCCGTCAGCTGCTGAGACCACCAGTATTGCCCCGTCCATCTGGGCTGCGCCTGTTATCATGTTCTTTACATAGTCGGCATGTCCCGGGCAGTCCACATGGGCATAGTGGCGGTTTTCTGTCTCGTACTCCACGTGGGCTATTGCTATGGTTATCCCTCTCTCCTTTTCCTCGGGTGCATTGTCTATGGAGTCAAAGGACCTTGCCTCCACAGGCTGGCCCATGTTTTTTAAGGCCATGGTTATGGCTGATGTAAGGGTTGTCTTGCCATGATCTACGTGGCCTATGGTTCCAATGTTTATATGCGGCTTAGTCCTTTCATATTTTTGCTTGGCCATATCTTTATCCTTTCTTTGATGGTATATTTTTTATATACTTAAACAGCAATGCTGTTCCCCTTATAACGGTTAATAATATCATCTGCAATTTTTCCGGGGATAGGTTCGTACCTGGTAAATTGCATGCTGAAGGTTGCTCTGCCCTGGGTCCTTGAACGAAGGTCAGTTGAATATCCAAACATTTCAGAGAGGGGGACTTCCGATTTAATGATCCTTTTTTTATTTCTAAGGTTCATTGAGGAAATTTTTCCTCTTCTCGTATTAATGTCGCCTATAACTTCTCCCATATACTCATCCGGTACCACTACCTCCACTTCCATCACCGGCTCCAGCAGCAGCGGATTTGCCTTCTTCATAGCATCGCGGAATGCTTTTGAAGCAGCTATCCTAAAAGCCATTTCAGAAGAGTCTACTTCATGATAAGAACCATCAATAAGTGTTGCCTTTATATCCACCACGGGATACCCGGCTACTTCTCCTGTAGCCATAGCCTCTACAATTCCCTCTTCCACGGATTTGATAAAATCCTTTGGTATCGCTCCGCCTTTTGTTTTATCTGCAAACTCAAAGCCCTTTCCGTAATCATTCGGTTCAAATTTTAAAACGACATGACCGTACTGGCCTCTTCCGCCGCTCTGCCTTATATATTTTCCCTCTACCTGGGCTTCTCTGGTGATGGTCTCCCTGTAGGATACCTGCGGCTTTCCTACATTTGCATCCACTCCAAATTCCCTCATCAGTCTGTCAACTATTATTTCAAGATGCAGTTCTCCCATTCCAGAAATTATTGTCTGGCCTGTTTCGGGATCGATATTAACCTTGAAAGTAGGGTCCTCCCTGGTTAGTGAATTCAATGATTTTGCCAGTTTTTCCTGATCGGTCCTTGTTTTCGGCTCAATCGCAATTGATAATACGGGCTCCGGGAATGTTATCGATTCATATCTTACAGGATTCCTTAAATCGCATATTGTATCCCCTGTATTTACATTCCTAAGCCCCACTATTGCCAGTATATCGCCCGCGAATGACTCCTTAAGTTCTATCCGGCTGTTGGCATGCATCTCCAGCAGTTTTCCAATCCTGCTTTTTACGCCTGAGTTTGCATTAAGCACCTGCGTACCGCTGGCCAGAATCCCCGAATATATCCTCAGATAGCTCAGCCTACCCACAAATGGATCAGAAATTATTTTAAATATCAGGCCTGAGAACGGCGCATTATCGTCAGACTGTCTATCAACTTCTTCATCTGTATCAGGGTTTATCCCGGCTGGTGCTTTTACGTCGAGAGGTGAAGGCAGGTAATCTATAACACCGTCAAGGAGCGGCTGCACGCCCTTATTCTTAAAAGCAGCTCCGCAAAAGACAGGGACGCCTTCCACATTAATAGTCATCTTCCTGATAGCCGACTTCATTTCTTCTTCGCTGATGCTTTCGTTTTCAACATATTTTTTTAATATATCATCATTATAATTTGCAACATTTTCAATAAGTTCCTGCCGGTACCTTTCAGCAGCGGTCCTCAGTTCATCAGGTATATCCTCATATTCAAATCTGATGCCCATCTCATCCCTGTATATTATAGCTCTCATGCTTATCAGGTCTATGATACCCTCAAATCTGTCTTCCCTTCCTACGGGTATCTGGACCGGAAGAGGGTTTGCGTTGAGCTTGTTCTTCATCATTTCAATCACATAGAAAAAATCAGCGCCGCTTCTGTCCATCTTATTTATAAAAGCGATACGTGGAACATTATATTTTACGGCCTGCCTCCAGACTGTCTCGGACTGCGGCTCTACTCCGCCTACTGCACAGAATATTGCAACCATTCCGTCAAGGACTCTCAGCACCCTTTCTACTTCTACTGTAAAATCCACATGTCCCGGAGTATCTATAATATTTATTTTATGGTCTTTCCAGAGCGCAGTGGTGGCAGCAGAAGTTATTGTTATTCCTCTTTCCTGTTCCTGCACCATCCAGTCCATAACAGCAGCCCCATCATGGACTTCGCCTATTTTATAGGTCTTGCCGGTATAATATAAAATCCTCTCCGTAGTAGTAGTCTTACCGGCATCTATATGTGCTGTTATCCCGATATTTCTTGTATTTTTAAGCGATACCTGTCTCGCCATAACGAGTCACCTGTATTCAAAAATTGTAATTAAATTACCATCTATAATGTGCAAAAGCCTTATTAGCTTCAGCCATCTTATGCAAATCTTCCTTTTTCTTTACACTGTTTCCTGCGTTGCTTGCTCCATCAAGAATTTCAAAAGCAAGTCTCTCCTTAACTGTCTTTTCTCTCCTTTTCCTCGCAAAACCTACTATCCATCTTATAGCAAGGGTATTCGCCCTGTCTTGAGTAACTTCAACCGGAACCTGGTATGTAGCTCCTCCTACCCTTCTGGGCTTTACTTCAAGAAGGGGCCTTACATTATCCATGCATTTATCAAGTATTTCCAGAGGATTATCCTTTGTCCTTTCTTCCAGTATCTTTAAACTTCCATAGACTATGCTTTCGGCCTTACTTTTTTTACCCCTGAGTAAAACCTTGTTTATTAATTTTCCTATAAGCTTACTTTTATAAACCGGATCCAGTATTGTCTCTTTTTTTACTGGCTTGCTTTTTCTTGACATTAAATCTCCTTAAAATATTATTTCGGCTTTTTGGCACCGTATCTTGATCTGCTGGATCTCCTATCTTCAACCCCTGCAGTATCAAGGGCCCCCCGTATGACCTTATACCTGACACCCGGAAGATCCTTGACCCTTCCACCTCTTACCAGCACAATTGAATGCTCCTGAAGGTTATGTCCGATCCCCGGTATATAGGCTGTAACTTCCTGCCCATTTGTCAGCCTGACTCTTGCGACCTTGCGCAATGCCGAATTAGGCTTCTTCGGAGTGGTAGTGTATACTCTTATACATACCCCCCGCCTGATCGGATTCCCCTGAAGAGCCGGCGTCTTCTTTTTCTTAACTATTCTTTTTCTTCCTTTTCTCACCAATTGGTTAATAGTGGGCATAAAAACACACCTCTATCATATTTTATTAATATATATTGAACAAAATCGAATAAAAAATAAATCCTATATTTGAGACACGGAAAAAGAATTTATCACTTACACTATAAAATGTCAATAAAAAAGTGGTTAAAACCGGCTTTTTAAACCGGCTTTTATCCTATATATTTATCTCTAATTCCCCTGAATCATCCTCGTCTGATTCCTGCAGGATCTCTATCTCATCCCTTTCTTCCTCCTTATATCCCGGATATGTAAGCTGCATACCCCTGAACCTGCTAATTCCGGTCCCGGCAGGTATCGCCTTTCCTATTATTACATTTTCCTTCAGACCGTGGAGACTGTCTATTTTATTCTCCAGTGCAGCATCGGTCAGTACCCTTGTAGTCTCCTGAAACGAGGCAGCAGAAAGGAAGCTGTCTGTTGCAAGAGATGCTTTTGTTATACCCATAAGGTTCTGGGCGGCTGTAGCAGCCTGTTTCATATTTGAAATAAGCTCATTATTCACCTTATTGAACTGCAGTCTATCAACCAGCTGTCCCGGCAGAAAATCGCTGTCGCCCGGATCAATTATGGTCACCTTCTTCAACATCTGTTTTACAATAACTTCAATATGTTTGTCATTAATATCAACACCCTGTGATTTATATACATTCTGAACTTCCTTTACAAGATACTGCTGGCAGTCCTTTATACCTTTTACCCTCAGGATATCATGGGGATTTCTTGGGCCCTCTGTCAGCGGGTCCCCTGCAATGACTTCATCGCCGTCGTTTACGACAAGTTTGGCTCTTGTGGGTGCCTGGTATGCCTTTTCCTGCTCTCCGTCCTTGCTCTTTATGGTCAGCATCCTGAATCTTGTATCTATGTCCTGAATCTCTAACTTTCCTGAAATATCTGCTATAAATGAATGCTCCTTTGGCTTTCTGGCTTCGAAAAGTTCTACCACTCTTGGAAGACCGCTTGTTATATCGATGCCTTCAAATGTTTTTTCATGCTTGTGGACATGGGTTTTTCTTTTCGCTGTCATTATAAGTTTGGCGAAAGTCTCACCTTCATCAACATTTATATTCCTGTTAATCTGTAGTATTTCGCCTTTAGGAGTTATCACATCAACTATGTCGCCTTTTTCCATCTTTACCTGGAAGACCAGCTTATGCGGTATGCGCTCGATATTTATTTCCATAAACTCATCGGTCTCTCCATCTTCTTTAAAGTCTGTCTTTTTGAGCCCCAGATCTTTTAGGAGCTGCCTGTTGAATACAAGTTTTCCTGCCACGGGGGATTTTATCAGCCTCTGAATAACAGTCGATGCTACTCCGCCTGTATGGAATGTACGCATCGTAAGCTGTGTTCCCGGTTCTCCTATTGATTGGGCTGCAATAGTCCCGACCGCTTCGCCTATTTCAACCATTTTACCTGAAGCCAGGTCCCTGCCGTAACATTTCTGGCAGACGCCCGACTCTGCTTCGCATGTCATTGCAGACCGCACTTTGACACTTTCGATATTGGAATGGATAAATTTCTGAAGATGCCTTTCAAGGATTTCCTCGCCAGCATTTATTATAACTTTGTTATTGACCTGGTTTTTAACATCCTCGATGCATATCCTTCCCACAAGATTTGTATTAGGTTCCCCTTCCAGTGTCAGTACGTACAGATATATCCCATCTTCGGTGCCGCAGTCTTTTGCTGTAACCATGGTATCCTGGGCCACATCAACAAGTCTCCTTGTAAGATATCCTGAGTCTGCCGTCCTCAGGGCAGTATCTGCAAGACCCTGCCTTGCTCCGTGAGTCGAAATAAAGTATTCGAGTATATTAAGACCTTCTCTAAAGTTTGACTTTATAGGACTGTCTATGATATCGCCCCTGGCATTTGCAACAAGACCTCTCATACCCGCAAGCTGCCTGAGCTGCTTTATATTACCTCTGGCTCCTGATGTCGCCATCATATATACCGGGTTGAATTTTTCAAAATTTTTCTCCATGGCGCCTGCCACATCTTCATTGGCCTGGGACCATGTCTGTATTGTCCTCTGGTGCCTTTCAAAATCTGTAATGAGGCCCTGTTTGAAATAGCCTTCTATTGCCTCGATCTTCTCTTCGACCTTACTCAGTATATTGTATTTTTCTCCGGGTATGCTGATATCATCGATACCTATTGTAAGACCCGATTTAGTTGAATATTCAAAGCCTATAGCTTTTATTGAATCAAGTATTTCTATTATCTGGGACTGTGGAAATTTACCAATACAGTCCACTATTATTGATATGAGCTCTTTTTTAGATACTTCCTTATTCACAAATCTGTATTTCTCTGGAAGAGCCTGGTTGAATATGATCCTTCCCACAGTCGTCTTTACTACCCTATCTCCGATCTTTACGTTTATAAGGGAATGAAGTGTTATCAGGTCATAATTATATGCCTGTATCGCATCTTCTGGTTTATTGTAATATTTTTCTTTTCCGTCTTCTCCCTCTCTTTCTGAAGTCAGGTAATATATGCCCAGTATTATATCCTGGGATGGTATGACTATGGGTTTTCCGCTTGCCGGTGACAGTATATTATTGGCAGAAAGCATAAGTATCATTGCTTCAGTCTTTGCCTCATTGGATAGCGGCACATGCACCGCCATCTGATCGCCGTCAAAGTCCGCATTAAACGCAGGACATACCATCGGATGTATCTGTATCGCTTTACCCTCTACCAGTATTGGCATAAAAGCCTGTATTCCCAGACGGTGGAGTGTCGGTGCCCTGTTCAACAATACAGGATGGTTTCTGATAACCTCTTCAAGTATATCCCATACTTCATTGCTTTCCCTTTCAACCATCGTCCTGGCACTTTTTATATTCTGTGCATAGCCCTCATCTACAAGCCTCTTCATGACAAATGGTTTAAAGAGTTCAAGCGCCATCTTCTTTGGCAATCCGCACTGTCCAAGTTTAAGATATGGATTTACAACTATTACGGACCTTCCAGAGTAATCCACTCTTTTGCCGAGGAGATTCTGTCTGAATCTTCCCTGTTTTCCCTTAAGCATGTCGCTTAAGGACTTCAGGGGACGGTTTCCTGCACCTACTACTGCACGGCCTCTCCTTCCATTATCAAAAAGAGCATCAACGGCTTCCTGGAGCATCCTCTTCTCATTATTTATTATTATTTCCGGAGCATCCAGCTCAAGGAGTTTTTTCAACCGGTTATTTCTGTTAATAACCCTTCTATACAGGTCATTGAGATCCGAAGTGGCAAACCGGCCGCCATCAAGCTGGACCATGGGCCTTAAATCCGGGGGTATTACCGGAAGCACTTCAAGTATCATATATTCGGGTTTATTCCCTGAATTTATAAAAGAGGATATTATCTTCAGCCTCTTGATACTCTTGCTCCTCTTCTGGCCTTTGGACTTCTTTATCACAGCCTTTAGCCTTTCGGCTTCCTCCTCGCAATCAATATTTTTAAGTAGTTCCTTTATTGCCTCGGCCCCCATGCCTCCTCTGAAAAAACTCCCAAACATGGAATTCATTTTCTTAAAAAGAGCCTCGTCGGAGACAAGCATTTTTTCTTCTATATTAGAAAAGAAAGTGATAGATCTTTTTATAAGGTCTACTTCCTCAAGATAGATCTCTTCCTCTTCTTTGAGCATCTTCTCAGTTTCTTTGATAATCTTTATTCTTTCCGATTTTCTTTTTTCGAAAGCAGATATGGCCGTATCGCTATCTTCATCATCGTTATCACTGCTACCATCTTCTCCTGCCATATAATCTTCGCTATCTTCATTGTCTTCCGTATCATCATCCAGGTTATTGCTGTCATCCATAACCAGATCTTCTTCGTCTATTTCTTCTTTGGCCTCGATTATCTCGTCCTTGCTTGCTTTTATATCTTCAATCCTCAGTTCATGCAGTTCTTTCGCCTTTTCCAGCGATTCTTTTTCAATATTTTTTATCTTATCATCTTCTGCTTTAATCTTATCTCTGTCGACAGAGGTAATTATATATGAATCAAAATAAAGAACCTTTTCGAGGTCTCTGGGACTTATATCCAGTATATAACCCATTCTTGAAGGGACCCCTTTGAAAAACCATATGTGGGATACAGGACTGGCAAGCTCTATATGTCCCATTCTCTCCCTCCGTACACTTGCACGGGTTACCTCTACGCCGCACCTTTCACATATAATTCCTTTAAACCTTACTCTCTTATATTTACCGCAATAGCATTCCCAGTCTTTTGTAGGTCCAAAGATCCTCTCGCAGAAAAGCCCGTCTTTTTCCGGTTTCAGTGTCCGGTAATTTATAGTCTCCGGTTTCTTTACTTCACCCCTGGACCATGATCTTATCTTTTCTGTTGATGCAAGACCGATCCTTATCGCATCAAAATTGCTGACATCTAAATTAATAACCATTTAATAAAGCCTTTCGCAATATAAATTTTATTTTTTTATCTCAATTCCGTCTTTTTCTTTTTTACTTTTAACAGATTCTATCTGTTTCTTTAATTCCTTTTCCTCATCAGTGAGTGCCGGTGCAGCTTTCCCCTTTTCTTTTTCTTCAGATCTGTAAGAGGTACCAACTCCTGCGGTTTCTTTTTCTAATCCCTCACTATCTTTTTGCTGTTTAACTACTTTGGAACTATCATCAACAGGTCCTCCGCTTCCTTCAAGGTTTATCCCGAGCTCTTCCACAGTTTTCATTATCTCATCCTCGTACCCGGGAACCCTTACCTTTCTGCCTTCCCCTGAAAGAACCTCCACATCCAGACCAAGGCTCTGCATCTCTTTTATTAACACCTTGAAAGATTCAGGTATCCCCGGCTTTTCGATATTATCTCCTTTTACCATTGCCTCGTATGCCTTGACTCTTCCGGTCACATCATCGGATTTTATAGTTAGCATTTCCTGAAGAGCATGTGCTGCGCCATAGGCCTCAAGTGCCCATACCTCCATTTCTCCAAACCTCTGGCCTCCGAATTGTGCCTTCCCTCCAAGAGGCTGCTGGGTAACAAGGGAATAAGGTCCTGTTGAACGGGCATGGATCTTATCATCCACCAGATGAAGAAGTTTCAATACATATGCGTAGCCTACAGTAATATCATCAGCCAGCTTTTTTCCGCTCCTCCCGTCATACAATACCGTCTTTCCACCCTCACTTATTCCTATCTTCCTTAGAAGTTTTTTTATATCGTCTTCTCCCGCTCCTTCAAATATCGGGGTTGAAACATATACAGAGCCGTCCCCTGCCCTTTCTTCAGTGTGCCACCCCTTCTTTGCAGCAAGGCCCAGATGCGCTTCGAGAACCTGGCCTACGTTCATCCTTGACGGTACTCCCAGGGGATTAAATATTATATCTATAGGTTCTCCATCCTCTGTATAGGGCATATCTTCTTCGGGAAGCGTTACAGATATAACACCTTTATTACCGTGCCTGCCTGCAAGTTTGTCTCCAACAGAAATCTTCCTTTTTTCTGCAATAAACACCCTGACAAGTTCATTGACGCCTGGAGGAAGGTCGTAACCCTGTTTCCGTGAAAATAACTGCACATCAACAACTTTTCCACTCTCCCCATGCGGTACTTTTAACGAACTGTCTCTTACTTCCCTTGCCTTCTCTCCAAAAATAGCCCTGAGAAGTTTTTCTTCTGCTGTTAATTCTGTCTCCCCCTTGGGGGTTATCTTACCAACCAGTACATCTCCCGGCTTTACTTCGGCTCCTATCCTTATTATTCCCCTCTCGTCAAGATTCTTCAGTATTTCCTCGCTGACATTGGGTATATCTCTGGTAATCTCTTCATTACCAAGCTTCGTGGTCCTTGCTTCTATTTCCTGTTTCGAGATGTGTATTGAAGACAGTACATCTTCTTTTACAAGCCTTGCAGATATAACTATAGCATCCTCATAGTTATATCCCTCCCAGGACATAAAAGCTACCCTGAGATTTTTACCAAGTGCCAGCTCGCCCGAACTGGTGGCAGGCCCGTCTGCTATTACCTGCCCGCGTTCCACTCTGTCACCTTCTCTTACAAGAGGCCTCTGGTTAATACATGTTCCCTGATTCGACCTTTTAAACTTATAAATTTCGTGTACTACATCCTTTTTCCTGGAGTAATCTATTACTATGCGGCTGCCGTCGACTTCTTTTACAATACCTTTATCCTTTGCAAGTATAAGGGTCCCGCTGTCTCTGGCGATCTCCTTTTCCATTCCGGTCCCTACCAGCGGCGGCTCCGGGTCTATCAGTGGAACTGCCTGCCTCTGCATATTTGAACCCATCAGGGCCCTGTTTGCATCATCATGTTCCAGAAAAGGTATAAGGGAAGCTGCAGCACTGAATATCTGCCTTGGTGATACATCCATATAATCTATCATATCAGGACTGGCCATTATAATATCGTCCCCGTGTTTAGACATTACTTTCTCTCTGGTAAATCTGCCAGCCGAATCTATCTTTTCCGTGGCCTGTGCAATTGTGTAATCTTCTTCCTTATCTGCAGATAGATACTCGATATTGTCTGTAACAACGCCGTTTATTACCTTACGGAATGGTGTTTCTATAAAACCGTACTCATTAAGAGTTGCATATGTGGCCAGAGATCCTATTAATCCTATATTTGGTCCCTCGGGGGTCTCTATGGGGCACATCTTCCCATAGTGCGAAGAATGGACATCCCTGACTTCAAATCCCGCTCTTTCTCTTGAAAGACCGCCGGGGCCAAGAGCCGAAAGCCTTCTTTTATGGGTCACTTCGGCAAGTGGATTGGTCTGGTCAAGAAATTGTGAAAGCTGCCCGCTGCCAAAGAACTCCTTCAGGCTTGCAACCAGCGGCCTGATATTTATCAGGGATTTCGGGGTTATCATATCAATATCCTGTGTTGTCATTCTTTCCTTCACAACCCTTTCCATTCTGGAAAGGCCTATCCGCACCTGATTCTGCACCAGCTCACCTATATTTCTTATCCTCCTGTTTCCAAAGTGGTCAATATCATCCACCTCTCCTATCCCGGACATTAGCTGAACCAGGTATTTTATTATAAGGAAAATATCCCTGCTGTTAAGTATATTTTCCTCTTCCTGATCTATGTCCATCTTTTTATTGATAGCAGAAAGTTTTTCAGACAGACTGGCATCCATCTCTTCCATAATCTTCTGGTTTATCTTATATCTTCCGACTTTACCCAGGTCATATCTCTTGGAATTAAAGAAAAGAGAATTAATAAGATTTCTTGCACTTTCAACAGTGGGCGGCTCACCCGGCCTTAGTTTCTTATATATCTCTATCAATGCTTCTTTCTCTGTTTCAGTCAGATCCTTGTCAAGGGTATTCTTTATGCAATTTTCCCTATCAAAGGGGCCGAAAAGCTCAAGCAGTTCTTCGTTATTGCCAAAACCCATCGCTTTGAGAAAAATGGTAAGGAGAAACTTTCGCCTCCTGTCTATTCTTACATATGCAATATTTTTTTTATCCGTCTCAATTTCTATCCATGAGCCCCTTGTGGGTATAACCTTGCACATAAATATATCGCGTTCCGTTTTTTTATCTATATCAGCATCATAATATACACCAGGTGAACGCACCAGCTGTGATACTACCACTCTTTCCGTACCATTGATTATAAAAGTACCCTTGCCGGTCATCATGGGAATATCACCCATAAAAACTTCCTGTTCTTTTATCTCGCCTGTATCCTTATTTATAAATCTTGACAGTACCTTTAAAGGCGCAGTATAAGACATATCCTGCAGCTTGCAGACATCCGGAGCTGCTATATCCTCGTCAAAGCTGTAATCCACAAATTCCAATGCCATATTCCCCGTAAAGTCTTCTATGGGAGAAATATCCTTCAGGGCTTCCATAATCCCTTCGTCCAGAAACCATTGGAAAGATTCTCTCTGAATATCAAGAAGATGCGGCATTTCCATTATTTTTGGAATTTTACCGAAATCATATCTCTGGAATTTGTTTGTTTTTTGCATTAAGTTATTCTCCTCTTTGTTCATTCTTAAGTAGTATTGTAGTATTCTTTGGGATCAACAACTTTAAATAAAAACTTTTATATGTAATGAATATACTATATAATATAACCCGGTAAATAATAAAAGTATTAAAATTATTGAAAAACTGACAAACTACTAGTTTATCAAATTATAAGACTGTGTCAAATACTTTTTAACTGCAGATATTAATATATCAACAAAAATATTTTTTCTTTCTATATATGATATAAAGGCATAGCATTCTTACTACACCTTTATATATTTTTTAATATTATTACTATAGGTTTATCTTACTTCGACTTCAGCTCCTGCATCTTCAAGCTGCTTCTTTATTTTATCTGCTTCTTCCCTGGATACTTTTTCTTTAACAATATTCGGAGCCTTGTCTACAACTTCTTTTGCTTCTTTTAAACCCAGACTGGTAATCTGACGTACAGCCTTTATTACCTCGATCTTCTTCTGGCCGGGGGATTTGAGCTCTACATCAAATTCTGTTTTCTCTTCTTCAGCTACAGATGCACCTGGAGTTGCCCCTCCGGCTGGTGCAGCAGCTATCATTGCCTGGGCACTTACACCAAATTTTTCTTCAAGGGCACTCACCAGTTCTGAAAGTTCCATTACAGATAACTTCTCAATAGAGCCTATTATGTCCCTGACTTTCTTATTTTCTCCGCCTGGTTCTTTTGTTTCTTTCCCCTTTATTTTGGTCTCTTCCTTTTCCTCTTTATCTTCTATTTTTTTACTCGTCCCTTTCTTTTCTGCCATTATTCCTCCCTGAAATTAATTAATTTTTCATATTTTCTTTTTTTCCCTGATCGCATCCAGTACCAGCACCAGATTTCTGGTAAGTCCCGATAAAGTATTTAATAGACCTGAAATCGGTGACTGCAGGTTTGAAACAAGTTGCAGCAGAAGAGTCTCCCTCGCAGGAAGATCTGCTATCTTCTCCATACTGCCGGCATCGACAAACCTGTTATCAATAATACCTGCTTTGGTGATAAGTGCACTAAGGTCTTTCGAGAACTGCTTGACTACTTTTGCGGTACTTACTATATCTTTCCTTGCCACTACTATGCTCGTAGGACCAGTAAATATTTCTCTAAGATCTATACCAGAAAAAACTTCGCGTGCTGCAATAAGGCCCAGGGTATTTTTTATTATTTTAAGATAAGCATCTGCTTCTATAAGCTTATCCCTTACATTAACCGCATCCTGTGCTTTCAGGCCCCTGTGATCTGTAAAGATTATGCCTTCATTTTCCATAAATATTTTTTTTATATCTTCAACAGCATCTATATTATCTTTTTTAGGCATCCTACCTCCAAATTTAAAAAATAATCAAAAAACAAAAACCGGCCCCTGTAAGACCGATTCATAATAATATCAGCCTCTGCAGGAAATTAAGCCGGCTGCCAGGCACCTGCTTTCTAGGGCATTAAATAAATCAATATCAAATATTTACTTCTAAGCTACCTCTTTCTTTAAACTGGCTGATGGGTCTACTTTGATGCCTGGTCCCATTGTCGAGGACAGGTACAGGCCTTTTATATATTTACCTTTGGCTGATGGGGGCCTGGCCTTTAGAATAGCATCCATAAAATACAGGTAATTATCAAGCAGTTTCCCTGATTCAAATGAAACCCTGCCTATCGTACTATGAATAACTCCATTTTTATCTGTTCTGTATTCAAGACGTCCGCCCCTGGCTTCTTTTACAGCTTTCTCTATTTCAAAAGTCACTGTACCGGATTTAGGGTTAGGCATCATTTTCCTGGGACCAAGTATTTTCCCGATTTTGCCAACATGCTTCATCATATCAGGAGTTGCAATACAGACCTCAAAGTCCAGCCATCCACCACTTATTTTACCCACAAGCTCTTCGCCGCCTACATAATCTGCTCCCGCATCTTCCGCTTCTTTTGCCTTTTCGCCCTGTGCAAACACCAGTATTTTCGGAATTCTGCCGGTACCGTTAGGGAGAACCAGTGCACCCCTTACTATCTGATCGGCTTTCCTCGGATCGACTCCCAGATTAATGCTTACATCAACAGATTCATCAAATTTTGCGCAGTGATTATCCAGTATCCATTCTATTGCCTCCTGTGGACTGTATAGCCTGGACCTATCAATCTCCTTTACTTTTTCCAGATATTTTTTCCCTCTCTTCAAAACTTATCACCTTTTAATGGTAAAACCCTGAATAACTTAATAATATTTAAGATGCTATCCTAACCCCCATGTTTTTTGCAGTGCCCTCTATAATCTTTACTGCAGCATCAATATTGCGGGCGTTAAGATCCTTCAACTTAATCTTAGCAATCTCTTCCAGCTGCTGCCTGGATATCTCTCCAACTTTTTCTTTATTGGGTTCGCCTGAACCTTTTTCAAGATTTACAGCTTTTTTTATCAATACAGCGGCCGGCGGTGTCTTTGTCACAAATGAAAAGCTTCTATCTTTATAGACAGCAAGGATTACCGGTATTATCGTTCCCTGCTGGTCAACGGTCTTTTCATTGAAAGCTTTACAGAACTCCATTATGTTTACGCCATGCTGGCCCAGTGCAGGGCCTACCGGAGGTGCTGGACTGGCCTGTCCCGCAGGTATCTGCAATTTCACTTTTGTTATTATCTCTTTCGCCATATATTTCTGCCTTAAGTCAAATACTGGTATTATACATTCTAAATAAAATATTTCAATTAAATTATATTTTTGATACCTGGCTAAAGTTCAGCTCTACAGGAGTCTGCCTGCCGAATATCGATACAAGTACCTTAAGTTTACCCTGGTCAACATTTATTTCTGATATATTACCGTCAAAATTGGCAAAAGGCCCCTTAGTAACTTTTACAGGCTGCCCGAGTTCAAAATCAGTTTTCGGCCTGGGTTTGCCGGTATCCTGTCTTTTCATAATCTTTTTAACCTCTTCGCCAGAAAGAGGTACAGGCCGGTCTTTATTTCCTACAAATCCTGTAACCCCCGGCGTATTTCTGACCACATACCAGGAATCATCATCCATATACATCTTTACCAGCAGGTAACCCGGGAGAACCTTTTTTGAAGACGTTTCTTTTCTGCCGCTTTTTATTTCAACAATATCTTCCTTCGGGATATATATATCAAATATTTTATCTCCCATATTTGTAGATTCAATCCTGTGCTGAAGATTTGCCTTTATTTTGTTTTCATATCCGGCATATGAATTTATCACATACCATCTTGGTCTACTCATAATACCATCTTCTTTAAACTATATCTTTGCCATGAGCTCTACGACCTGCAGAAAGATAAAATCGTACACCCCAAGAAGTGCAGCAAATATTATAATCGTAACGATCACTACAACTGTATATGTAAAAAGAGCCTTCCTGCTGGGCCATGTCACTCTTTTTAGCTCATGTATTACACCCCTGAAAAATCTGGAAACATTTTTGGGAATGTTTTTTAAAAAAGTCCACAAATTAAATTTCTGTTTTGGCTTCTGGGGCGGCATTTTCCTATCGCTTGAAAGCTGCCTTTCCATCATGGCCTTCTTCTTATATTTTCTGGATACCTTTCTCTTTGCCACAAATCACCTCTGGTATTTATCCTTTTCAAAGCTGGCAGGGCTGGAGGGACTCGTTCTTCCGTCTCGCTGACACTCGCTGGCCAGACGCGGACTCCTGCGCTTCGCTCAGTCCGTCCTTTCGAGTCCAGCAAATATGGATCCACCATATTTGCCCAACTGCCTCTAACTTGCTATACATATTAAATTTTCAAAGCTGGCAGGGCTGGAGGGACTCGAACCCCCAACACCCGGTTTTGGAGACCGGTGCTCTACCGATTGGAGCTACAGCCCTA
>CAZLXJ010000070.1:0-20875 GCA_964563645.1 uncultured Actinomycetota bacterium | reverse complement strand
TAATCAAAAACGATCTCTTCCGCTGCTCCTGTACCGGCATTTTTCATAAGTTTTTTTGAGTCTATTCCATCGGCAATGGCTTTCCTGTCTATTTCTGCCGCCCGGCTTCCCGCCAGGATCCTGTACAGGCCTCTGCCCTTATCTTTCTGAGACAACTCTTTCTCCCGCTATTAAATTTTACAAATCTAAATTTTACCTGCTATCACAGAACATAATAGAATATATGAATAATTATAGCATAACATTTATTAAGATTGTTATTATTTTAAAGATACCGCATACGCGATGGCGAAATTTTCTGTTGCCGATATCGATATTTTTATTTCTTTAATGCCAAGTTTTTTGCTATATTCCATTGTTTTTCCATGAAGTACTATACTGGGAGCTCCATTTCTGCCAGTCAGGATCTCTATATCTGAAGGTGAAATATTTTTACCAAATCCCTCTGAAAGGGATTTTGCAACTGCCTCTTTGGCCGCAAATCGTGCTGCATAGGCCGGGTATTTGCCTTTTCCCTTTTTTTCACAGTATTCTACTTCCGACAAGGCATAGATTCTACTTTTAAAAGAACAATTCTTTTCGATAGCCCGGGCTATCCTGCAGACTTCTATTATATCTGTACCTACTGAATATATTTCCAAAACCCACTACTCCACTGTGACACTTTTTGCCAGATTTCTTGGCTGATCTACATTCCTTCCAAGGTTTTTTGCAATATAATATGCATATAACTGGAGTGGTATTATTGTGATTATTCCATAAAGTTCTTCAAAAGTTTCAGGAACTTCAAAAAGATAATCAGTATATCTGGCAGCACTTTTATTGTTTTCTGAAACAATCGAAAATATAGTGGCTTTCCTTGCTCTTACTTCCTGGATGTTTGACAGCATCTTTTCATAAACTGAATCAAGCGGCATTATACCAACCACAACCGTATCTTTATCGGTAAGCGCTATCGGTCCATGTTTCATCTCTCCTGCAGGATAGCCCTCAGCATGTATATAGGATATTTCCTTTAATTTCAGCGCACCTTCCAGAGCTGCAGGAAGTCCGTATACCCTTCCAAGAAATAGAAAGCACGATTTACTGTATGTATGATCTGCAATTTGCCTGAGCTGGTCCGCCCTGTCGAGGATATTCTTTATCTTGCCGGGGATCCTGTTTAACTGGCCAATTATTTCCCTGTAATATTCTATACTAATAAATTCCCTTATGCGACCGAAATACAGTCCCATCAGATACATGATTATTATCTGCGATGTAAAAGTCTTGGTAGCACATACTCCTATTTCAGGCCCTGCATGTGTATATATCACTGAATCCGATTCCCTGGCAACACTGCTTCCTACAACATTTGTAATTGCGATGACGCGGGCGCCCTTTGATTTCGCTTCCCTTATAGCAGCAAGCGTATCTATCGTCTCTCCTGATTGAGATATGGCAACAAAAAGGCTGCCTTTCTCCACAAGAGGGCCCCTGTATCTGTATTCTGAAGAAAAATCTACTTCTACAGGTATTTTTGCCCATTTTTCTATGATTTGTTTACCGATAAGGGCAGTGTGGTAAGAAGTTCCGCAGGCAATTATCTGGACCTTCCTCAGCTTTTCTATACGGCCTGCTGTAAGGCCCAGTTCATCAAAATTAAGTTCTCCGTCTGTCAACCTCCCTCTCATAGTCTCTTTTACACCATACGGCTGTTCGAATATCTCCTTTAACATAAAATCTTCATAGCCGCTTTTTTCAGCGCTGTCTATGCTCCAGTCTGCTTTGAAAGGTTTTCTTTTTACAGACTTGCCCCCTTTTGAAAATATCTCTACTCCTTTTTTTGTAAGTCTTACGGTCTCATAGTCATCTATAATCAGAAATCTCCGGGTATGTTCCAGTACCGCAGGCATATCCGAGGCAAGAAAATTTTCATCCTCCGAGATCCCGGCAATAAGCGGGCTTGCTATCCTTGCACCTATTATTTCATCCGGGCAGTAAGATGAAATAGCAACTATTGCTCCCGAACCTCTTATCCTCCTGATTACTTTCTGCATGGCTGACAGCAAATCACCGTCATAATATTTTTCTAAAAGATGCGGCAGGACTTCAGTATCTGTTCCCGATAAAAAAATATGCCCCTCATTTTCCAGTTCATTCCGCAGTTCTTCAAAATTTTCGATTATGCCGTTATGTACAAGGGCTATCCTTCCTGTACAATCTTTATGTGGATGAGCATTAACTGCAGTCGGTTCCCCATGTGTGGCCCATCTGGTATGGCCTATCCCGCACCGGCCATTTATTCCTGATTTACCGGCAAGCATCTCCATATCCCGTATTTTGCCGGCTTCCTTTATTATTTCTATCCGCGGCAGACCCCTGCCTGCATCTGAATCCAATACGGCTATGCCGGCAGAATCATACCCCCTGTACTCAAGACGCTTCAGGCCGCCTATAATAATATCTCTGCATTCCCTGTTACCGATATATGCTACTATTCCACACATTTATCCTCCAGATACCTTTAAAATTAACTTCTCCCTTTTACAATATTCTGCTGGTAATTTATATTAGCCGGTTTTTAGGACGCTTTTCTGCTGCCTGCACATTTTTTTGAAACAGACTGACCCGTAACTCCATTCAGCTACCCCGGGCGGCTTTTTATTAAGGGGAAAAAATCATATAAATTTTTTTCTGACAAAGGGCGAAGCCATACAGGATAATAAACCAAAATAATTCAGATTGAAAGAAATTATACCTCCAACTTCAAAATTAGAAAATTCATTTTTCCCTATAGTCCTGCCCGCATTTATATCAAGTACGGTATGATCGCTGCTCTGGCCCGCAGGGTGAAGCCTTTTATCCGCCACTGTCAGGTCTGATAGCATGGCATCCATCAGCCCCAGAGCAGCTATAATCCTGTATGGTACGCCCTTTTTCCTTTTAACTTCTATTATCTCTCCTTCCAGTAAAAAACAGTCCTGGAATGTTCCACTGATATGTCTGTAACCTTTTGTCTCGTGTCCCAGAAAGATTGCTTCTCCTATCCTGACCTGATTTACCTCATGTGAAAGATCTCCTGAATCTATCATATCCCAGATACTCGAATTTCCTCCCGACACTACGTCAAGCCTTAGTCCCAGTTTTTCCTCTACTTCTTTTTTCAGACTGACCAGTATATCAATGCTTTTACTTGTTGGCCCATTTGAATTTATACAGCGGGCATTTGTACCTATTCCTCCTATTTTCAAAAACCTGTTCTTTGACATCAGCCTTTTACAGAATCCGGTGACTTCCTCCGGAAAAATACCTTCCCTTTCATCATCTATTTCAACCATTATTATTATCTTATGAGGCTTCTCATATTTTAAACACGCCTCAGATATAAGCTCCGCAGTCTTTTCCTGGGTATTCAGGCTGGTTCCGCAGATATTGATAAGTTCTTCTATTTCCCCCTTCATCGGGGTTCTGAGCATCATAATTCTTTCGGGGTCGCCGGTTATCTTCCAAAGTCTCCTTATGTTTAAAAGCCTGCTGTCGGCAAGAATATTTATTCCGGCCCTTCTGAGATTAAGACTTACCCTTTCATTTGCAAGTACGCACTTTGTAACGCCGACGACCGATATGCCTGAAGCAGCACACCGGTCGTTTATTATTTTCGCATTATGGTGAATCTTCTCTAAATTTATTTTTAATCTGGGAAAACACATAAGAGATATAGCTTATCTCTTTGAGAATTGCGGTCTCTTCCTTGCTTTTTTAAGACCTGCTTTTTTCCTTTCCTTTTTCCTTGAATCCCTGGTAAGAAAACCTTCGGGTTTTAATATCTTGCGGTATTCTTCATTTATTTCAAGAAGAGCATTTGAAATGCCGTGTTTTAAGGCATTTGCCTGCGCCGTTATTCCTCCGCCTCTAATTTTTGAAATTATATCATATGCTTTATCAGTATTTGTCAATTTCATTGGTTCAGTAATAACCGTCACCAACGCCTCGCGGTGGAAATAATCCCTGTAATCTTTCTGGTTTACCGTTATTTTACCCTCACCCGGCACCAGCCTGACTTTTGCGACTGCATTCTTCCTTTTCCCTGTTGCATAATAAGTAACTTTTTCTGCCACTGATAACTCTCCTTTAAAGATCAATTTTTACTGGTTTCTGTGCCTCATGCGGATGCTCTGCCCCTTTATATACTTTTAATTTTTTTAATACTTTTCTTCCCAGCACATTATGCGGTATCATGCCCCTCACAGCATTTTTTATTACAAATTCCGGTTTTTTCTTAATCATGGTATCCAGATTTACAACTTTCATATTTCCAATATATCCGGAGTGCCTATAATATTTCTTTTCTTCAAGTTTATTGGAACCTTTTACCCTTATCTTTTCAGCATTTATAACAATTATGTAATCCCCGCAGTCTACATGGGGGGTAAATACAGGTTTGTCCTTTCCCCTTAGCTTTTTGGCTATTTCTGTAGCCAATCTTCCCAATATTTTATCTTCTGCATCAACCAGATACCATTTACGTTCTATTTCTTCTTTTTTCAAATTAAATGTCTTCATTCCTAAGATTGCCATAAATTCCTCCATAAAATTCAATAATCTACCCGGGTTAAAAACAATCCTTTTGCAGGTGCCAGGCTGGATGTAAAATCCCCCCTGCCGGTCATAAGGGATTCCTCTATTTCTTTTACTTTTCTTTCCCCTTTTCCAACTTCAAGCACGGTGCCGACTATTATTCTGACCATGTTATACAAAAATGAATTTGCCCTTATTGTAAATTCAATAAGTCCGCCGCCCTTTATATCTACTGAAAAATCAAATATTCTTCTTATAGTATAACTGCCCCTTACGCTCTGGCTTGAAAAAGGCGCGAAATCATGTTCTCCTTCAAATAATTTTGCAGCTTTTCTTATCAACTGCAAATCCATTTTCCCGGTTATTAAAATACTATATTTTTTTAAAAAAACACTGTGGTAATCAGTATTTACTACATTATACCTGTATTCTCTTACCCCTGCATCTCTTCTTGAATCGAATGAATCTTCAACTTTTTTTATATACTTTACAGCAATATCATCAGGCAGCATGCCATTTATAGACCACTTAAACCTGAAAAGATCAAGTTCCCTGTCAGTTCTAAAATTTATAACCTGTCCCTTTGCATGCACGCCTGAATCGGTCCTGCCTGCATAACATATGCTGGTGCCGGCGTTAAAAACCGTCGAGAGAACAGAAACAAGCTCACCCTGGACCGTCCTTGTCCCCTCAGGCTGAACCTGAAACCCGTTAAAGTCTGTTCCATCATACTCGATTACAGCCATATAATTATTCACAACCGGTGTCCGATTATCTTTAAATTTTCAAATAACAATAAATTCAATATCCCTACTCTGCAAGCTCTACTATAACCAGCTGGGCGCCGTCTCCGTTTCTCTTCTTATATCTTGCAACCCTTGCATAACCGCTGTTTTTCTGATACATTCCCGGAGCTATTTCATTAAATAGCATTCTTACAGCATCTGTGTTTCCAAGCAAACTTATGCATTCCCTTCTTGAGGCAAGGGTATCATTCCTGGCTATCCTTATCAATTTATCAACCATGCCCCTGAGAAGCTTTGCCCTTGTCAGAGTTGTTACTATCCTTTTATTTTTAAACAGTGAAATAGCAAGATTTCTTATAATAGCCTTCTGGTGGCTGCTGCTTCCTCCAATTTTTTTCGCTTTTTTTGGCAAAACCATGCTTTTACTCCCGATCTTTATTTTTTCTTAAAAGACAAACCAAGCTCTTTGATTTTGTCCTTTACCTCCTGAATAGACTTCTGCCCGAAATTTCTAATGTTGAGAAGATCGTCCTCAGTATATTCAAGAAGTTTTTCCACCGTATCTATTCCTTCCCTTTTCAGGCAATTATATGCTCTTACAGACAGCTCAAGTTCTTCTATTGAAGGATATTCCTGCTTTGTATCTTCCTCTTCTATCTTCTCAAAGATCGGCTCATCCTTCCGGGTCTTATCTGAAAGATCTATTAAAAGGCCCATATAATCATTAATTATTTTTGATGCCTGGCTCAGAGCTTCTTCAGGCTTAACGCTGCCGTTGGTTTTTATATCTATTATGAGCCTGTCAAAATTTGTTACCTGTCCCACTCTCGTATTCTCCACTCTGAAAGAAACCAGCTTTACCGGAGAAAATATCGTATCGAGAGGTATGGCTCCCAGAGGTTCCCCTTCCATATTATTCTCCTCTGCCGTCCTGTAGCCTTTATCTTTTTCAATTCTTATTTCTGCTTTTATATTTCCTTTTTTTGTCAGAGTACATATATAACAATCCGGATTTACTATCTCTACTTCTGACGGAAGGGTTATGTCTCCGGCTTTTACTTCCGATGGCCCCCTTTTTTCAAGTTTCAATATTAATGGATCATCGGAATCCATTTTGAACACAACATCTTTAAGATTTGCCGCAAACTCTATCATATCTTCCCTCATGCCTTCAACTGAAGAGAATTCATGCATGGTATCCTCCACCCTGATACGGGTAATTCCAACACCTTCAATTGAAGAGAGGAGAACCCTCCTGATAGAATTGCCGAGTGTATTACCAAAGCCTCTTTCCAGCGGTTCTAATATAAACTCCCCCTGAAAATCATCCTTTGATTTTACTTTTACATTGGGCTTATGCATTTTTAACAATTGATATCTACCTCCTGGAGAAAGAAAATTTTATTACCTGGAATAAAGTTCAACTACTACCTGTTCATTTATTGGGACCTGTATGTCTTCCCTTTCAGGGAATCTTATAACCTTGCCTTTTAGCTTTTCGATATCCGATTCAAGCCAGTCGGGAATATTTATAGTTCCACCGGTTTCCCTGGCTTCAAGGATGGGCATTATTTCGGTGCTGCCGGCAGCTATGCTTATTTCCTGACCTTCCCTTACCGGATATGAGCTTATATCCACCTTTTTACCATCTACGGTTATATGCCCGTGATTTATAAGCTGCCTTGCCTGGGCTCTTGAAGTTGCAAACCCCATAAGGTATACAATATTATCCAGCCTTGTCTCCAGAAGCTGAAGGAGAACCTCGCCGGTTATGCCCTTCTTTTTCACTGCCTTCCTGTAATAACTGGCAAATTGTCTTTCAAGCAGACCATAATATCTTTTTGCTTTCTGCTTCTCCCTTAGCTGGATATAATACTCCGTCTCTATTACTCTTCTTTTTGCCCTCTGGCCCGGCCCGTATGCTTTTCTTTCCAGCGGACATTTATCAGAAAAACATTTCTGGCCTTTTAAGAATAATTTTTCTTTTTCACGCCTGCATTGTCTGCATGCTGCACTTTTTACAATAGACATTTATTTGAACTCCTTATTTATTAATTTATCAAAAAATAAATCAGCTTTACGGCCTGCGCCTTCTCTTCTGCCGGCAGCCATTGTGGGGGACCGGTGTAACATCCATTATGGTACCTATCTCAATGCCTGCTGCCTGAAGCGACCTAACAGCAGTTTCCCTTCCAGAGCCTACACCTTTTACCCTGACATCTACTTTAACAACACCATGTTCCTGTGCATTCTTAGCAACAGCAGTAGCTGTTACCTGGGCAGCAAACGGAGTACTTTTTCTGGAACCTTTAAAACCCTGTCCGCCTGAACTTCCCCAGGCTATTGTATTTCCATTCTGGTCTGTTATGTTTACTATAGTGTTGTTAAAAGTAGATTGGATATGAGCAATACCGTAAGGTATATTCTTTTTATCCCTGCTCTTTACTCTTTTAGAACCTTTAGTTTTTTTCGCCAAATTTTCCTCCTGGATCTATATCACTGACTTACTTTTTTTCTGATCCCCACACCTCTTTTTCGGCCCTTTCTTGTCCTTGCATTTGTGTGAGTTCTCTGGCCTCTCACCGGAAGTCCGCGTTTGTGCATTATTCCCCTGTATGAGTTGACCTCGATCAGCCTTTTTATATTCTGGCTTGCTTCCCGCCTCAGGTCTCCTTCGATCTTCAAATTGTTCTCTATATATTCCCTTATCCTTGCAATTTCTTCTTCTGTCAGATCTTTTGTTTTTGTAGACGGTTCTATTTTAAGATCGTTAAGTATCTTCTCTGCCGTAGATCTTCCGATACCAAAGATATAAGTGAGCGATATAACTATATGCTTTTCATTTGGTACATCTATTCCTGCAATTCTTGCCATCTATATCTCCTAACCCTGTCTCTGTTTATGTCTGGGATTTTTGCATATAATCATTACTCTGCCTTCTCTTTTAATTACGCGGCAGTTCTTACACATTCTTTTAACTGATGGTTTTACCTTCATTTTTTCCTCTTTTTTTGCAAAATATACTTAAATGTGCTATATCTGGCTTTCTACTTCTTCCTGTATGTTATTCTTCCTCTGGAAAGATCATATGGCGATATTTCAACCGTTACCATATCGCCAGGTAATATCTTTATATAATGCATACGCATCTTTCCTGAAATATGAGCCAGTACCTTATGGCCGTTTTCGAGTTCTACCCTGAACATGGCATTAGGAAGAGCTTCCAGGATAGTGCCCTCAGCTTCTATTATTCCTTCTTTTTTAGAAATTTTATATCTCCTGCTACTTTATGAATATTCTAAATTAGCGCAAATTCGCAGTTTATCAAAAAACAATCAATATGTCTACAAAAATTTCTACAATCTTGTCAGTATCTCTGGACCATCAGGCGTAATAGCCACAGTATCTTCAAAATGGCATGACTGTTTTCCATCCCCGGTAACCACCGTCCACATATCATCTGCTATAACCACTGCGTTTTTACCTGCATTGAACATAGGCTCTATTGCAAGAACCATCCCCTTCTTTAGAATAGGTCCCTGGCCGGGCGGTCCATAATTTAATATCTGTGGATCCTCATGGAGACTCTTGCCTATACCATGACCCACGAAATCCTTTACTACCGAAAACCCATCCGCATCTGCTCTTTTTTCAATACAGTTGGATATATCTGAAAGCCTGCTACCGATTTTGCAAAACTCAATAGCCATATCAAGAGCTTCCTTTGTAGCTTTCCACAACCTGTCGGATATCCTGCTCGTTTTTCCTATTTTGAAAGTCCTTGCAGCATCTCCGTAGAAGCCGTCTTTCTTTACTCCTATATCCACAGAAACGAGATCGCCATCCCTGACCCTTTTCCCCCCGGGTATCCCATGGACAACTTCTTCATTTATGGAAATACAGAGTGTTCCCGGAAAAGACCTGGTCGAAAGACTTCCTTTGTAACCTTTGAATGCAGGTATTGCTCCGTATGATCTGATTTCTTCTTCAGCCAGCCTGTCTATTTCAGCTGTGGTAATCCCGCGTACGATTATTTTTTCTATTTTTAAAAGAACCTCTGCAACTATCCTCCCGGCTTCCTTCATTATCTCAATTTCAGAAGCCGACTTGCAAATTATCATAGATTATTTAATATCCTTTCAGTTACTTCCTCTTCTCTACCATTTCCCTTTATATTTACCAGAATTCCCCTTTTTCTATAATATTCTATAAGCGGGCGGGTCTGTTCTTCGTATACTTCCAATCTTTTCCTTATAACTTCTTCTCTGTCGTCCTCTCTTCTCACAAGCCTCCCGCCGCATTCAGGGCATCTCTTGCCCTGATTTCCATTAATACTGGTAATGTGATGGCATTTTACACAGATACGCCTGCTGCCGAGCCTCTGGATTAACTCATCATAATCAACTACTATATTTACTACCTTATCAAGACCTGAATCGTTCTTCTCAAGCATTTTCATAAACTTTTTTGCCTGGACTGTATTGCGCGGAAAGCCGTCCATTATAAATCCCTCTTTTATAGAATCATCCTTAATGAAATTTTCTATAATATCAATTATCAGATCATCGGAAACCAGTTTTCCGCTTTCAACATTTTCCCTGGCCTTTAATCCTGCTTCTGTTCCCTTTTTTATTTCCTTCCTTAAAATATCACCTGTCGAAATATGTGGTACATCAAACTTTTCTGATATCTTTTTGGCCTGTGTCCCTTTTCCCGCTCCAGGGGCGCCCAGCATTACTATTCTCATTTTAAAAACCCTTCATAGTCCCTCATAGTCAATTGTGATTCAAGCTGCCTCATAGTATCCAGTGCAACACCGACTGCTATTAGTATCGATGTACCGCCAAATCTGAAAGGTATCTGCAGGTAATTAATAAGAACCTCCGGCAGCAGTGCTACTATAGCAAGGAAAACAGCTCCCGGAAGGGTTATCCTGTTAAGGACATTAGTAAGATAATCCGCCGTATTTTTCCCGGGCCTTATACCAGGTATAAATCCCCCATATCTTCTCAGATTATCAGCCGTGTCGATAGGGTTAAAGGTAATGGCAGTGTAGAAATATGCAAAAATGATAATCAGTATTGTATAAGTTATTGCATATATTGGATTAATATTGCCTGCCTGTGTTGTCGAACTCAGAGAATCTGCAAAAGACTGCAGCCACCTGTTCGGTATAAACTGAGCTATGGTAGCAGGGAAAAGAATTACTGCAATAGCCAGGATAATGGGCATTACCCCTGATTGATTAACCCGCAGGGGAAGATAAGTACTCTGTCCGCCAAAAACCTTGCGGCCAACCACCCTTTTTGCATACTGGACGGGTATCTTCCTTTCCCCCTGCTGTATCATTATTATCGCCATTATGATACCTATGGAAAAAATTAGAAACAGGGCCAGGAAAAAATAATTTGTACCCCTTAACCTGAAAAGGCTTATAAACTGGCCAGGCATCCTTGATACTATGTTTGCAAAAATTATAAGGGATATACCATTTCCTATACCGTGAATATTAATAAGCTCTCCCAGCCACATTATAAGGGTTGTGCCGGCAGTAAGAGTGAGTACTATCAATGATATATGGGTAAAATCAAAAACAGGTATGGCGCCGTAATTCCTGAAGAAAAAGGTCATTGTTACTGATTGTATAAGGGCAAGTCCCACAGTAAGATATCTTGATATCTGGTTTATTTTTCTTCTGCCTACTTCACCTTCTTTTGAAAGCTGTTCCAGTCTGGGTATTACTACCTGAAGAAGTTGCATGATAATAGTAGCAGTAATATACGGCATTATACCAAGGGAAAACACGGCAAAATTTCCAAGTGCACCTCCGGCAAAAAGGTCCATCATGCCGAGGATACCCGTTTCCACCTGTTCAAGTATCGCTTCGGCATCAACTCCGGGAATGGTTAGGTTAGCTCCAAACCTGTATATCGCCAGTATTCCTATAGTGAACAGTATTTTGTTTCTTATCTCTCTGATTCTGAAAGCCGTTATCAATGCTCTGAACATCAGACTACCTCTGCTTTCCCCCCGGCCTTTTCTATTTTTTTAACAGCGCTTTCGCTGAACCTGTCTGCCCTAACAGTAAGCTTCCTGGTCAGGTCTCCATTTCCCAGTACCTTTACAGGGGAATCCTTTTCCATTATCAATCCCTTTTTTAAAAATTCTTTAAAATCAACCGTGCTTCCGTCTTTAAATACTTCAAGAGAACCTGTATTTATAATATTGAACACTTTCTTCCTGTTATTCTTAAAGCCTCTGAGATGGGGGATCCTTCTCTGAAGGGGCATCTGCCCTCCTTCAAAACCAATTCTTGTCTTACCTCCGGATCTTGCAAGCTGGCCTTTGGTTCCTCTACCGCTTGTGGTACCGTGGCCTGACCCATCTCCCCGTCCGATCCTTTTCCGCCTTTTATTAGACTCAGGAGATTTTATTTCATCAAGTTTCACTATTCCCCCCATGATATGCATAAGTTCCTGTTGGAACGGTTATCAATTTTATTAATATTTCCATTTTAAGCCTTTCCGCGCATGTTCAATATTTCCACAGGATCCTTCAAAGATTTCAGACCATTCACGGTGGCATTAACAATATTTAAAGCATTTGAACTGCCAAGCGATTTTGTGAGGATATTTTTTACTCCGGCCAGTTCCAGTATCACCCTGACAGGCCCTCCTGCTATAACCCCCTTACCGCTTGCAGCAGGCTTCATAAAAACCTTTCCTGCACCTGAAACTGCATTTATTTCATATGGTATTGTTCCGTCCACCAGAGGAACCCTGAAAAGATTATTTTTCGCATCGTTTATACCCTTCTGGATAGCAGTTGCAACCTCATTGGCTTTTCCAAAACCAACCCCGACTTTCCCTTTCATGTCACCAACCGCAACAAGTGCGCTAAAGCTGAACCTTCTTCCTCCTTTTACTACTTTTGCTACCCTGTTAATTTTTATTACTTTTTCATTTAATTCCGTTTTGTCCGTTAGATCTGCCAACAGAACGCCTCCTTTAAATAATCTAAAATTTTAATCCGCCTTTACGGGCTCCTTCAGCGAAAGCTTTTACCCTTCCATGATATTTATAACCGCTTCTGTCAAATACTATCTCATCGATATCCTTCTGGAGGGCTTTTTTTGCCAGGGTTTCTCCCGCCCTGAAACTTATGTCTATCTTCCCCTTGTCCTTGCTTTCTGCCTGTATATCTTTGCTTGATATGCCCATTAGCGATTTCCCGGTGGCATTATCTATAATCTGTCCATATATATACTTAAGGCTTCTGTAAATGCACAGCCTTGGCCGGGAAAAATTTTTTCTTACCCTCAGTCTTGACCTTATTTTTCTTTTAAAGCCTTTATCTTTCCTCTTGTTTTTTTTCTCCATCTATTCTCCTGTATTATGCTAAGCTTTTGTAGACACCGCAGCTTTGCCCGCCTTCCTCCTGACAGTCTCGTCGGCATATCTAATACCTTTGCCTTTATATGGTTCAGGCGGCCTTATTCTTCTTATCCTGGAAGCTACCTCTCCTACCAGCTGCTTATCTATTCCTTTTACCTTTATAGTTGTATTATCGGGCACTTCAAAAGTTATGCCTTCAGGTTTTTTAAAGATAACCGGACTGGAGTATCCTACAAGAATCTCGAGGTCGCTGCCTTTCAGATTTACCCTGTATCCGACTCCTACAAACTTCAGTGTCTTTGAAAAACCGCTTGATACCCCGTCTATCATATTCTGTAAGAGGCTCCTGTAAAGCCCGTATTTTGATCTTGTTTCCTTGCTCTCTGAAAAGGGTTTGACAAATAATTTTCCTTTCTCTTCCGAGATGCCGATAGCTCCACTATCAAAATCCATGCGGAGTTCTCCCAGCTTTCCCTTTGCCAGAAAACTGCCTTTTTCAATTTTTATTTCAACATCTTCCGGTATGACTACCGGTTTTTTCCCTATCCTTGACAAATCCGTCTCCTCTCATGCTACCAAACCGAACAGATTACTTCTCCGCCCACTCCAGCTTCACTTGCTCCGCGGCCGGTAAGAACACCTTCTGAAGTAGAGATTATTACTATTCCAAAACCCCCCATTACCCCGGGTATTTTATCCTTCCCGGCATATACTCTAAGACCGGGCTTACTTATTTTTTTTAATCCGCTTATGACACACTTATCGTCACTCTTGTATTTCAAATATATTTTTATTGTACCCTGTACGCCTTCATCTTTGATCACTTCATGGCTTCTTATATAACCTTCTTCGTCCAGGATCCGTGCTATTTCCCCCTTCATCCTGGAATAAGGTATTTTAACATTATTCAGTTTTGCCACACATCCGTTTTTTATTCTTGCCAGCATATCAGCAATAGGATCAGACATATAAGACATAAAAATCTCCTTTTTTTACCAGCTGGACTTAGTAAGTCCAGGTATTTTACCATCATGAGCCAATTCTCTTAAGCATATGCGGCAAAGCCCGAATTTTCTAAAATAGCCCCTCGGCCTCCCGCATCTAAAACATCTATTATATTCTCTTGTCTTATATTTTTGTTCTTTTTTTTGTTTTGCTATCATCGATTTTTTAGCCACAGAATCCTCCTACTGGCTTTAATTACTATTTCTAAATGGGAATCCAAATCCAGAGAGCAGTTCAAGCGCATCTTCGTCATTGTCTGCCGATGTGGTCACTGTTATATTCATTCCTTTTATTGAAAGAACTTTATCATATTCCACTTCAGGGAAGATCAATTGTTCCTTTATACCTATCGTATAGTTGCCGAAACCATCAAAACTCTTTCTGGAAAGCCCCCTGAAGTCCCTGACTCTGGGAATAGCTATATTGAGAAGCCTGTCCAGGAACTCATACATCATATTTCCCCGGAGCGTAACCATGCATCCTATTGGGTTTCCCTTTCTTACCTTAAATCCCGCTATTGATTTTTTTGCTTTTGTAATAACAGACCTTTGCCCTGTTATTACAGCAAGGTCGTTAGCTGCAGAATCCAGCTCTTTTATATTCTGGGTTGCCGCACCTACACCCATATTTACACAAATTTTTTCCAGCACCGGTACCTGCATAATATTTTTATATTTCCCCTTTTTTAAAAGTCCGGGTGCTATTTCTTTTTTATACTTTTCTTTAAGTCTGGGTATCATCTGTACCTCTCAAGAAATTATCTAAATTTGCTGATTGCATTTTTTACAAACTCTGGTCTTTTCTCCCGATTCGCTGACCACAAAACCAACCCTGGTGGGCTTGCCGCAATTAGGACAAATTAATCTGATATTGGAAATATTTATCGGCCCTTCTTTCTTTATAATTCCACCGGGCTTGTTCTGATCCTGCTGCCTTGTATGTCTGCTTACTATATTTGCGCCCTCAATATATACTTTATCTTCTTTACTGTTTATCCTGAGGACCTTTCCGGTTTTACCCCTGTCTTTCCCCTTGGCTATCTTTACTCTATCGTTCTTTTTTATTTTAAGCATATCATTATCTCCTGATTATATTACTTCCGGTGATAGAGAAATTATTTTCATAAAATTTTTTTCCCTGAGTTCTCTCGCAACCGGACCGAATATCCTTGTCCCTCTCGGATTATTTGCATTATCTATTATAACTGCTGCGTTTTCATCAAATCTTATATAAGAGCCATCCGGCCTTCTATACTGTTTTTTTGACCTTACCAGCACAGCTCTTACCACATCACTTTTTTTCACAACTCCCCCCGGATTTGCCACCTTCACAGTTGCAATAAAAATATCTCCTATCCGTGCATATCTTCTTTTTGAACCACCCAGAACCTTTATGCACCTTATCTCTTTTGCACCCGTATTATCTGCTATCTTTACCCTGGTTTCTGCCTGAATCATCTTTTATCCTTCTCTATTCGGCTTTCCTTATAACCTCTACAAGTCTCCATCTCTTTGTCTTGCTCAAAGGCCTTGTTTCGGATATCCTTACTATATCGCCTGATTTGCTGTTTCCTTCCGGATCATGCGCCTTATACTTTTTTATTTTTTTCATTATTTTATTATAAAGAGGATGCTTGTAATGAGACTCCACAGCAACAACTATGGTCTTATCCATCCTGTCGCTTATGACCTTTCCTACTCTTGTTTTCCTTTTTGACCTTTCCAAAAAACCCTCCTTAACCGTCTTGTGCGCCAGTTCTGCTCCTGCCGCCCTTCCCTGGTGCTTTTTTCCTTTTTGCAGCTTCTTTTTTTATACTTTTTTTCTTTTTAGCTTCCAGTTTTCCTGTATCTTTTTTATCCGCCTTTTTATTCTCCGTCCGGTCCCCTGCATCAAATCTTTTTTCGTGTAAAACAGTCTCTATCTTTGCTATATCTTTCCTCAGGTTCCTGATAACCTGAGTATTTTCCAGCTGGCCTATTGCTTTTTGAAACTTCAAATTAAAAAGGCTCTTCTTGACATCATCAAGTTTCTCTTCCAATTCCTGCTGCGTCTGTTCTCTAATATCACTTGCTCTCATATCAATTCCAATCAGTTTTATTATTCACCGCTGATAATCCTGGTCTTAATAGACAATTTATTTGAAGCCAGTCTGATAGCTTCCCTGGCTACCTCAGGATTTACTCCTGAAAGTTCAAACATTATTTTACCCGGTTTTACGACTGCTACCCAGCTTTCCGGTACACCTTTCCCGCCTCCCATGCGTGTCTCTGCTGCTTTTTTCGTAACAGGCTTATGGGGAAATACATTTATCCATACCTTTCCTCCTCTTTTTATGTACCGGGTAAGGGCAACCCTTGCAGCCTCTATCTGTTTACCGGTAAGCCATCCAGGCTCCAGGGCCTGCAGCCCATACTCTCCAAATGACAGCCTTGTACCGCCCTTGGAAGGCCCCTTTAGTCTACCTCTATGCACTTTTCTATGTTTCACCCTTTTTGGCATCAGCATCGGTGACATTTATATCTCCTATTCCAGATTATTGGCTATCCTCTTCTTTATCTTTTTCTTCTTCCTTTTTTTCAACTTCTTCAACATCCATGCCGGTTTTCCCTGCATCCCCGGTCTTCCTGACACCGCCGGGTCCCTCTTTATTTTCAGCCGGTTCTTTTTCTTCATCTTTACCTTCTTCTCCGGCTGTTTCAACGGCCTGGTTATTTCCGATAATAGTACTTATAACAGTCCTCTTTACTTCCCTGCTCTTTTTACCTTTTTTACTTTTGCCTTTTTCAACCGGGCCTCCGGGTTTTTTTGCACTTTTCCTTGATTCTTCCGGCGGCTTCTCTCCATTTTTTTCCTTCCCGGTATCATCCAGTATGACATCGCCAAGATAAATCCAGGCCTTTACCCCTATCTTTCCAAATGTAGTATTCGCTTCTGCAAAACCATAGTCAATATTCGCCCTGAGCGTGTGCAGGGGGACTCTTCCCTCTCTGTACCATTCGGTTCTGGCCATCTCTGCTCCACCAAGCCTGCCCGAACACTGTATTTTTATACCCTTTGCACCTGCTTTTAGAGAAAGTGATATTGCTTTTTTCATCGCCCTCCTGAAACTTACTCTTCCCAGCAACTGGCTTGCGATGCTTTCTGCTACAAGTTTGGCGACAAGTTCGGGTTTCTTGACCTCTATTATATTAAGCTGGATTATTCTTCCGGTTTCTTCCTCTATCGACTGTCTTATATCATTTATAGTAGCGCCTCTCCGCCCTATTACCATTCCGGGTTTTGACGTGTAGACATCTACCTTTACTTCTTCCGCGGTCCTTTCCATCTCAACTTTTGATATACCGGCATTACCAATCTGGTCCTCTATCATCTGGCGGATCATTATGTCTTCTTTTAAAAGCTGCGCATAATTCCTGGTAGCGAACCACCTGGACTGCCATCCTTTATTTATCCCGAGCCTGAGCCCTACCGGGTTAACCTTTTGACCCATTATTTTCAGCCTCCCCTTCTTTACCATCAGAAACTATAACAGTAAGATGCGAAGTCCTCTTCCTGATCCTGGCAGCCCTGCCTCTCGCCCGGGCTCTAAATCTTTTTAGCGTTGGACCTTCATCCACAAAAACTTTTTTAATTACCAGGTCATCTTCTTTCATATTATTGTTTTCAGTTGCATTTGCCGCTGCACTTTCAATAGCTTTTTTTACTATACGGGCAGCCTTCCGGGGAGTGAAAGTAAGTATATCCACTGCCTCCTCCACGCTCTTTGACCTGATAATATCAACTATGTACCTTAGTTTGCGCGGTGATATCCTGATAAATCTTTCAACTGCCCTGGCTTCCAACCTGCTGCCTCCCTATTAAAACTGCTTTACCATTATTTTTCATTATTCTTCCTTTACCTTTGCTACGCTTTCGCTTCTTCCCTTGAAGGTATGCGGCCTTATTGATCTTGTGGGAGCAAATTCTCCCAGCTTATGCCCGACCATCGATTCGGATATAAATACGGGAACATGCCTCCTGCCGTCATGGACTGCTATTGTGTGGCCGACCATCTCCGGAAAGATCGTTGAAGACCTGGACCACGTTTTTACAATCTTTTTTTCACCGGTATCATTTAATTTATTGATCCTTCTTAAAAGCTTATCCTCCACAAAAGGTCCCTTTTTTAAAGACCTTGACATAAGTCTCCTCCTCTTAAAAATCCTTATTTATTTCTTCTTTTGACTATATATTTATCCGTATCTTTTTTTCTTTTCCTTGTCCTGTATCCAAGTGTGGGTTTACCCCAGGGCGTCACCGGATCCCTTCCGGAACTCTTGTTCTTTCCTTCCCCGCCTCCGTGGGGGTGGTCTACCGGGTTCATAGCTGTACCTCTTACGGACGGCCTTATTCCCAGCCATCTTTTCCTGCCTGCTTTTCCGAGGTTTACTATTTCGTGGCTGGTATTTCCTATCTGGCCTATTGTGGCCCGGCATTTAAGCCTTACCAGCCTTACTTCTCCTGAAGGCAGTTTTATATTTGCATATTCCCCTTCCTTTGCCAGAAGCTGGGCATAACCACCTGCAGACCTTACCAGTTCTCCGCCTTTTCCTTCTTTCAGTTCTATATTATGAATGATTGTACCTACAGGAATACTTTTTATGGGGATACTGTTTCCAACTTTTATATCAGCATTTTCACCTGACATAACCTCATCCCCCACTTTTAATTTTAAAGGCGCTATGATATATTTTTTCTCTCCATCCTTATAAGTCAAAAGGGCAATCCTTGAACTCCTGTTGGGATCATACTCTATATATGAAACTTTTGCCGGGATATTATCTTTTCTCCTCTTAAAATCTATAATCCTGTACTTTTTTTTATGTCCTCCTCCGATGTGCCTGGTGGTTATTCTGCCTTTATTATTCCGTCCGGCTTTTCTGTTTAGCGGCACCGTCAATGATTTCTCAGGTTTCTTTTTTGAAAGACCTGAAACATCTTCGACAGAAGCAAACCTTCTGCCAGGAGTTGTAGGTTTATATTTTTTTATTGCCAATTTTATTCCTCCAAACTATCAGACCGACTCAAAGAAATCTATCTTATCCTTCTTACTGAGAGTAACAACAGCTTTTTTCCTTCTCGAGCTCCTGCCGACAGATCTGCCCAGCCTTTTAGGCTTCGATTTTATATTGCTCGTACTAATACTTATCACTGAGACATTAAAAATATCTTCTATTGCTTTTTTTATCTGGCTCTTTGTAGCCCTGAGGTCAACAAAAAAGGAATACCTCTTGTCCTGTACGCCAGAATAGCTCTTTTCAGATATTACTGGCCCTATTATTATATCTCTAGGATTTTGACTTGCCATCAGACAACCTCTCAATCAATTCATCAAGTGATTTCCTGGTAAACATCACATATTCTGCAAGCATAAGGTAATATGCATTTACTCCTTTTGAACTTTCTACAATTACATTATCAATATTCCTAAAAGACTTTGAGTCATTGCCGCCGGGACCGGTTGTGACCAGCAGAACCCTGGAACCAGAAAGTTTCAGGTTTTCCAGTATTTCTGCAGCCCTTTTTGTATCCGGCTTTTCAAGACCGAAATCATCTACCACTATAATTTTTTTATTCTTAAATTTATCTGAAAGAGCAATTGCTTTCGATTTCCTGACAACTTTTTTATTCAGTTTAAAAGAATAATCTCTTGGCTTCGGCCCGAATACTATCCCTCCGCCCTTCCACAGCGGAGATCTTATCGTACCTGCTCTCGCGTTACCTGTGCCTTTCTGCCTCCACGGCTTCCTTCCACCGCCTCTTACTTCACTTCTTCCCTTAGTACTGTGCGTTCCTGATCTTATCTGTGCAAGGTATCTTTTTATATCCTGGTAAATAACTTCTTCAACAGGTTTTACTTTCACCAGGTCATCGGATAGCTTTATTTTTTCTTTCTCATTTCCGTTTATGTCAACAACACTTACGCTTGCCATCTCATCTCCTAAAAAACAAAATATTCTAAATCTTTTTTAGATAAACCATACTTCCGCTTGATCCGGGAACACTGCCTTTTACCAGGATCAGATTTTCATCTTTTACGATATCTATTATTTCTGCAGCCAGAATGGTCGCTTTTTTACCGCCCAGTCTTCCGGGCATTTTTTTACCTTTTAATATTTTAGAGGGTGTAGCACACATACCTACCGACCCCGGTATCCTGTGTGAATGAGATCCATGTGACATCCTTCCCCTGTGGAAGTTATGCCGTTTTATTACACCCGCAAACCCCTTCCCTCTGGTAGTCCCGGTTATTTTAAGCTTATCACCGGGTTTAAAAATGGATATATCTATGCTATCTCCGGGCTTATATTCCCTGTCAAAACTTTCAACTCTTATCTCTTTTAAATATCTCTTCGGGGTAATATTATTTTTAGAAAACACACCACCTGCTGGCTTATTAACCTTTCTTTCACTAATGGAATCAAAACCCACCTGCAGGCTGTTATATCCATCTTTTTCCTTATCTTTTACCTGAACCACAATACAGGGTTCAGCTTCGACTACTGTAACATATACAGCATCTCCATTTTCTCTAAAAACCTGCGTGCATCCTATTTTTTTTCCATATATAGCATCTAACATTTTTACTCCACTTTAACTTTCTGATATAAGCCCAAATCAGGCAGTTTATATTATTTAGCCTGCCGCGTCAATAATATAATAAGAAAAAATCATATTATCTTAAGATTTGATCTCTATATCTACACCTGCCGGCAGACTCAGCCTCATCAACAGATCGACTGTCTTGGGGGTAGGGTCCAATATATCTATAAGTCTTTTATGAATTCTTATTTCAAAGTGCTCTCTTGAATCTTTATCTGCATGGGGTGATTTTATAACACAATAAACACTTTTTTTATTTGGTAACGGTACGGGCCCGGATACTTTCGCTCCTGAATTTTCGATTGTTTCCACTATTTTTTTAGCAGATCTATCTATAATTTCATGATCAAATGACCTGAGCTTTATTCTTATCTTCTGGCCCAATTTAGTAGCTGACAAATTTATTCCTCCTGATTATATATAATTCATTTACTCTATTATACTTGTTGCGCTTCCTGCCCCTATGGTCCTTCCGCCTTCGCGGATGGCAAATCTCTGTCCCTCTTCCATGGCAATCGGGGATATAAG
>CAZLXJ010000069.1:0-30621 GCA_964563645.1 uncultured Actinomycetota bacterium | reverse complement strand
GTGGATGATTTTATAATCACTTTATATCCTCCAATCATATTTTTATACCATTATTATATGATTATTATGTCAGAATATAAATAGGTTTAGTGAAAGTTTATGAATTAATTTTAAGTAATTTTCTTAATTCCAAAATTAAATTTAAATAAATTAAGAATCTTTTTGTTTATATTATCAATGATATAAATATACAGTATCAGCTCAGTAAAGTTTCCAGGGGATAAATAATCATCATATTACCTTAATTATCTCCAATTCATTACAAAATTTTCAATAAGTGATTCTCTAATTTTTCTCTTAATATCGTTAATATCTTTCCAGTCTTTTAGTTTTCTTTCCCTTATCTCATCTCTGGAGTTATCCGCAACCCTTCTTCCATCTCTTAAATTATTTCCACCCATTTTTAAGACTCTTTGTTTAAGCCTTTTATAACAAAAAAAGCCCGGCAATACTGGACTTTTCAGCAATTATCCTGAATTGATTTTAAATGGAATCTTTCTAATTGAAGTATCTTGGTACTAATTTTGATTTACATCTGAACCATATACTAAAAAGCTCTCAAAATTTGAAAAAAGTCTATCTGCTATAATTGCAAGAAAAGCAGCGGGTATTACTCCTTCAATTATATAAGCAATATTATCCTGTACAAGTCCTGCTATTATTGGGGGACCAAGCCCGCCCGCGCCAATCACTGCACCTATCATTGCAGTGCCTATATTGATTATCACAGAAATTCTTATGCCAGCTATTATCACTTTTAAGGACAGTGGTAATTCTATACGAAAAAGTGTCTGTAGTCTGCTCATTCCTAATCCATAAGCTGAATCCAGAATATGCTCTGGAACAGACTTGAGTCCTGCAATTGTATTGCGTACTACAGGAAGAAGGCCATAGAGAAAAAGAGCAATAATTGTTGGGACCATCCCAAATCCAAAAATGGGAACGGCCAGTGCAAGGACTGCAACAGGTGGAAAAGTCTGACCAATTGAAATAAGGTTGTTTGTTACTTCCCTGAAATCCTTGCCTGCAGGTCGGGTAACCATTATTCCAAGCGGTACTCCTGTAATTATTGTAAGGCTGCTGGAGATAGCGACAATCTTAAGATGCTGAATGATCATATTAGTTAAAGAAACTCGCTGGTATATGACGGTTGATTCATTGGGAAAAAGAAAACGAAGGGCTGATTCCCACCAGTTCATGTTGCTGATTATTATTATAAACACTACTATTAATCCGGCCAGGATAGACCAGTTTTTTATTATGTCTTTTTTCATGGCTTTTTCTTATCACCTGATATAGCTCTTTCTATATCAACCATATCTATTTCTCCCTGGAGAACCCCCTGCTCATCTGTTACCGGAATTGTTCTCATTCCCTGGCTCAACATAATCGACAGTGCTTCTTTTAAAGATGAGGATTTGGTAACAGCGACTTCCTCTGGTTTGATTTTTACCATTGCTTCGGTAAGAGAACTTACCTGTGCAAATATTATCCTGTCTATCCAGCCAAGTAACTTCTGGTTATGATCAATCACCCATACCCATCTGCATTGTTTGCATACCTTACTGGCTCTTTCTGAAGAAGCATCGATGCTTAATGTGGGTGAAGGTTTGATAAATTTTGTAACATTTATTCTGGAAAGACGTTTCAAGGCACGGTCTGTACCAATAAAACTATAAATAAATTTATTAGCTGGTTTACTTAATATAACTTCGGGTACATCATATTGTACTAACTCTCCATCCTTCATTATGGCAATACGGTCTGCCAGGCGAATAGCTTCATCCATATCATGTGTAACAAGAATAATCGTTTTCTTAAGCTCTTTTTGTATATTAAGGAATTGAGTCTGTAGTTTTTCCCTGGTAAGCGGATCAACAGCGCCAAAAGGTTCATCCATAAGCAGGATTGGAGGATTTGCTGCAAGTGCTCTTGCAACCCCGATACGTTGAGCTTCTCCACCTGAAAGCTGGTTAGGGTACTTTGATTGATAATTATCGTTTAAACCAACAAGGTCCAATAGCTCAGCGACACGATTCTGTATACGTTTTTTCTCCCACTTTAGCATCTCCGGCACAATAGCAATATTAGCCGCAACGGTCATATGAGGAAAGAGCCCAACCATTTGAATAGCATACCCTATAGAGCGACGCAGTATTTCAGGTCTCAATTTGCTTATTTCCAGTCCATCTATAACAATGTTTCCTTCAGTCGGCTCAATCATCCGGTTGATCATCTTAAGTGTTGTGGTCTTACCACAACCTGAAGGCCCTATAAGCACACAGATTTCTCCTTCTCTTACTTCCATGGATAATTTACTTACAGCTATTTTACCGTCGTAAGCTTTGCTCACTTTATTAAGAAGTATCAATTTTTAATTCCCTTCTATTTTTGTAAGTCCCTTTGGTGTTGCAAGTCTTATTATTATTCTCATAAAGCCGTCAGTTACCAGAGCAAGCAGGATTATTGGAATTGCACCAAGTAAAACCATGTCTGCAGCAGCCTGGCCAAGACCCTGAAAAATAAACCAGCCAAGACCTCCGGCACCAATAAGTGCCGCAACAGCAGTCAGGCCTATGGATTGAACCGCAGCAATCCGAACTCCTTCCAGTATGATTGGAGCAGAAAGCGGAATTTCTATCTTCATAAAAATACCAAAACGGTTCATTCCCATACCCCTGCCCGCGTCAATAATTGAGCGATCGAGCTGGCGAATACTTGTATAAGTATTCCTAACAATTGGGAGCAGCGAATAAATAATAAGTGCAATTATTGCAGGGGTATTCCCTATACCGCGGATACCGGCTTCTCTTAGAAATGCAAACTTAAAAGACAGCAAAGAAAGCGGTGCAATAAGCAACCCGAACAGTGCAAGACTGGGAATAGTCTGGCTGATATTAGTTAAGAAAAAAATAACCGTCTCAGCTCTTTTATTTCGTGTTGCCCATATCCCAAGAATTAAACCAAAAACAGATCCAAAAAAAACACAAATGGCTACCAGGAAAATATGTTGTAAAAATTCCTGCATAAAACGGAGCTTCTGCACGCTATATTCAACAATTATGGATAAGTTGTTAAAGTGACCTGATAAAAGTAAAATAATGAAAGCAGTGGGACCTGCCCAGGTTAGTATATTTTGAATAGCAGTTTTTTTCTTAAGGCTCTTTCGAGATGAAAAAACAATAAGATACACAGCCAGAAAAGTTATCCAGATACCTGCACCCGGTGAAATTCTTACTCTCTCTGTATTTTCCTGTACCAGCCTGGCAGCAACTGATCCTAAAAATATTAAACATAAAATTAAAATGATATTTGCAATACTGCCAAGCATGAACGGCTGCCAGTTTTTTTTGGGTCTAAAAGCTAAAAAAAGACAGGCAAGCCATAGTGCAGACAGCAGTAAGGTTAAAACCCATCCGATAGATGAAGGGAGGTTAAGACTTATACCGGAAGCAAGACGATTGAGTTTTAAGGTAAACCAGCCAAAAACTAAGGATAGAATCCCAATAATTGACCCAACAGCAGCGAGCTTGTCGATGATAATCCAATCTTGCGCAGGCTTTAAATTTTTAAATATCAGGGACTGTTTATTTAATCTATGGTTTTCTGCCTGTTTTAATTTGTTTCTCAATTTTTTTAATTAATAAATCCTTCTGAGGCAAGGTACTCACGTGCAACATCTTCAGCATTCAGACCTTCAACTGCAATTTTTGCATTAAGACTTTGTAATGTTTCAAGATTTAAAGAATTAAAGACAGGTTCGAGTATTGTTTTGATTTCGGGATATTTTTCAAGTACACTTGCTCTGATAATAGGTGCAGGTTCATATACTGGTTGGGCACCTCTGGGATCTGATAAAACTACAAGATTAAATGCATTAATAGAGCCGTCTGTACCATAAGCCATTGCAGCATTAACTCCGTCAGTACCCTCATAAGCTGCTTTTTCTGTCTGTGCAGTATCACCGCTTGCAACTACTATGAGCTGTTCATCTTCCAGGCTAAAACCATATGCTCTCTGGAAAGCAGGAAGCGCCACTTCACTTGTAACAAATTCTTCCGAGCCGATCAACTTGACATACCCGCCGTCATTGACATAATTGGCAAAATCCTCCATTGTTTTTAATTGTTCTTCTTCTGCAAGCGCCTCTGTTACTGCAATTGCCCATGTATTGTTTGCAGGAGCGGGCGTTAGCCAGACAATGTCATTTGCCTGGCTGTCAAGTTCTTTTACCCTCTCATATCCTTTTTTAGCATTATTCCAGACATCAGAATCAGTTTCTTCAAAGAAAAAGGCGCCATTTCCTGTATATTCAGGATAGATATCTATCTCACCACTAAGTATTGCTTTCCTTACAACAGAAGTCGGACCCGTACCTGACTTATCAACTACTTCAAAACCATTTTCACGAAGCAAAAGTATTATCATCTGAGATAGAAGCGCGCCCTCAGTATCTATTTTAGAACCGATTGTTACCGGACCCTGGCCTCCATCCCCTGTTCTGGTGCAACCAGAGGCTGCAAAGATAAGACCTGTAATAATAATTATGATAACAAAAGAACGTAATAAAATTTTCATATGAATCTCCTTTATTGTTCTCTTTGATTTTACAAATCCCGATTAAATACTGTCTATTTATAGATTACAAAAAATTATATCAAAAATAAATAAATCACACCCGGAAAGTAAAAGATAAATAATACGTAAATCATTTATTTTTTAATATCTTTAATTTTTTATGGAATCAAAAAATCTAAATCATGTATTTGATATCACTGCTGATGCTCGGGTAAGTAAATATCATATCCTTCAATTCACTTACAGTAAGGGATGCATGCATTGCCATTGTAATAAGATTTATTATATCTTCTGCATTAGGTGATAATATATATGCCCCGATGATCAAATCGGTACTATTATCAATCAGTACCTTAAAACCTGTACCTCTAAATCCTGTTTTTTTAGAATGATACCAGTTTGAAGTATCAGAAATATTCTTCCTGAAATCCAGGCCTTTTTTTACTGCATTCTCTTCTGATAATCCTACGCTTGCAAGCGGTGGAATTGTAAAAAGAGTAAAAGGTACTATTTTAAAAATTCTTTTTATTTTATTACCTTTAATAATATTTTCAGATACAATTTTGGCCTCAGCAGCACCGACAGGAGTAAGGGGTGGTGACCCTGCCGCTGCATCGCCGGCGGCGTATACATGTTCATTTGATACGCTTTGCATATATTCATTGACAAATATGCCGTTGCCATGTTCAATACTTGCGGCTTCAAGATTTAAATCATCTATGTCTGCGACACGTCCGGCTCCGTGTACCACCAGATCGGTAGTAAATTCTGTATCGTCAGCACTCACAATAAATTTTCCATTTTTCTTTTCAATTGCATTAACAGGGGAACTTAAAATTATATCTATACCGATATTTCTTGAATAATCTATCAGCATTGCAGCCATGTCATTATCAAACATATCAATGGGATAGTTGTCGTTGTGTATAATTTTAACTTTTGTGCCAAATCTGGCAGCAACATGTGCAAATTCAAAAGATATAAAACCTCCGCCAACAAAAATAATTTCACCTGGCAGTTTTTCAAGTTCCAGGAAAGCATCGCTGTTAATTAAATTCTCTTCGCCCTTGATGTTTAATTTTCCTGGTTTTGCACCTGTTGCAATTACTATCTTATCAGCACTGTATTTTTCATTGTTGATTATCACGCTATTTCCTGAATCAAAAGTTGCTTTACCCTTTAGCATCGCAATCTTTGCATTTGCATATGATTTCTCTCTTTTTAATGGAACCGGGTCTGTAAATGATTTTTTAAATTTCATCAAATCATCCCAGTTAATGACTGGATTTTTAGCAATTAAAGCAGGGATCCTGTTTTTTACATCCAGGTATTCTGAAGCATCAACAAGTATTTTCTTAGAATCACATCCTCTTATGGCACATGTGCCTCCGTAAGGCCGGCAGTCAACTATTGCAGTATTAAGGCCTGCGCTGGCACATTTCATTGCTATGGTAGAGCCCGCTACACCGCTGCCTATGACTAAAATATTAAAATGATTTTTCACTATTTTCTCCTTACATTATTATTGTTTTTTACTGACTATTTTTAAAAAAGCTGCCTTTCTAAATTCTTTTTCAAAAACTAGTATTTCTTTATAATAATAAATTATAACTTATTAATAATTATAATAATTTTTAGTATAAAAACTATAAAAAATATAGATTATAATAAATAATTGATTTAATACTATTTTATACAGGCATACAGTTTATAGATATTTTCTGCCATGCAGGATATTAAAAAATGTTATTAATTATAAAAACCCTGAAAAAGAACGATGGCTGACCGTTGAGGCAAGCAAAAATCATGAAAAACATTTTAGTGATACTGCCCACCGCAAGAGATAAGAGAGAATTGGATATATTAAAAAATAAATACGGGTATAATTTCCTTTATTATGGGATAAATCCGAGGAACTGCCTAAAAGAATTCGATGCCCGGTCTTTTGTAAAAAACACAATTGATTTTGCAAAAAAAAATAATATTATCTCGGTAATAGCCACGCATGATTACCCTGCGGCAATAATAGGTTCGATTATTTCTGAAAAATTAAACTTACCTGCTCCTCAAGTAGAAAAAATACTGATTTGCCAGCATAAATATTTATGCAGACAGTATCAAAAAAAATATGTACCAGATGCATATGTAAAGTCCAGGATAATAGACCCATTTAAAAAAACTAAAGCTCCTTTTGACTTTCCTTTTTTTATAAAACCGGTTAAATCTTTCTTTTCTATAATGGCTGCGCAAATAAATAATATAAGTCAGTATAATGATTACATCCTGAAGGCAAAAAACCACATCTATGCATTTTCAACTCCTTTAAACGATATTTTTAAAAATTATTCCAATTACAAATGTGACGCAAATTATCTCATTGCAGAAAAACTTATTTATGGAAAGCAGGTTACGCTGGAAGCTTATTCTTACAAAAAGGACATACATATTATTGGAATTGTTGATTCAATAATGCATAAAAATAAAATCAGCTTTAAAAGATTTGATTATCCCAGTAATTTAAATAGGGATATAAAATTAAAAATGGAAAAAATCGCAAGGGAATTTATCAAAAAATTGGGCTTCGGTAATGGTATTTTAAATATAGAATTTTTTTATGATCCTGATATTGGCTCAATAAAAATAATAGAAATAAATCCAAGGATGTGCTCACAATTTGCTGATTTAATGGAGAAAGTCAATGGTATAAATACTTATGAAATCCTGCTTTTAATATCTCTGGATATAGATCCTTCAACCTTAGACAAAGAAAAAAATATAATAAGTAAAAATAAATATGCGTCAAGTTTTGTTCTAAGACAATTTAAAGATAAAAAAATTACAGCTCTTCCTTCTAAAAAACAGATAGATAAAGTAAAAAAAATATATCCTGCAGCAAGAATTGAAATATATGGAAAAGAAAATCATATGCTGTCAGATGAGCTAAATGATATGTCAAGCTTCAGGTATGGAATAATAAACCTGGGAGCTGACAGTAAAAAAGAGCTTCATTCGAAATATAAGACATGCCTTGATATTCTTGATTTTAAATTTGAGCAGCCCGGATATGTGCAGCTATCCTCCTTTTTGAATCAGTAGTGAAATGGATAAGGATATCACTCAGTACTTTAATAAAGCTTTTTACCCGGGAACGGTATCCCGGGTAAACATTTCCATACCTTCCCCGGTCTTATAATTCGATAAAAGCCCCTTTACTGCATTGAATGGAAGCGTCGTTATATCTGCCCCTGCCAGGGCTACTTCTGAATCAATAAAAATTTTCAATTTTATTATCTGCATTTTCTATTTTAATACCTCTCGTTTATATACTTTATACTCTCTTGATTCTTAAATCATGCCCACAATTCTTTTTTCTTTACAGTACAAACTATTTATCCAGTTCTTCAGTTATATTATTACCTCTTTTTTTATCAGTATTTTTTCCATTTCCATAATTTTTCTGATAGAGTATACATTAAGAAAAAGCAACAGGGGTATTACCTGAAATTTTCTCATTTATTTATTCAACAGAAAGGAATTTTAATGCTTATCCTGGGTCTTATACTCATAATTGCGGGCATTGTACTCTTATTTTTTAGTCTCAATATCATTGCGGTCGCACTGATTACAGCAGGGATACTGGTAATCCTGTTTGCAGGTTTTAAGACCGTAAGGCCGATAGAAAGAGGCATCATCGAAAGATTTGGGAAATTTCAAAGGATAAAGGATGCAGGGCTTACCTGGATAATTCCAATGATAGACAGGATGTATAGGGTAAATATAACCGAACAGATGGTTGACGTTATACCTCAGATGGTAATTACCAAAGACAAATTAAACGCAGAGGTAGATGCAGTGGTCTATTATCAGATAAAGGATGTAAAAGCCAGCATATATAATGTGGATGACCACAGGGCCCAGCTTACAAGCCTTGCCAGGACAACGCTGAGATCGGTTATAGGAAATATGACGCTAACAGATGCAAATGAAAAAAGGGCCGAAATCAATACCCAGGTAGAAGCTGTCCTGGATAAAGAGACTGACAGCTATGGTGTTGATATCTTAAGGGTTGAGATTCAGAAGATACAACCTCCTACTGATGTGCAGGAGTCAATGAACAAGGTTGTAAAGGCCGAACAGGAAAAGATTGCTGCCATGGATGTGGCCACTGCTACAGAAACCAGGGCTGATGGTGAAAAGAGGGCGGAGATAAAAAAAGCAGAAGGTGTGAGACAGGGACTTATACTTTCTGCTGAGGGCCAGGCTGATTCAATCAGATTGGTGGCAAATGCAGAGGCTGATAAGATAAAGGTAGTAAATGAAGCTGCACAGAAATATTTCATAGGCAATGCACAAATATTTAAAAAAATCGAGGCGGCAGAAAATGCCATAAAGCAGAACTCAAAAATAATCGTGGATACCAGCAGGGTTCAGACTATAGTAACAGAGGCTGCGGGGGTTACGCCCATACCTCGAAGTGGTGCCTCAGAGGAAAAATAAAATTATGGAATTTAAGTCTTAAAATTGTAATATATCCTGATCCCTGGAAGACTTATTTGCTTCCAGAATAAGATAAAATAATATCTGGCAATTCTGGTACCAGTGTTTAATGAAGGAATTAAACAAAGATAATGAACAATAAAAATTTTGATGAATATTTTAAACGGTATGAAGGAAATCCAATTTTAACTCCGGAAAGCTGGCCCTATAAAGTGGGCGCCGTCTTCAATCCCGGGGCAGTAAAATTTAATGATGAAACTTTACTTTTAGTTAGAGTTGAAGATAAACAGGGGTATTCCCATTTAACTATTGCTAAAAGTAAAGATGGAAAAACAGATTGGCGGATAAATTCCGGCCCAGCATTGGCAGCAGCGCCGGAATTCGGCGAAGCCATATTTGGATTGGAAGATCCCAGGATTGTCTGGCTGGAGGAAAGGCAAGAATATATAATTGTCTGTGTTTCTTTCTTTGATGGAGTGGCTGGAGAACCCCCCGGTATTTCTCTTATAGCAACAAAAGATTTTTTAAATTTCCAACGCCTCGGGCGGAAATTGATGCCCTTCAATAAGGATGCTTCTTTGTTCCCCAAAACTTTCAAGGGCTGCTATGCTCTTGTAAACAGACCCCTTGTTGAAGGAAGGGCTGATATCTGGGTCTCTTTCTCCAGAGATTTGGATTTCTGGGGGAAAGATAGAGTATTGATTCCTACAAGGCATAGAGCCTGGGATTCTAATAGAGTAGGGTTGGGCCCTCCGCCAATTGAGACGCCGGACGGCTGGTTAATTATATATCATGGGGCGAGAGATACAGCCTCCGGTACTATTTATCGGGTGGGTCTGGCCTTGCTGGATTTAGAAACCCTTGAGATAATCGGTCGGAGCAGTGATTGGGTTTTAGGGCCAAAAGAGAGATACGAAAGAGTGGGTGATACTGACGATGTTGTTTTTCCCTGTGGTGCGGTTATTGATGAAAAGACAAATGAACTTTTAGTTTATTATGGCGCTGCCGATTCAGTAGTAGCTCTGGCTACCGCTAATTTAAATAATATCCTGGCTTATTTAAAAAAATGTACCTTATATTAATAAAACCACTTTAGTTTTTTTGGATAACATATAGCAAAGGAAAATAGAATTATAAACAATAATATGTCTTACCTGGAAAAGGTATGGTGATCTTACCCTGTTACTGATAAGAGCGGGAGGTTGTATGGGGATTTCGCATCTGGCTGCAGCGCACAACCGGGATTGTGTAACTGATTGGCTAATCGATCCCTATCCAGTTCTACTTGCTTACACCAATAAATATTCCGGGGGAGAGTACGGAGCTAAATCATGAAGATTGCAATGCTCTCACCTATCGCCTGGCGCACTCCGCCAAGACAATATGGCCCCTGGGAAAATGTTGTCTCTCTGCTAACTGAAGGTCTGGTGGGCCGCGGTGTTGATGTGACCCTGTTTGCGACCGCAGATTCAAAAACCAGGGGACATCTGGTAAGTGTATGTCCTAAAGGGTATGAAGAAGAACCGGAGATTCTACCCAAAGTGTGGGAATGTTTGCATATATCCGGGGTCTTTGAGCGGGGAGAGCAGTTTGACCTTATTCACAATCATTTCGATTATCTTCCATTGACCTATACCAGCATGACAAAAACACCAACAGTAACTACGATTCACGGGTTTTCATCTCCTAAAATCCTTCCGGTTTATAAAAAGTATAACAATAAGACTTTTTATGTTGCTATCAGTAAGGCGGATAAATGCCCGGAACTTGATTATATTGCTACCATTCACCATGGTATCGACCTGCATCAATTCACTTTTGGGCCCCGTCCCGGAAAATATTTACTTTTTTTTGGCCGTATACATCCTGAAAAAGGTACGAGGGAATGCATCAAAGTTGCCGGGCAAACAGGTATGAAGTTAATTATAGCAGGTATCATCCAGGATCAGGACTACTTTGATCTGCAAGTTAAGCCCTATTTGGATGACGACCGAATTATCTATGTAGGTAGCGTTGGTCCGGAAAAACGTAACGAACTTTTAGGTGGCGCATATGCCCTGCTGCATCCCATAAACTTTGACGAGCCTTTCGGACTTTCTGTAGTGGAGGCCATGGCCTGTGGCACACCTGTAATTGCTTTTAACCGGGGCAGCATGCCTGAAATCATTGCTAATGGTACAACAGGTTTCCTTGTGCATAATTTAGATGAGATGGCTGAAGCGGTTGTCAAAGTTAAGCAGCTGGACAGGTACCAATGCCGCAAGTTGATCGAGGAGCAGTTCAGTGTAGATCGTATGGTACAAGACTACATTGAAGTTTATGAAAAGATTATCAGTTAAAAAAGCGCAAAGGTTCCTGTGCTCTGGGACTTTTATGAAATTATTTTGGATGCTCCTGGATAATAAGGTCGGGGGGATTAGTGCCTACCCTGGTAAGCGCTTGAGTTGCCAGACCCGTTTCAGGAAGTCTGAACACTGGTATATAATCAGCAGCAAGTCTGTGATGGCTAAAAACAGTAAGGACATAGCCGACATAAGGTCTGGCGATAGATTTACCTGTGGGATATAGTACCGCATCCAGAATCGGGGTTTAGAAAATATGGTATTTATTAAGATTCAGACTGCTTTACATTTTAAAGAATATGATATCGAAAGCTCGGGGGGCGATTATGGCAGGGATTAATGAACCAATCATAAAACGTTATGAGAAGAATCCCATCTTGACCAAATATGACGTTCCTTATCCAGTGGAGACGGTGCACAATGCTGGAGTTACAAAGCATAATAGTAAATATATCATGCTATTCAGGTCCCACCGCCGAAATGGCCGTTCGATAATCGGTCTTGCAGAAAGCGATGATGGACTAAGTTTCAGGGTCAGGCCGGAACCATTTATAACTCCAGCGAATATTGAGCCGTTTGCTTCCTATGAGGAATACGGGGTGGAAGACCCCCGAATCTGTGCCATGGGTGATGAATACCTTATTACCTACAGTGCGTACTCCAGACATGGCGTGCGCGTGGCGCTGGCAAAAACTAATGACTTTGAGCGCATTGAACGTGTTTCTTTGATTACGCAGGCAGACTGCCGCAATGTGGTCCTTTTCCCTGAAAAGATTAATAACCTTTATGTCCGGCTGGACCGCCCCCACTCGGAAATATCTCCCTGGTCTATCTGGATATCCTACTCTCCGGACCTGATTCATTGGGGAGATTCCAAAATTGTAATCAAGCCCATGGTCTACCACTGGGATGAAATGAAGGTGGGACCGGGATCCACACCGATAAAAACGGATAAGGGCTGGTTAAATATTTATCATGGAGTTTTTGAAACCATGGATGGGTCTATCTACCGGCTTGGTGTGGCGCTGCATGACCCTGGGGATCCTTCTAAGATAATAGGTATAGCTGATGATTGGATACTTCAGCCGGAGGACCCCTGGGAAGTCGTCGGTTATGTCCATAACGTTGTTTTCTGCTGCGGGACAGTAGCAGAAGATGACGGAACTATAAAGATTTATTGGGGTGGGGCAGATTCAGTCATATGTATTGGGACAGCGTTAATCACAGATCTTGTTGATTTGTGTATTTCAAATCCTCGCTTATAATAAAAAAACAGTAATTTGGTGCACCCTCTCTCTGCAACAGGTTGCCCTGGGCACAATTGACTAAAATAATTTCAGAAATATGAAAGGAATGGTAATGATTTGGAAAGCATTCGTTAAAAACTTTCCACTTATAAGCTGCACGCAATCCCGGCTAATGAATAAAATAGTTATAGATTTCAATGATTATGAAAATGAAATAATTACAAATAAGGATATTATTGACCATTTCCATTAGAGGCTTGCTGTGTCATAATACATTTTAAGAAAAATTAATTGGTCATTTGACTATTTGCAAGATATTAGCAAAAGAAAGAAAATACTAAAAGAATTATTTATGAAAGACTTTTATAGCTTTTGAAAATAAGACAGCCATTCTGGAAAAAATTAAAAAATAATTAAATATGTCTAAGAAAAATCCAATTGTACTCGTATCCAGTTATTATCCGCGCTTCTGCGGTATAGCCACATTCTGTGAAGAAGCTAGAGAATTCATTAAAAAGGCAAATCCAGAAAGAGAAGTCCTGGTTATTAGCCATACTGATGGATCTGGAAAAGGAGTTTATCCAATTATTGATACTTCCAACCGTTTTTGGTGGAGACCAGTTGCAGAAAAAATTAAAAAAATAAAACCATATGTTATTCACATACAACATGAATATGGCTTATATGAACATTTAGACAAAAGAGGTGTTGGGGACAGGAACCAGGGTTTTATAGAGTTTTTAGGCTCTATTAATGAGTTTCCCATAGTAGTTGAACCACATACTGTCCATGGGAGGTTAAAGGATTTTGAAGAAAATTTTATTAATCAGCTGTGCGAAGATTCTGATATAGTTTTGTTTAAAAGTCAGTATCAGAAGTGGAGACTCAATTGGACTTTCACACAGATGAAATGGCAAATGCCCAAAAATATTATGATCGTACCCCATGGAGCAAGAGTTGATAAAAATTGGAGTGAAAGCGAGATTCCAAAGCTAAAAGAAGAGCTTGGTTTAAACAAGGTCAAGCATCTAAGCAATAATCTGATCGGTCTGGTGGGCTGGATACAGTCGAATAAAAGATGGGATATTTTGACTTCTATGTGGGAAGAAATAGCTAAGGAAATAAAAGTAAAAACTGGTGAGAGCTGGGATCTATTTGCCGCAGGTACAATGAGAGATTCGAATCATCTAGAGGATTATAATAATTATAAAAAAAGTTTAGAAATTTTAGAGAATAAAGGTATCGCTCACTATTACGAATTCGTTCCCAGAGGTGATATTTACTATAAAGTAATGGCAGTTTGCAATTTAATAGTGCTTCCCACCGTTGATGAAACCCAATCAGGAACACTGGCTAGAATTATTTCTTTAAACAAACCCTATATAACTACCGCACCAGTAGAAGGCCTTACTGCACAGACCCTTGAAAATGAAGGCGGACTTCTGTTCACTGATAAACAAATGCTAAAAGAAAAAGTAATAAGATTAGCCTGTGATAAGAATTTACAAAATACAATGTCGGCCAATCTAAAAAAATATTTAGATGAAGTTGTATCCTGGAATATTATTGCTAAAAAATATAAAGAAGCATATAGACTTGCAAGGCTTCAAAAAATAAAAGGAGAAGAAATAGATCTGCCTCCTGATTTTTAAATCACTTAGCGATTCCCAGTCTCCCTGCAGCAAGATATGCGAGCAGAAAGCATATGTTTGATTCGGCTCCTTGATTTAAATTTACGCCTTCTGGAGTTAATCCATCATAGCATGCAAAATTATCATCTATAAGGGAAATATTTTTTATGTTATTACCCCAAAACCATTTATACCATTTTTTAGCCCAGGTTAAATAGTAACTATCTTTTGTTGCATGGTATGCTTTTTCCAGGCAGCAAACCATGTAACTCGCATCAATGGGTTGTTGGTCGAATAGAGCCCTGCCGCTGCCTTTAAAATACCAGCCTTTGTTCCCAATTGGTGAAGGGACATCATTTATCTGGCAATTATTTATTAAAAATTCTGTTGTTTTCTTAGCAATTTCAAAGCTTGTTTTACACTTTCTTTTTAAATAAATCTCCCAGAGTGCCCAGGGGATAATAGCATTTGCATATACAAGGTAATTTTCAAACCACTCCCAGTCATATGAGCGCGAGTTAAAATAAAAAATGTGTAGCTTTTTTTTTAATTCATTTTCCAAACTATATTGATCATCAAGATTTATTAAACCAAGTAAAGCTGATGATATAGCTCTTGGTGAAGTCCAGCCATAAGAATCTTTAATTAAATTTTTAATAATTTTTTTTAGATCATTATCTTTGCTAATGTCTGTTGTTAAAAGAGACCATAAAGTCAAACCGTAAGCTTCTTTTACATTTGATTTTGAATTATATTCTTCATTTTTAAATAGGCCTTCGCCATTAGTGAAGCTTTCACCATTATTGTAAAAATAAAAATGATAAAGCAGGCCATCCTGTCTCTGCGCACTTCGGATAAAATTTAAATAAATCTTTTTCAGTTTTTCATCTTTAAATCCATCAGCAACTATAAGCGCCCGCGCCTGATCTTCCAAAGCATATCCAAATTCAGGATTTGGCCTATTCAACTTTCCGTGCTGATAGACACCGGCATCCTGGGTTATTGATCTTAATTTTTTAAGAGGGTCCATAAGTATTTTCTATATAATTAAAAAATGATTTTTTATATATTCGGTTTATCTTTATTAGATTATTAAATCTTAGAATTAGCTATAACCTCATCGAATAATTTAAGATGCTGAAGAGCTATATTATACCAGGTCATCAGTCTCCCGAATTTATATGTTCTTTTTTCCATTGTTGATTTCTTTAGTGGATTTTTAAATATATCTATAACAGCATCCGCAATAGCTTTGGAATCTCTAAAAGGTACAATTATGCCTCTACCGTCTGCCAGAACTTCTTTTGAATAAAGATAGGGTGTTGAAATACATATCTTACCAGCCCCGACTGCATACGCCAGAGCACCTGAAGCTGACTGCTGGGGGTCCAGATATGGAGTTATGTATATGTCTATAACTCTTAACCAATCTACGAGTTCATTTAAAGACATATATTTATTTATAAATTTCACATTTTCATGCAGGTTATACAATTTTATTTTTTCTTTTAAGAATAATCTATATTTTTCACCGGCTGTTTGCAGTACTACGGGGTGTGTCTGGCCAATTATTAAGTACAATACATTGGGAAATTTCTTCTTTATATCTATTAAGGCTTCTAGCGTATACTCAAGTCCTTTAATTTCTGATAAAAGATTTATATTACCGAGGATCAACCTGTCTTCTAATCCTTTTTTCTTTTTATATTTATCATTAGGGTCCAGGTCTATGTCTGGAACACCGTGAGGGATAATTTCTATTTTTTCTCCAGGATAATTGTATCCACTGACAAGTTTTCCCAAACTTTGAGGCATCATAACTATTACTTTTTCAGCAAACTTGATAACATCTTTAAGCACCAGGCCGTACCCCTTAATAGCGTCATCCGGTATCGTATGAGCAGTAATGATGAGGGGTTTTTTAATAAGCTCTAAAAGTTTAATAATATATTCCCCGAATTCACCCCCGTACAGACCAAATTCATGTTCCAGAATAACCATATCTGCTCTTGATTTATTGATGCGGTCAGCAGCTTTAATATAGGAGTCAATTTTATACTGGTTGATTTTAAATTTAACTTCAGGAGGATAATCGATTTTATCCTCCGGTTTGGTCAGTGCAAAGATCTCGGCTTTGGAATATGGATTAATAAGGTTGATTGCTTCGGTTAAATCTTTGGTGTATGTTGCTATTCCACATTTTCTTGGTATATATGATGATATATATATACCATTTATTCTTCTATTTTTTTCTCTTAAAACTTTTTCTAGCTTTTCTAAAACATACCTCTATTTTGTAAGTTATTTAATAGCAGTTAAATAGATTCAAAAATAATGATTATTTAACATTACAATTATACCACAAATTTAACTTCCGGCTCTTTTTTATTTGTAATAAGTCCTAAATTTGCATATAGTAAGAGTACTGTTATGAATGATTATCTTAACCTTGTAATACATTAATGGATACGAATATATTCAGGTCAGAAAAAAATCCAATAATAAAACCCGGGGATATTGAACCATCAAATCCCGGATTTAAAATAGTGGGTGCGCTCAACTGCGGCGTTACGAGGTTTAAAGGCGAAGTCTTACTTCTTTTAAGAATTGCTGAAACACCGATAAATGAAAACTACAAAAAAATTCTTATACCTTTACTTGATATTAGCAAAGGCAAATTGGATGTAAAAGAATTTAATAAAGATGACCCCTCGATAGATATCTCGGACCCGAGGATTATAAAGACACCAGAGGGTAATTATCTTACATCTATTTCTCATTTGAGAATTGCCAGAAGCAAAAATGGTATTGATTTTGGGATAGACAAAAATCCAGCCATGATTCCTGAAAACATATATGAGATATTTGGCATAGAAGATCCAAGAATAACCTGGATCGCTGGCAAATACTACATAACCTATAGCGCTATATCTGATACAACAGGAATTACTACCTGCCTTGCGTCCACTAATGATTTTGTTAGATTTACCAGACATGGCGTAATCTTTTCACCTGACAACAAGGATGCAGTAATTTTTCCAGCAAAAATAAGTGGCAAATATTATGCTTTAAACCGGCCTTCATCTTCTGAATTAGGACTAAAAGGTATGTGGATATCAGAATCACCCGATCTTATATGTTGGGGTAACCATAACTGGTTAATGGGACCCGGGAAAGGATGCTGGGACGGCGGAAGAATAGGAGGTGGAGCCGTTCCGTTCAGGATAAAAGAAGGCTGGCTGGAAATATATCACGGTGCATCCAGAGATAACAGATACTGTCTTGGAGCAGTGTTATTAGATAGTGACGAACCCTTTAAGATTATAGCAAAAAGCGGGAAACCTGTAATGGAGCCGCAAACAGATTACGAACTAAACGGTTATTTCGGCAACGTGATCTTTACCTGTGGCGTATTATATGAAGAAGGCAGGGTAAAAGTATATTATGGAGCAGCTGACACTTGCATCGCGTATGCAGAAATCAAACTTGCGCATATTATCAATTCTCTTACCTGGCTGTAATTGAGGAAAAACCCCGGAATTTTATTATTATTGACATAATCTGATCGGGTCTCTATGACTCCTCCTTAAAACATTTAGTTTGGCATCATCTTTATATTTTCTAAATTGATTTTTAATACTACGAAAACAGTGCCATAAATAATCCTGCTGCAACCGCGGACCCAATAACACCGGCGACATTTGGCCCCATGGCATGCATAAGCATAAAATTAGTCGGGTTTTCCTCTAATCCAACTTTGCTGACCGTTCTAGCAGCAATCGGAACTGCTGATACTCCGGCAGCTCCGACTATAGGATTAATCTTATCTTTGGATAATTTATTCATAAGCTTTGCTAAAATAACACCTGAAGCAGTCCCTATTGAAAAAGCAATCAAACCCAGCAGAATAATTCCCAATGTTTCTAATTTCAAAAATTTATCAGCCTGTAATCTTGAACCAACTGACAGACCAAGCAAAATAGTGACAATATTTATCAGTTCATTTTGAGCAGTTTTTGAAAGCCTTTCAGTTACACCGCATTCTTTTATTAAATTCCCAAACATAAGCATTCCAATGAGAGGGGTTGCATCCGGCAGCAAGATTATGCATATAACGAAAATTATTATTGGAAAAATAATCTTTTCTCTTTTTGAAACATGTCTGAGCTGTTTCATTTCTATTTTTCTCTCACCTTTAGTAGTTAACAGCCGCATTATAGGAGGTTGTATAATTGGAACCAGGGCCATGTAAGAATATGCCGCAACCGCAATGGGCCCCAAAAGCTGAGGCGATAGATTAGAAGCTAGAAAAATAGCTGTTGGGCCATCAGCTCCCCCTATCATTCCAATAGAAGCCGCATCACTTATGCTGAAATTAAAACCAGGGTATCTTGTTAATAATAAGGCACCAAAAAATGTAGAAAAAATGCCAAATTGTGCCGCCCCGCCGAGCAGAGCAGTTTTTGGGTTTGCTATCAGGGGACCGAAATCAGTCATAGCACCGACACCCATAAAAATTAAAAGGGGGAAAATAGAGGTTTGAATTCCAAAATCATATATCATTCCCAAAAAACCAGTCCCGGCAATATCTGCAATTGGTATATTTGCTAAAATCCCGCCAAAACCTATTGGTATCAGCAAAAGAGGTTCAAAACCTTTCTTAATTCCAAGCCAGATTAAAAACAATCCAATAAAAATCATAACCGCTTGCCCAATAGTAAAATTTGCAAGACCGGTAGACATCCATATAGTATATAAAGAATCCAATATATACATTCTTCCCCCCGGCTTATTTAATATAAATTAAATCCTGGCCTGCCGCTATCCGTTGGCCCTGGCTCACAGCAATAGAAGAAATAGTTCCCCCAACAGCTGATTTTATCTCAGTTTCCATTTTCATTGCTTCTAAAATCATGACAATTTGCCCTTCATTTATTACATCACCCACCTTGACCAATATCTTATGAACAGAACTGGCCATTGGCGCTTTTATAACAACCGAATCAGCTGTCTCTATTTTTTCAGAATCAGATGACAGCTGATTTCCTTCTATTCCTTCTTTAACGACAACATTGTATTTTTTCCCGTTAACAATCGCATTATCCCCTTCAAAAGAAACAGCATATTTCTTTTTGTTTATGTTTACGGTATATTCATTACTTTCGGTATCAGGTTGTTTTTTTTCTTTTTTTCGAACCATTACCTTTCCCTCGCCTTTGAGAAAAGCAATACCTTTTTCCTTGCAGGTCCCGGCAATAAAAATATTTTCATCAGTTATTTCTATTCCGCTGCCTATAAGCATTTTTTTAGAGGCCTCAATACCTTTTGCAGGATCTCTCTCATCAATATCCAAAGGACTTTCTGCGGTCTGCTTTAAGCCTAATTGTTTAGAAGCAATTCTAACTATTTCAGGATCGGGCTTTACGGGAGTCTTCCCGAAATATCCAAGCACCATTTTCCCATATCCCTCTGCTATTTTTTTCCAGTCTCCAAACATAACATTGTTAAAAGCTTGCTGAAAATAAAATTGGGAAACAGGGGTAACGCTTGTGCCGTATCCGCCTTTTTTTACTACCTCGCCCATTGCTGAAATAATATCAGGAAACTTATCCATAATATTGTTATCTCTCATCATTTGAGTATTAGCAGTCAATGCACCGCCTGGCATGGGGGAAAAAGGGATAAGGGGTTCAACCCTTTGAGCCTCTGGAGGATAAAAATAATCTTTCATGCACTCTTTAAAAACCATTTCAGCTTCCAGTATTTTATCAATATTTATTCCCAGCTCATATTCGGTTCCTCTTAAAGCATGCCACATTGTTACAATATCCGCATGAGAAGTACCGCCTGACACCGGCGCCATAGCCAAATCAATGCCATCCGCCCCCGCATCGAGCGCTGCCTTGTGGCATAAAACACTGCAGCCCGCTGTTTCATGTGTATGGAATCTCAAATGAGTTTTTTTCGGTAACATTTCTCGCGCAAGTTTTACAGTTTCAAATACTGTAGCAGGTGTTGATGTTCCTGAAGCATCTTTAAAACATACGGAGTGAAAAGGTATATCCGCATCTAAAATATTCTTTAATACACCTGTATAAAATTCTGGATCATGCGCACCTTTGCAACCTCTTGGTAATGCCATCATGGTGATAGCTACCTCGTGTTTCAGCCCAGCATCAACTATGCATTGCCCGCTATAAATCAAATTATTAACGTCATTTAATGCATCAAAATTTCTAATGGTTGTAATCCCGTGTTTCTTAAACAGTTCTGCATGAAGCTTTATTATATCTCTTGGCTGTGAATCCAGGCCAACAACATTAACTCCTCTTGCCAAAGTTTGTAAATTTGCATCCTGCCCTGCTACCTTCCTAAACATTTCCATGTTTTTAAAAGCATCTTCATTGCAATAAAAATATAAAGATTGAAACATTGCTCCGCCGCCAGCTTCAAAATGATTGATTCCAGCTTCTTTTGCTGCCTCAATAGCAGGTAAATAATCTTTTATTAAAACTCTAGCCCCAAATACAGATTGGAACCCGTCTCTAAACGAAAGATCCGCAACCTTTATTAATTTTTTTGCCACTTTTATAACTCCCGTTAATTTATTTTTTCATATATTTCTTGATAGCAGCTACAGCTACTGCTATTTCTTCAATTGCTAAATCCTGATTTTCAGTATTTGCTGAAGAAGTATTTTCATTATCTACTGGCAAGAACTTTATAAAGAATTTAAAACAATACATTATTGCTATAACAATAGCCAAAAACAAAAACACTATTGCCATCCCGATAATCATAATAATAAATCCTTCAGTCAGCATATTATATCTCCTATACTTATGGTCTTTTCTTTGTTATTGCAATCTAAAATTAGTTGGCCCTTATTATCTATCTTTTTGGCAATGCCGTAATATTTTTTTTTAAAAACAACTGCTTCAACCATTTTCCCTAAAACCATATTCCGAAGAGTATACTCTTCTTTAATTAACAAAAACCCTTTTTCCAATAACTCATCATATTGTATAAAAAATTCTTTCAATAAAAAATCTAAAAATTCATCCCTGTTTATCTCCCTTTTTAATAAGATATTCAAAGATGTGGCTGGCTTATCTATTTTCCCCAATGATTTTTCTTCCAAATTTAAATTTACCCCTATACCAACAATAACACCCTGTAAAAAACAGCCTTCTATCACAGTTTCTATTAATATTCCCGCAATTTTTTTACCTTCAGCTACTAAATCATTCGGCCATTTAATTTTTGTCTCAAGTGAATATTTTTTTTTAAAAACTCTGGCTAAAACAACTGCCGTATAATGTGTAAGTGCATTAAGTGTATATTTTTCTTTAAAATTAAATTGTGGTTTTAGCACCAAAGATGCAAAAAGATTATTTTTCTCTGAAACCCAATGTCTCGCATTTCTGCCCTTGCCTTTTGTTTGGATATCTGCAAAAATTACCGTTTTGTCTTCTATATCATTAATATTTTCCACAGCATAATCATTTGTGGATCCTATTTTAGGAAAATATATTTTTTTAATCATTTACGCTCCTACAGGCTCTAAAAAGTAGTTTTTCAGAACTAAACATTTCCATTTAACATATAACCGTATAGATAATTTATTGCCTGATAATATTTAAATAATTTTAATGCCAATGCTTCAAATTATATTCTAAAAACCCAAAATTTGTATATATTTTAACAACAGCATGGCATAGATTTTACAAGAATTTATATAATCATCAAACATCTTTTATTTAACTCTTATCTGAACTTTCCACCAAAAACTGGTCCAGGTTGAAATAACCGTAAGGTTTAATATTTCTCCAAAAGCACGATTAGCCTCAATACGGATAGGACTATCATTTGTATATTTTATTAAAAGAGGTGAAACTTCACCAATAGCAGTTTTAAGCTATTTGGTACTCCTCTGATCACCTTCAAAATGTATCCAAAATATAGGTAGTGAAGAAAAAGAAGATTTCTATTTAATCCCAAGCTCTTCTTTTATCATACCCAGGACTTTTTTAAATTCCCTTACATACATCGCCTCGTGCTGTGAAAGGAAACTTTTCCATTCTTTGCTCTGGTTTACGGCTTCCTCTACTGTGAGCCTTACCAGCATCTTTTTACCCCCTGAATTTATCTGCCTTACGCGCAGATCCGGATTGCTTTCAACCCTCTGCTTTAAGCTGGTATAAAAGTTATCTTTTTCTTCCCCGGCCCGCAAATTTATGTCCTCAAGACTGTTCAGGTGCTTCTCAACATAGACTGCATCCGGATTTTTCTTCAGGTTTTCCAGTGCCAGGATAGCGTTTTTTCTCCTCTTAAGCTCATTTGAAGAAAGGCCCATTGTCATCGAATTTATAAGGCCAGTCTGTGCCTTCTCTAAAATCTCCTTTTTTTCTTTCTTGAATTTTTTCCATAGGCCGTCCGGATCGGTCTCCCCCTTAAAAAACCGTGCCAGCACAGGCTCTATCTTTTTCTTTATCTTTATTTTTTCCTTTTCTTTCTGTGAAAGATCGCTTAACTTTTCTGCTTTTTCCATAGCTATCTCTAAAGCAGTCCTTATCTTGTCTCCCATCACCAATCCTTGATCAAATATTAATTTTTATTAACTAAGCAAATATAAATATTCTACACATTATTATAAAAAAAATTATGATATTTTAAATATTTTTTTGGACTGGTTTTCCTATAATTTAAAGGATCTTTTACTTATGATTGAAATTTAAGGAAGTAGAAAGTCTACTTCTTATTATCAAGACCGGCAACATAGGGCTTTATGTCGATTACGGGCGTACCGTCTAGCATATCAACATCTTTTACACTCAGTATATTGCCCTTTCTGGAAATCAGCCTCAATACCGATATTCCAATATGGTTGGGCCTGTGCGGGGACCTGGAAGCAAAAACGCCCCTGGACACATCAGAATCCGGAGGCCATGCTTTGAGTCTGAACCCTTCCGTCCTGTGAAAATAGAAAAGCACAATTATATGCCTGAACCGCTCTATGCCTTCAAGGCCCTCGCTGTATTTTTCATAAACTTCTATGGTTCCGTCAGCACCTCCTGAATATGCAGTCTGACGCGGTGCCTGAACTTTGCTTCTGTAGGGTGTTTTTATTATTCCTATGGGGGTTATATTATAATTTTTCATATTACTTCAGCTTTTCCTGCATTATGGAACAATTATATATCCTTAAGACCCTGTCGCTAACCTTTCTTGCCACTCCCAGGTCGTGAGTTATAAAGAGCATTCCCAGACCTCTTTCTTCCTGTATATTGTTTAATAATTTTAATACTTTCGCCTGTATGCTCGGATCAAGGGACGAGGTCGGTTCATCTGCAATAAGAAGCCTGGGAGAAAGTACCAGCGACCTCGCAATTGCCACTCTCTGCAGCTCTCCGCCGCTTAGCTGATGCGGGTACTGGTGAATAAAGGCATCATCTGTTTGTAGTTCTACCTCGTTTAGTATTTTTTTTACTTTTTTTATTCTCTCCAAAGAATTACCCCATTTCTGTATTATAAGAGGTTCCATCACAGCTTCGAGAATGTTTAGACGGTGTGATATTGAAGAATTTATATCCTGGAAGATCATCTGCACCCTCCCGTAGAACTTGCTGTCCCATTTTCTTACAGGTTTGCCCTCCAGCAATATTTCTCCTTCTTCCGGCTGGACCAGCCCCATTATTATTTTTGCAAGTGTCGTCTTACCTGAACCGCTCCTGCCGATAAGAGCCGCAGTCTCTCCCTCGTATATATCAAAAGAAACTGATCTTAACAACTGTTCCCTTCTGTAGGATTTACTTATGTTTTTAATATTTAGAATGGGTATTATACCTCCCCTGTGACATGCAATTTTTCTCCCTGAGCGGTCTTTGAGTAAAGGTTTTTCCTCCCTGCATATTTCCAGGGCCTGGGTACATCTTGGCCAGAAGCTGCATCCCCTATTTATAAATTCAGCACTGCCTTTTATTCCCTGCAGATCCTTTGTCCGTTCCATAGAAGGATAAGACCTTATAAGCCCGCGCGTATACGGGTGGCCGGGGTTTTCAAAGACTGCTTCCGTAGGACCGGCTTCAACTATATTTCCTCCATAAAGCACCATGATTTTCTTTGATAACCTCCTGGCCGTATCCAGATCATGGGTCACAACAAGCACAGCCCTGTACCTGTTTAGATCTTTCATCGTAGAAATAATGCTGTTTTTAGATTCGAAATCAAGTGAAGACACAGGCTCGTCAAGTATTACAAGATCCGGGTCCAGTATATATGCCATGGCTACCAGAACCCTCTGCTTCTCACCCATGCTCAACTGGTCAGGGTATGAATTAACCCTTGAGATGGGAAAACCGACCCTGCCAAGCATTTCATTTATAACAAGACTGTTTTTCCCACCGTCCATGACTTCATTTATCTGCTGATATACTGTCATTACCGGATTAAGAATGTTATCTACATTCTGAAATACCATCGATACTCTTTTCCACCTGAGGGACCTGAGATCTTCCTCTTTTGCCCCGGATATATCAGTTCCCCTAAATACTATATTACCGGACACTTTAGAATCTTTTGAATAGCTTTTTAAAAGCCCCATTATGCTCATTGCAAGAGTTGTCTTGCCTGTCCCGGATTCACCTATCACTGCGGTAATATCATTCTGGCCTATTTCAAAATCCAGACCCCTGAGTATGCTTTTTTTACCGTATGATACCTGCAGATTATTTACTTTAAGCATTCTGCAGCCTCGGATCTATTACTTTTTCCATAAGATTTCCCAGGAAAGTAAGCGACATCAAAATCATTGACAAAAGGATACCTGAGGGCAGCAGCCACCATATCCAGACAGGAAGATAATAAAACCTGAATGCATTATTTATGATAGTGCCAAGGCTTATGGACTGGGAGCTTGATATACCTATAAAGGCCATTCCGGCTTCCAGAAAAACTGCCGAACGTGCATTGTATATAAAAGACACTGCTATTATATTCCCCAGGTCGGGTATAATATGCCTCATTATTATATAAGGGCTTTTTGAACCGGCTGTCCTGGCAGCATATATATGTGTTTTTTGTTTCAGGACCAGTGTCTGCCCCCTTATAATCCTTGCACCGCCCTGCCAGTGAAATAATGATATCAGAATTATAATACCGGCAATACCGGGTTTTATAAAAGCCGAAACCAGAATAAGTATCAGTATTACCGGAAGAACCAGAAGTGCATCCACGACCCTCATCACTATCATATCAAATACTCCCCCAATATATCCGGAAAATACCCCTATAATTGTGCTGATTGCCGTAGCTATAACTCCCGCGCCTATCGATATAATAAATGACGTCCTGAGACCATAGATGAGCCTGGAAAATATATCCTGTCCCAGGTCATTTGTCCCCAGCAGGTGGTTGCTGTCCGGTCCGGAAAGTATTGATTCGCTAAAAGTGTCGGGCTCTCCTGCAAAAATGGGCCCTGCCAGGGCAAAAATAAAAAGTATTGCCACTATCACCAGGCCTGTGTGCGCGCCCCTGTCCATTTTAAATTTTTGCATTACGCTGTTATGCATACTTTATTCTCGGATCAAGCTTTACATAAAAAATATCTACAATGAAATTTATCAAAAGCACAAGTACGGCTACAAAAAGAAAGCTGCCCTGAAGTACAGGATAGTCCCTATTTAATATGGAATTATATATCAATGTTCCCATACCCGGGTAGGAATATACTATCTCTATGAACAGGGAACCTGTTACGATCATGGTCCCAAGCCTTATGCCTGTCTGTGTAGTAACAGGTATGAGTGAATTCCTTCCAACATGCCTGTACCTTATCTGCAGATTGTTTAAACCTTTTGCCCTTGCCAGGAGAACATAAGGTTCCCTTATATTTGCAATCACGGAATTTCTGGTTAAAAGATAGTTTGGAGGAAGATAAACAAGTACAAGGCTTATAACAGGCAGTATAAGATGCCTCAAAAAGTCCATTAAATACATAAGGCCCTCCATTCCAGAATATAATGTTCTTGCACCCTGGAAGGGCAGAATCCCTAGAATAATGCCGAATATTATAAGAAGTAGCGCCCCTATGAAAAATCCCGGAAAGCCTGAAGAAAATATCAGTGTAGAAAGCAGGTATCTGTCTAACCTGCTTCCCCTCCTCCAGCCTGATTCTATGCCGATTATAATTGCAATAATGGTAGAAATAATCATCGCCAGACCCATAAGCACTATTGTATAGGGGATATAGCCCAGCAAAAGCTGTATGACGCTTTTCTTATAGTAAATGGAATATCCCAGATTTCCCTTAAATATTGAGTAAATATACAGAAAGTATTGTACGAAGACAGGTTTGTCCAGGTCATATCTGCTGCTTATGTATTCCCTGGCCTCTTCAGGCAGGTTTATCAGCACTTCATCGCCATATACTGCACTTATAGGGTCCCCTGGAAGCATCCTGGGTGCCACAAAATTTACAGTTATTATTACAAGAAAAGCTATTGCATAGCTTATCCACTTTCTTTTCATATCACATATCAATAAATGCTATTTTATTTACCGGCACCGGTATGCCTATTGCTACACCGCCCTCTGTATAGAATATACCGGCCCGCGTGTTATGCGCCCAGTACCACTTTGGATAATAAAGGGTTATCGTCGGCAGCTCAGCTGCATAAATTTCCTGGATCTCGTATACCATCTCTTTCCTGGTATCCCTATCCATCTCCATTACCTGGCTTTCAAGCAATTCGACCAGCCTTTCGTTGCCGAAATACCTTGCACTGTTAAAATCATCCCCGGTAATCACCCGGTTCAATGACTCCGGATCTCCCCCCAGGCCCCCATGGCCGCTTATTGCCAGATCGAATTCCCAGTTTCCGATCATTGAATCCAGGGTTTTGGATTCATAGCTTACAAGCTCGGTCTTTATTCCTGCATCTTCCAGGTTTTCTCTTACTACCTGCCCGTCTCTTTCAAAATCCCCGGGGCTTACTGCAAGCTCCAGCTCAAGTAACCGGCCATCCTTATAGTAATAACCGTCATCACCCCTGATCCATCCGAGACCCTCTATCAATTCCCTGGCTTTTGAAATATCATATCCATACTGGGGCGTATCCTCATTATACCAGTTGCTGTTGGCAGGCGGAATAAGCCCCGCACTGCCGGCATCTGCAAAACCCCTGCGCGATATCTTAACTATACTTTCCGTATCAATTGCATAGGCCAGCGCCTGCCTGAATGCCTTCTGTTTTAAAATTTCATTTGTATTGTGGTTTATTATAAGTTTTGCCGCCCATATGGGAGGCTCTTCCTCCACGGCAAAATCACTGCCGATATCCGAAACGACATCGCAGGGTATAGGACCTGCATCAATCTCCCCATTCTCCAGCATGGCCTTAACTGTCTCATCCGAAACCTTCACAAATGCAATGCTTTCCACATTTACATTCCCCAGGTAATAGTCAGTATTTGCTTCATAAAGATATGAGCCTTCCGCACTATTGTAATCCCTGAGCCTGAAAGGGCCGGTACCAGTAACAGCATCACTGCCGGCATAGTTTAAAGGGTCCCCTATATTATCCCATATGTGCTGCGGCAGCACCGGCAGGGTACCGGCAACATTTTCCAGGAAGGGTGCATATTTACTGGCCAGTTTTATATTTACCGTATAGTCATCCACAGCTTCCGCCGATTTCACTACGCCAGAATCAACCCATACCCATGGATGTTTTTTTATATAATCAAATGTAAAAACTACATCGGCTGCATCAAAAGACTCGCCGTCATGCCAGGAAACATCTTCTCTTAGATTGAAAGTAAACATATTACTGTTTTCATTATAACTGTAGTTTTCTGCCAGCATCGGTATTATCCGACCTTCCCTTTCTTTCCAGACCAGGGTATCGAATATCATGCTCATCCTGATATATCCCGGACCCCTTGAATACATGCCGTAGGGAGACGGATATCCCCAGTCGCCTGTATCATCGGCAATCTTTATCAGATCCACACTGCTGCTTCCTCCGGCTCCGCTACACCCGGCTAAAAAGAAAATTATTAACGCTGCCGGTATGATTAACAGCTTTTTCATCTTTTGTTTCCTTTCTTTTTATCCATATAACCGATGCCGTATCCGTCCATATAAAAATAAGGCCCTTCCATGCATGTAAGACATGCAGGTCTGCCTTTCCTCACTCCTGCCCTGCTTTCCATTACCGCTTCGCCACATATGCTGCAGGCAACAGAATCAAATATGGGCGCATATTCGGGCGGCCGGACTTTTTTTCTCTCTATTTCAAACATAATTTCTTCCGGCACCTTCAGCTCATTTAAGGCCATCTCCTCTGCCAGCCTGAAAAATTTCTTCCTTTCAGAATCCGGTACACTTTCCCTTCTGACCACTATTTTTTCAAATAGTTCAAAAAACCCGGGATATTCTTTTTTTCTTGAATCCCAGAAACTTTTCTTCAATGCCAGCCTTATTGATCTTTTGTTTTTCCTGTTTATCACAGTTACGGCTGTTTTACCGATATCCTTGAAGATAAGTGCGTTATTTCCAAAAGTGCAGCCCGTGACAAGCTGTATCCCGTCGCTGAAGCAGTTATTGGTCTCCACCACTGATATTACTTCTTCCATTCCCTTGCTGGTAACAGACAGCTCTTTCATTGCATGATACCCTGCCTTTACACCGTATGCGGAATAGCTGCATATATGTCCATGGAATTCTGCCGACTTTTTTAAAAGGCCCTCAAGATTGTCTTCTATTACAAATCTTTCAATCTCATCCCTGTAACCCATATAGCTTCCCTCCTTTAAAACTTTCCGGGAATAATATTATATAATATATGTGTTACTTTTTCAATAAATAGTAGCACCTGGTACTACCCGGACATCTGTATAAATTCTTTTACAGGTTCATCCTTCCAAACTTTATTTAAATGGGATATAACCCCTTAATCAATCCTGGAACAGCTCCTGCCGTTCTCAAAGTATGACATGGGCCTTATCCTGTCATTAATATGGTAGACAATGTGCAATTCACTAAAGTGGACCAAACCAGGCTTATCCTTTCCGGATCCGGGCCGATAAGCTGCCTTTCCCGGGAAAAAGATAACCGTATAATGATGGGATGTAACTAATTATTAAATCCAGATTATAGTATTATAGAAATTAAATATTTAATTTAATTTTTTATCAGGCATTTACAGGTTTGGTATAATAAAACAAGCAGCTATATTGCCGAAAACATAAAGAATCAAAACTGTGCTAAAAAATATAGCTCCTATTATTCTTTCTTTTTCATTTTTATATAATTTCATAATATACTCTATAAAAATGCTTTTTCTCGTTTAAAATAATAAAATAAAAAATTAGGATTTATAAACTTATTAATTATCTTAAATCATTCTTAAATTAACTTTAACACAATCAGCCATGCTGACATAGTAAAAGCTGAAACAATTGTAGAAATAATGAGCACAGAAGATAATAAGTTAGACTCCGAGCCATGCTCCTTTCCCATGATAAAAGCAGCTACTGCTAAAGGTGTAGCCAGAAGAATACATATTATGTTTCTATCAATATCACCAATTTTAAATACAAAAGAACTTAAAATCAGCCCTAATAAAGGCAGCAATACAAGATTGGATAAACTAATTATTAATATTAATTTTATATTTTCCTTAATATGAATAAATTTAAAAGAAGCACCTATAGAGATAAGCGCTATCGCTATGGCCATCCCTGCAAAAATATCGAGTACGCTGTCTATAATAACCGGTAAATCTATGCCAAAATAAGAAATAATAATCCCTAAAATAGCAGCCAATATCAGCGGATCACGCATCAGGCCCAATAACATTTTTTTCCTGAGTACTCCTGCTGCATCCGGATCAAAAAATTTAAATATCAAAACAGTTGAAAATACAGTAAGAGGTGATAAAAAAGCTACCATAAGACCTGCCTTAGCGACCGCCAGGGTCCCGAACGCAGAAAGTAGAATTGGAAATCCTACAAAACCAAAATTGCATCTATAGGAAGATACAATGGCCGCGCCTTTAATTTTCCTATCCAGCTTTGTGAAATAATAAGCTAAAAATATAACGAATATAAACAAAACAAAGATAACATAAAATAATATAATTAATTTAAAACTAAAGATTTCACTTATTTTATTTTTTATTAAACTCACGAATATAATTACGGGAATTCCTATATAATAGGCAAGTTTATTCAATCCCTCAGTCGCATCTTCCTTTAATATATTTCCTACTTTTATAAAATAACCAATAGCTATTACTATAAATATTGGGAGTGTTGTTTTTA
>CAZLXJ010000068.1:0-18489 GCA_964563645.1 uncultured Actinomycetota bacterium | reverse complement strand
ACCTTGCCTCCACAGGCTGGCCCGTGTTTTTTAAGGCCATGGTTATGGCTGATGTAAGGGTTGTCTTGCCATGGTCTACGTGGCCTATGGTTCCAATGTTTATATGCGGCTTAGTCCTTTCATATTTTTGCTTGGCCATATCTTTATCCTTTCTTTGATGGTATTACAAATAACTGGTAGCGGTGATTGGATTTGAACCAATGACTCCCCGGGTATGAACCGAGTGCTCTAACCCCTGAGCTACACCGCCTTCTATATATAAATATCCTTAAATTATAATTATTTCTGATTTTTTTTAAAAGCAGTGATAAATTTTATAAAAGAAGATTTTTTGTGTCAAATATTTCTAATAAAAATACTCCATGTTTTTTAAAGTCATCTATTATATCTTTCTTAATCACTCCCAGTCTGTATTAAAATGTACCTGACGGGAATGAAGGTTTCCCTGTATCCCCTGTTATCCTTTTTCATTTAACAACTCCAAAAACTTTTCAATGACAGCCGGATCGAATTGGATACCCGAAGTTCTTTTTAACTGCATTATCGCTTCCTCTTTGGAATAAGCTTTACGGTAGGGCCTGTCCGATGTCATTGCATCAAAAGCATCTACAACGGAAACAATGCGGCTGATAAGTGGTATCCTTTCGCCCTCCAGTCCCCTTGGATAACCCGAACCATCCCACCATTCATGCTGGCAAAGAATATACTCGGCAATCGGCGCAAGTATTGAAGAGGAATTTGCAATGCGGTAGCCTATCTCTGAATGCTTTTTTATTTCCTCCCATTCATCTTCGTTTAAACTGCTTTTCTTCTTTAATAATTTTTCACTTACTGCTACCTTACCGATATCATGGAGCTTTGCATACATTACAAGCTCATCAAACTTGCTATCCGGCAGATTCATTTTTTGAGCCAGCTTTTTTGATAATCCAACCACCCTCTCCGAGTGGGATTCTGTTTCTATATTCTTTTTATAAAGCTGCCCGGTAAGGGCCCCTATTATTGTGTTTTGAACACTTTTAGAAGTTAGAAGCTTATTGCTGTACATGGAATCTTCTGCTTTCTTTAAAATAGTACTGATCCTGGTCTCTGGATTTATCTTAGTACTTGACCCCATGGAAATACTTATTGGTATCTTGCATGTTGACCTGCTGCACCTCTTCTGTATCCTCTCTATGATTTCCCGCGCCTGTCCGGCACCTGTCAGCGGTAGAATCACACTGAACTCATCTCCTCCCCATCTTGCCACTACATCATCAGCTCTGCAGGACTGGCTGATTATCATTGCTGCCTTTTTCAGAAGTCTGTCCCCCATATTATGTCCAAAAGCGTCGTTTACGAGCTTTAATCCATTTATGTCTGCCATTATTATACTTATCGGCAACTGCCTGGATTTCTGCAGCCTTTTATATTCCTCCTCAAAATATGACCTGTTGTACAATCCTGTGAGGCTGTCATGGAATGAAATATGTCTGAGCTGTTTTTCTATATTTTTTATATCCGTTATGTTCCTGAGGGATTCAATGGCACCGATTATTTCATTTTTACTGTTAAGAAGCGGTGAAGCAGCCAGCCATATGTGTTCCTCTTTCCCGTCTGATTTGAGTTTGACTTCCGCTATAAGGTTATCCCCCTTCCTTTCCACCAGGTTATACTGCTTCTCCAGCTTTTCAGGATCATTTATTAAATAATCTACCAGGGCAGGTCTTCTTTCACCATAAAACGGAAGAGAATATTCATAATTGCCCTTTCCGAGCATTTCTTCCTTTTTCAAACCAGAGAAGTTTTCCATTGCCTTGTTCCAGGCTATTATTTTCCCCTTTTTATTTACTGCAAAAGTGGCGTCAGGAAGGAAATCAATAATATTTTTAAGAAGATTGCGGGATTCTTTTAATTCTCTATCAGAAATTTTTTTAAGGGTAATATCCCGGAGTATTATAACAGTCCCCATCAATCCGCCTGCATTATCGAGAAGAGGTGCTGTCCTTAATTCAAAATAAAGCTTCTTATCTTTTATTTCCACATCGCCTACTGTTTTTTCGCTGTCTTTTTTAAGATTTAAGAATTCCAGTATTTCGACATGCCTGGAAAGTACCTGCTCCACAGGTTTTCCTATGTCCCTGCTGCTTATTGAAAGAAGCTTGCACGCCGCTTCATTTATATCTATTATCCTATTATCTTTGTTTATTATGAGGATCCCGTCATAAAGGTTTTCTGTGATAGTTTCCCTGGCCACCGGTGTTATATCAATCAGCTGATACTTAAAAATTGCAATTGTCAGAAGGGCACCGGTTAAAGTGAAATATATAGGTGTCATTTCTATCCCTTCAACACCTGCCTGCATGAAAGTATATATGATATTTCCAATAAAGGGGATAATCGATGCTATCACCAGCGATCTTCCCTGATTTGAATAATACCTGTTGTACCTGAAAAGGGAAAAAACCAGCATTATTATTCCTGCTCCCAGGAAAAAATAACTGTAAGATAGATGTATCCAGTACCACGGGCCGTGCTCATAAAAAGCTAAAATACCTGCAATACTATTCTGTTTAAGATAAATATCGGGCCATACGAGTCCATGGAATTCATTTGTAAAAACAATAATAAGCGTAGCGACAGGAAATATAAAGAAAAAAAACTTCTTCTTGTTTGTAAGCCAGTAGTCCATATTTGTATATCTTGAAACAAAAAAGAAGAAGAACACCGGCAGCACTACGATCCCGAGATAACTGATCTTTGAAAATAATATCTTCAGGCCCAGATCTGTCGTTGCCGCTTCAAAAACTGCTGCAAAACACCATATGCTTATTGATAACATAACCATAAAAAGTTCCGACCTCAAACGGTTGGTCCTTCTTATACCTATGTATATTGTAAGTCCAAGCGAAACAAGAAATGATAATATTAATAATATTATGAATAGATTAATCTGCAATTCTTATATCCTTATTTTTAGTGAAACCGGTAATTAACTACTAAATTATATTAGTTTTTACCGGTAGCCTCAAGTATAATACCATATTATCCCACAATTGTGGCAGCTTGCACAGAATTCATAAAAGGGGTGAGCTTAACCACAAATTACATGCCAGCATCAAATTATTTGATTTTCTGCTTTTCCAATAAGAAAAAGGCCGCAATCGTGACAGCAGCGACAATGAAAAATGTGACATAATAACCCAAATAAGTTATAAAATATCCTCCTGCCACTGGCAGCAGGACAATAAAAATATTCATGGTACCCCTGATTCCAAGGTATATTATCCTGCTGTCGGAAGGGGCTATATCAAGAATATAAGATTCAAATCCTACCGCCCTGCCGCTTATTAAAAAACCCACAAGAAAAAACACCAATGAATAATAGCCGGGACCAAACTTTGATAATATAATGGCAAGGACTGGAACCAGGCTTCCAATTAAAATACAGGCTTTTAAAACCATTTTAGATCCCCACTTGCTAGAGATCACGACCCATAAGAAATTTGATAGTACAGCCCCTGCAGTCTGGAATATAAGATAACGTCCTACATAGGTCTCATTGACGAAAAGGATATCTTTTGCATAAAGCATATAGAAAGGATAGATCATTAAACTAAAACTAAACATATTCTCAACTATAATAAAACGTGTAAAATCGGTGTCCTTTTTTAAAATAGAAGGAACTTTTTTTATAAATAATTTAAAAGATACCTTCTCTTTATCCCTTATAATTGAAGACGGCTCCCTGATAAACCAGAAGGCAATAGAAGCGACCAGAAGTCCTGCAGAACCAATGAGCAGTATTATAGTGTAGTTGTAAGGAAATGATAGCCTGTGAAGAGTGAAGATATTTAGTATAACTACTCCCCCGAGGAAAGAAAAAATACCCGTAGCAAATTGCTTTGAAGCAAAAAGCTTGCCTCTCTGCCCCCTTTTTATAAGCTTTCCTATAATATCGCTATAGGCCATACCTGCAAATCCGCCGCTTATGGAGTAGAGAAATATCCAGAAAAAAAGGCTTCCTATAACCAGCATCGGCAGATGTTTCCCAAAAAGCCAGGCAAAAACAGCCATCCCCAGAAATGATAAACTCCTGAGATAAATTCCAAACAGCAGAATTCTTTTTTTGTACCTGTGCGTATGCATGAAGCTGCTCAGGATGATATTGAATATAAAAGGGGTGCCCAGCATGATTGAATACAATAAGCCAAATATGATTTTTGATTCTGTCAGATTAGCAACCAGAGCTGGAAAGACGGTGTTGTAATCAAGCATCGACATTGTAAGGGCAAGAAATGCTCCATGCCAGATAAATATAACATATGTTCTTTTGGTATCTTCTTCCGGTGATTTTACAGAATATTTAGAATCTCTCATTACTACTTTTCCAGCTTTTGAATAATTGCCTTTAATTTATATATACATATTCTCAATAGTCATGAGGGATACCTTTAATATGCAGAAGAAGATGCTCGCTGTCGTCTATTTCTCCTATCCATCCATAATTGGCATCGGGTTTCGAATCAAGATCCTTTACATAAGGCTTTATATCGAGCAGCGGCGTTTTATCAAATACGTCCAGGCCGGATGTAAAAATCCTGTTATTTACGATTTTCTTTATATTAACAACGCTCAGGCCTATGGGATTTGGGCGTACAGGGGACCTGCTTGCAAATACCCCTGTATTCAGCCCTCCGGTCCATGGAGGTGATACCGTCATAGATAACTTCTCCTTAATCCTGTTTATATAATAAAGGACATAGATATAGCGAAATTTGGTAAGGCCGGAAAGGCCATCGACATATCCGGGATAAACTGTTATGTAAAAATCCCCTTCGTCCTCCGATACTGGTTGATACGGGGCATTATCTTTATACGGAGTACTGATAACTCCGATCTGCCTGAACTTAAAACTATCAAATTTACCTTTTTGCCAAAATTTACCCGGTTTTTCTTTTAGCTTTTCCACTTTTGATACTTTTATTGGTTCTGGCTGATACTCACTCCCATACTTTCCCTCCGCTGCCTTAATATATTCATTTGATTTTTTAGAAAGCACAATAGCTTTCTCCAGCTTCCTGGATACTTTTTTAAGCCCCATCTCTTCTGCCCTGAGAAGCCACTTCTCGTTATCACGTATATGCTCGTTATTATGATTGATCCAGTAAGATAACAACAGTTTTAATTTTTCCTTATCAGAATCAATCTTCTTCCGGTCGTCCATCGTACCCACCTATTAATGCCATATTTTTTATAAATTTTGTAAGAATAAATTTTATTAAAGCAAACCCCTAAAGACCCAAACATACCCGATATTCTACTGGCAAACCTCCTGTTAAACTGGAATAGGCCTTTGATTTACTATCCATATGCAAATTTCCTGTGCTATAGCGGCAGATACTATCAATATATCAATATAGGGGATAGTAAGGCCTTTGCTTCTCAGGTCAAAAGATAATCTGCCGGCACTTTCCCATAATCCAGCATCAGATTAAATCTCTTCAAGAGCCCCAATGCGTTCTTTTAGGCGGTCAAATTCTTTCTCACTTTTCTCTCCTCCAAGTATCTCAAGCCCGATCATTCAAAAAGTGTTTACAATATCCATCATCAACAACTTGCCTATCCTCTTTTTTAACATTGGAATTGGCTGTTTTCTCAAAGCAAATACCCGTGCCGAAGTATCTATCAAGAACAATTATTACTCCTTCCTTAATTCATCAAGTTTTCCCGGAGTCAAATCTATATCATAAGTACCTAATTCCCATCTCAGAGCTTCTGCATTTTTTTGTGTACCAGCTCTTTTAACCCTTTCCATATTGCCTCTTTCTAACTTTTGGATTTTGTGGCCTTTATAGCATTTTCCAGAAGCCTATCATCAATGAATACTGTTGTCTTTCCCGTGTTTACTCCAATTTTATACATATTGATTATGCATATAAAAGGAGATTTTTCAATCAATTTTATTTACCCGGTTTGTTTGAATATTGAGCTCGCGACCCTTATCACATAGAGGTGCTGGTCAGAAATAGGTGAAAGGTGATAAATTTTACAGAAATGGCTAATATTGGTTTTGGTTCGAATCCTCTCTCCCCAGCCACATAATACAAGTTTAAATCTCTTATAACTAAAGCCCTAAAAAATTTTTAAATTCTTTTATGCTTAAAAATCCATTTTGTTATTTGTTTTGAATCTGTTTTTCCTTCAGCTATTGTTATACCAAGTTCAACTAATTCAGACTGGGAAAAATGTAGTTTAATACCATTAAGTTCCAAAAAAACAAGCATAACAAACAGGCCAGTCCGCTTGTTTCCGTCAAGAAAGGGGTGATTTCTTATAATTCCATATGCCTGACGTGCAGCTTTTTCTTCAATAGTTGGATATAAATCTTTTCCTTCAAATGAAGCATATGCATGATATACCGCTGATTCAAGTGCACCAATATCCCAGAGTCCAGATGAACCGCCAGTTGCCTTATACATTAGATTATGTAGATATAAAACCTGAGCAGTATCAATTCTTATCACCTTGAAAGTTCCTTAAATGCTTCAAGGTTGTCTTGTAATATTTGTGAAGCTAGAGATTCTAAACTTTCGTTTATTGAAATTCCCATTTGCTCAAGTTTTTTAAAATCAATCACTATATAGCGTGGAGCATTATTTTTCAAAATTATGACCGAACCTTTTTCATCAACTTTTCTTGCAACTTTGGAAAAGTTCTGGTTAGCTTCTGTTAATGAAATTAAATCTCCTGTATTAACTAACATAAAAATCACCTCGCATATATTCTACAACTATATAGGATAAAAACAACCTAATTTTATATATAATTGTAAAAGGTTTATATTATTATATTATTAATTTTCCAATACATCTATAACAACTGTATCCTGGCATATTATTATATCTTCTTCTCCTGAGATATGGGGGTCTGTTGGAGCATTATTTACAAATACGGTCAATATAAAAGTATTTGGCCCTGGAAAAGGAAGGTCAAAGGAGGCACTTTCTGAAAATGAATCAGAACTAATTATTCCTGCAGACCAGTCGCTTGTTTATTTTCAAGAGGCCAAGTTTTACCTGAACAATTACCTATTAGGTATCACACCATACCCTGTCACCCACATTGAATGGTCCTGGCGCAATGTCCAGGTCACAGCTGGGAACGCTATTGGCATTTATTTTGTTCTTAAATGGGATTAATATTAACACAACAAAAAGAGGTAAAACAAGGATGAATAAAAAAACTTCTTCATTTGGGAACCTCCTTTTAAAGTTAAATATTATTATATAGAATAGTTTAAATTTATTGGTATATATGTTTAGGAACTTAATTATTAAGATATTACATATTAAATTGCAATCTTTGTGGTTAAATGATAATTAAATAGGTATTAATAATAATACAATTCTGGGATAAAATTATCCTTTTTTAAACCATTCACCGGTTACATATTTTGTTCCATTTAATAAAATTAACTGATACTGTGCAAACAAATGATTGTCTTCTTTTTTACCCCTTGATTCTGCAAATATTCCTATAGAATTGCATCCAATATTATCAGTGTAAAAACACTTCTTTCCAAGATAAAGGAAAGTGAAATATTGTATGGATTATCAGCTATTGGACCATAAAGCTGGATAAGCCTATCCTTATTAATTGCTGTTGCAATTATTTTAAGTTTTGAATTTTTTATAAGATTATCAAGATCCTTATAAAAATCTGACCTTTTATTTATATCTCCCAAACACTTGAACTCATTCTGCCATTTTCTTATATCTCTTGAATGAAAAATTATTTCTGAATCATGGAAGTGTTTAATCTTTAACTTTTTGACTTTATTTATGAATAATAGAAAGTATGTTCTATCTTTTAATTCTGTTTCTAGCTTCCTCCGCTATGCCCAGCTAAATCGCTCTGATGTCTTTTTATTATTGGAGTACTACTTTCTTTTTGGCTATTAAGACTATGCTGCCTATTATTCCAGCCAGCAATGCTACAGGGCATACAATTGTAGCAAAAATAAAAAATACCGGCTCATCACCCATACCTGCCCAAAAACCTTCTCCAAACAGTTTTATAAAAAGTGCATATACAAGGTTATGAAGAACTGAGCCTACGACCATGCCAGCAGCTGAGGCACCTGTAAGGATAAAAAATGCTTTTGAAATTCTGGTAATCTTTGCTTTTGCGGCCAATACAATAATAGCTATACCCAGACAGGATAATATAATTGCCGAAGCAAAGAATAGATACCTATTAAACAGGTCAAATTCGTTCATAATAAAAATGTTTAATATAGTCAGGATAGAGAAAGCCAGTATTATCCAAAAAACCACCAATGTAGAGGTATAGATTTTATTTTTTTCATTATACATTTTAGGCCTTTTAAATTATTTTTTATAAAAGTTGCAATTAGTTAGACGCTTATAAATAAAAAAGGATTTGACTAAATTTATTATTTTGTAATTCAGTGGGACATTTTATAAACTCAATTCAGGTATAAATATATCTCCACTTGAAGTCATTATTTCGGTTCTAACATTGTGTACAGCGGACAGCCGCAGCAAAGAATTTACTAACTATAATATTTGGTGAGATCCCTATAATAATTTTCGTGGATTCCAATCATTATAAGGTTTAGAATATCATTATTTAATTCATAAGCTAAAAGGAAGAATTGTTTTTCAATGTGAAATTTGTGTACTCTAATGCCTTTTAAAGTTCCTTTTTTTTCCTGGCCTATTTCCGGATTTTTAACTATCTTTTTTATCTCCTTATCAAGTAACTTAATCTGGCTTTTATGAAGTTTTTTCTTTTGTTTTTCAAAAAGTGGTGCCTGGATTATTTTTATTTTCAATCACCTTCTCCAAAGGTATACGATGTTCCAAGCCCTTCTTTTAACTGCTGCCTTCCGAGCAGGATGTCTTTGATTACTAAAAAAGATAAATCCGGGTTATCTTCTGCTATCTTACCAATGAAAGCCCAATATTCAACCTGACCGGCCATAGATCTGCGCGATACTTTTGCTGATATTTTTGCTTCATCTACAATTTCTTTTGAAATTTTTATTGCTGTACCCATTAATATTACATCCCCTTATTAATAAAGTAGTTGTAATTTAACATATAATGCAACTATTTACAACCTGATGAATAGAATTTTATTATACAAATTTTATATTCTATGTATTGCACAAAGGGGTTACCGAAGTATTGCCATCACCTATTAAAAGCATAATGTTATTCTTTCTAAAAAATCTATTAGATCCAGATAAGGTCTTATAGAAAACTTTGATATTTTACCCCCTACTTTTTCAAGGGAAGCTTCATATTTGGAATCGGAAGGAAGTCCCATAAGTTGTGCCATATCTTCCACAAGGATCCCTGCTTTTTTATTATTATAATATACTGATGCTTTATCAGTCATTATCTACTTCTCCTTAAAGTTCTACTGGGCCCAGTGTCTTTCCGAACAATCTTAAGACCTTATTCAATATACCTTTAAGGATATATCAGAATGGATATTAAAATATGGAGCCCGCGATCGGATTTGAACCGATGACCTTTTCCTTACCGAGGAAATGCTCTACCTCCTGAGCTACACGGGCTTTGATTTATGGTGGAGGAGAGAGGATTTGAACCTCTGAAGGCTGCGCCGGCAGATTTACAGTCTGCTCCCTTTGACCACTCGGGCACTCCTCCACGATGGAGCCGGCGATCCGATTTGAACGGACGACCTGCTGATTACAAATCAGCTGCTCTACCAACTGAGCTACACCGGCGAATGAATTTGCCCTATCATTATCAACATCAACTCATAGATTGTCAAGAATCAGCTGCCGGCATCCCGCAAGTAGAAATATTAATAAAAATGCTATAAATTATCAATAGCCAGTTTGACAGCTCCGTTGACCGGTCTTACAACCAGTGGTTTGAAGTTTATATTATCAAATCTCGATTTAAGTTCTTCTGTTATTACATCCTTAAAATATTTTTCACATTTAAACAGTCCCCCTACAAATACCAGGTCTGCCTTCTTATTTAAAAGGCCGAGTTTTCCGGCCACTGTCTCCACCGATAAAACTGCCTCCATAGCCTCTTCATGCAAAATTTTTATGCTTATCTCATCTTCCCTGTACGCACATCTGCAGACAATCTCTGCAAACTGACCTATTCTTTTTTTGGAAAAAGGTTTTCCGTGTGTCCAGTTTACAATTTCTATCGCTTCTTTAAGGCCCAGCTTCCCGAGTATTTCCTCTGTTAACATCGTCTTATCTCCCCTGCCGTCGTACTCTCTCATTACAGCTCTAAGAGCCTTCACGCTTACGGAGTATCCGCTACCTTCATCTGCAAGTATATAATCCCAGCCCGTAGCACCGGCCTGCTCTCCCCTATCATTTATACCGAAACAATTGGATCCTGTCCCCGCTATTATTATTATCTTATTCTCAGCGCTGCTGCCTGCTTCCAGGCCGATCCTTGTGTCATTGTATATTAAAATCTTAGAGGATCTCAGGTGTTTTTTTAACTTTTCATTTCCGACTATTTCCCGGTAAGTATTTATATCATCAGGTACATTAAATGCTGCAAAACCAAAACAGCTGCTTTCAAATATTATATCCCTTCCGATTCCGGCCTTTTCCAATGCCCCGAATACTGCGCTGTTTAGATTATTGATGGAATTCTCAACACCTACGCTAAGAAAACTGGTGGCACTGGAAATTGAATCTGCTATTGTTTCTCCTCCTTCTGTGGCTATTACAGCAGTTGTCCTGGTTGCACCGCCATCAACTCCAAGAATATATTTCATCGGATTCTCCATCCTTCTTATTCAGTGATATTGCCCCATTATACATTAGATATAAATAATTTTTCTACTGTTTAAATATATATTAAATCAAATATAATAATAGTTATTCATACAAAAAAGATTAAGGAGGTCTTAAATGGCCGGGATTATAAGAAAAAGCATCGTTGCCGGAAGCTTTTATCCCGCAGACCCCGGGGATCTGCAGGAATTAATAAATGAGTTTCTTGAAAAAGCCGAAACCTCTGATATTGGCAATATAAAAGCTTTAATAAGCCCCCATGCGGGATATGTTTATTCCGGTCAGGTAGCTGCATATTCATATAAGCAGGTAGCCGGGCAGAGATATGACAGCGTCATAATTATAGCACCTTCCCATGCAGAATATTTTGATTTTATATCCATATACGGCGGTGACGGATACCGGACACCGCTTGGAGTAGTTGCGGTTGATTGTGAAAGATCAAAAAAGCTTGAAGGCGAAAGCAGGTTAATCAAAAGATCAGATTATGGCCATGGCCGGGAACACAGCCTGGAAGTTCAGCTTCCATTTCTCCAGATGGTGCTCGAAGGCAGTTTTAAGATAGTACCTGTAGTAATAGGCAGTCAGAACAGGGAAAGCATTATAGAGCTTGGAAAATCTATAGGAAGGGTTTTTTCTGGTGAAAACATATTAATAGTGGCAAGCACAGACCTTTCACATTATCACCCTTATAATGAAGCGGTTTCACTCGACAAGAATGTAATAGATATGATAGCGTCATTTGACAGCGGCCGGCTGCTGGAGGCTCTGGCAAATAATACAGCCGAGATGTGCGGAGGCGGTCCGGTTGCTTCTGCAATGATAGCCTCCGGTATGCTTGGAGCAGACTCTGCCAGAATACTGCATTATGCAAATTCAGGCGACGCCTCGGGTGATAGAAGCGCAGTAGTCGGATATGTCTCTGCTGCTTTTTATAAAAAATAGGGAGATGGTGGCATTTACATGGAAAATTTTAAACTTGACAACAGGCAAAAAAAGTTGCTTCTTAAAATAGCACGTGATGCTATAAGAAACACAGTACTCGGGACTATTCCGGGTAACCCCGTGATAGATGACCCCCTGCTCAATAAAGAATGCGGGGCATTTGTCACAATACATAATCATGGAGTTCTAAGAGGGTGCATCGGAAATATAATTGGCAGGAGACCACTCTGGAAAACTGTGGAGGATATGGCTGTAGAAGCAAGCACAGGGGATCCGCGCTTCCTGCCTGTTTCTTCAGATGAGCTCGATGAAATTGATATTGAAATATCGGTACTTTCGCCATTATGGAAGGCAGGAAATATTGATGAAATAGAGACAGGCAAACACGGCATCCTCATAAAAAAGGGGTTTTATCAGGGGCTGCTGCTTCCACAGGTAGCAACCGAGAATAATTTTGACAGGGAAAGCTTCCTGGAACATACATGCCTCAAGGCCGGTCTTGAAAGGAATTGCTATAAAGACAAAAACTGTGAAATATATATCTTCACCGCCGAGGTTTTCGGTGGAAAAGATTAATTCTTTATAAAAAGCCCGGCTGTCTCCCTGTTCAAACGGCTGATTATTATTCCGATGAGTCCCGGTCCTGTGTGCGCTCCAACCGCAGGGGTGCATTTATTAACCACGGAATAGACTACATTTAGATTTTGCTGGAGATTTTTCATTAACCTCCTTGATTCCTCGAGACCCAGCGTATGTATCACCGAAACAGCTACCCATCTTTCATCCTTGAAGTCCCTTACAGCCTTCCTCGTTATGCTCCATAGAGAACCATACCTGCTAACAGATATGCCAATCATACCAACCACTCCATCAGTAATCCCGAGAACAGGTTTTATAGCCAGAAGTCTTGAAACAAAATTTGCAATAGCCGGCACTCTTCCGCTTCTTCTAAGATATTTAAGCGTGTCTAACGTTCCATAAAGCTTTGTATTATCCCTGAGAAAATTAAGTATGCCCATTATTTTCTCGTATGAATATTTTTTCTGTACAGCTTTTGCAGCAGCCAGAACCATAAAACCTGTACCCATGGTTCCCGAGAAGCCGTCAAAGACTTCTATGCGGTCTTCTGAATTTAAAAGATCCCTGGCAATAATTGCTGATTTAATAACAGCAGAGAGGTTTGAACTTATGTGTATCGATATCACTCTTCTATATTCTTTTAAAAGTTTCTCATAGATCTTTAAAAAATCATTTGGTGAAGGAGAAGATGTGAAGAATAATGCCTTCTCTTCTCTTTGGAGCCTGTAGATATCGTCCGGTTTTATATCAACTCCGTCCCTGAATTCTTTACCGCCATGGTGGATATAAATTGGGACGATGCTTATTTTAAGTTCTCTGGCAACATCGCTCATTATATCTGATGCGCTGTCAGTGACTACCGCAACATCACCAAAAAATTCCTCTTTTTCCAAAACTTTTGCCTTGCTTATACCTGCCAATTTTTAAACAGCCTTTATAATAAAATGAAAATGCTAATTTCCTGATAAAGACTCTGAGTAGCTATAACAGCAACTGCCGGCGCAATTAAAAGTTAATGTGATCATCTATTATTTTAAATAATATGCTATCACTCTATACTACCTTCAAATACTGACTCCAGGAGTATTTTTCTTTCTTCAGGTGTGGTAAGCCTCACCCGGCTAAGATCATCCTCAAGCATGGTTGTGATCAACACTGTATTTATGTGCCTTCCATCATAGAAAATGTGCTTTGCTATTATCCCCTGTCTTAATCCGGTGATATTGCTCATATTAAAAAACAGGTTTCCGAGTCCGTAACTTATGAAACCATTATTGTAAAGCTCTGCACCCATGGGATAATGCGACTGGCTGCCGCTCACTATATCCGCGCCTGCATCTATCATCCTCCTGAAATCCACTACCTGCTGGCCGGTGGGAAAATATTGCGGAGCCTCATAGTACTGAAAAGTAAAAATCACAATATAGCCCCTATCCTTAAGGTCCGCTATTATTTCTTCAAATTTTTTAAAATATTGTTCTTCCGGGCCCGGTGCGCAGCCCGGACTGTCTTCGGTTGCATATGTTGATTGGGGGCCGAACCAGTTGAGCCCGAGAAATGCAAACTTATGGCCCTTTGACTCCAGTACTGCCGGTCTGTAGCATTCATCCAGATTCCTTCCCCCGCCAAAATACGGCCAGCCTTCTTCTTCGTACATCTCCAGGGTGTACAGCATCCATTCATGCCCGTAATCATTCATATGGTTCCCGGTAAGTTCTATTACATCGACGTCTACAAAACGCAGCAGCTCCATATAATCTGGATCACTGCAAAATATCGGCCATCCCTTTCCCGGACATCCTTCTACAAAAGGTATTTCATTGCTAATATGGGTTATGTCAGCAGACCTGAGGACATCGGCAATTTTTTCAGCTGGATAGAGGACTCCTGCTTCGTCCATTTTCCTTCCGATTGCCTTGCTCCGTGCCATAGCAGTCACTCCGGTCATCATAAGACTGGTAAACTTTGACATATCCCTGTTGGTAATATAAATATCTTCCTGACCTCAGGACATTTGCCTATTTTGGGGGATTAGAGGCAAGAAAATAAGTAAAGAATTACTTGACATATAGTATCTTATGTGGTATAAATATAGTGTGGAATTTAAAAATAAAAAGGAGAAATACCACATGGAAATGCAAGGAATTTTAGGAACACAGAAAGGAAATGAAATAATATCTACAACTACAAATAGCAAAGATAAAAATGTATTAGATGTATACTTTGGAATGTCACATTTTACGTCTTATAGAAGAGATGACAGTGAGACAAAAAAGATACTGGCAGGTTTGTTTGGTAATGCTGGTGTACGCAAGGTAGCAGTAAGTGAAGCCTTCTCTATAAATCCTTGTCTTGTAACCAGATATTCTAAGAATATGGCCCAAAATGGCTTATCTTCACTTTTAGAAGACAGACGTGGCAGGCCAAGCAAGATAACAGATGATATAGCAGTATTTGTAAAAGACTGCTATATAAAACTTAAAAAAAAGAGAGTGAAGAGTATTCGTCCTGCAATAGCCAAAAAGGTTAAGGAAAAATTTGGGACACAAATATCCAAAGAACTAATAAGACAAATAACCATACCAGTAAGAGAGAAAAATCTACTACCAAAGGAGCCTGAGAAAAATTCTACCACAAAACTAAAAGCCCAAAAAGATAACCATACTAATGGAGAAAAACTTAACGTAAGACTAAAGAAAGGTTTTTATAGCCGTTACGCAGCAGGGCTGGTGCTAAATGTTTTTATATCCAAATTAACAGAAGGGGTACTGGAAAAGTACAAAGATTTAAAGCAAGCCTGCGATCTTAGATCCTTTATGATAATGATAATACAGATGGTTCAGTTTAATATAATAAATATAGAAAGGGTAAAAAGAATAACCCGCAGCCAATTTGGAATACTTATGGGAGTAAATAAATCCCCCGGCCGAAAGACTGCAAGAAGGAAACTATCTACTGCAATTGAAAAACTGGATACAGAAATGATATCTACAGCTCTTGCCAAAAACTACCTTTCTAACTTAAGTTGTGGTACAGATATATTCTACATAGATGATCACTTAGACACATATTCAGGTAAAGTAAAAGTCCTTACTGGATTTAGCCATATATATGATAGGATGATGGAAGGAGCACAGCATACTTTTGTCCATGACAGATGGGGAAATCCAATATGTTTTCTTTTGCGTGATAATTTCAATAATTTTAAGGAGCTTCTGCCAGTAATGGTAAAGAGAATAAAAAGCATATACAAGACAAAGGCAAAGCTAACCTTTGTATTTGACCGCGCTGGATATGACAAAAAAATCTTTTCTGCATTTGGCAGGAACTTGAGGTCCTACTATATTGTTTGGTCAAAGGCTGATAAGGTAGATTATTCTAAAGAAGATCTTAAATTTAGTGAATTTACAATTAAGTTTAAAAGAAATATTCCCAATAAACCCAGGGAGGTAACTCTTGGGGTAGCTGAGATAGCAAGGACAAAAAAAGATCGTATGCGTAAGATAGTGCTACGCAGAAAGACTGCTAGACGAATTGCAAAGTACAAGGATTATATGTACTCCTCACTTATAACAAATGACATGGACAGACCAGCTAAAGAGGTAGCAGAAGCAATAATCTATCGCTGGAGGGAAGAATGTGATTTTAAGGTAGAAATAGGCCAGTTTGGAATTGACGAGATAACAAGCTACAGTATGGAAGATTACAAAAAAGATATATTCCTAAGTGATGATTTGCTGCCACCGGATCTTCGACAAGATAAGATGATGGCCAATCCCATGCTAAGACCCTTGCGTTACAGGAAAGGCAAAATTAAAAGGGATATTGCAAAAATTGATGAGAAAATAGGAAGGTGGACATTTGCCCAGACCAAAAAAAGAGATAGGACCATAGCCCAGGTAGCAGAACTAAAACGAAACAGAACTTCTTTAGCTAAAAGAGAGAGTCTTGCAGAACAACTTAAAGAGGTTGAGGCAAAAATGGCTTTGCTACCTAAGCAGGTAAATCGTCTTGAATGTTTAATATATGGAAAATTTAAGACATTTAATTTCAGCAAGAAACTGATTGTAGATACCTTAAAAGTCTGTGCCCTTAATGCAAGAAAGATGGCCCTTGAAGTGCTTGACCATCACTACCATAACTACCGGGACCAACTAGATTTTCTTAGGAGGATTCTAGAAAATGGTGGGCATATCAAATTGAATGGTAAGGATACGGTTACAGTAGAGATGGTACCATTTAATACCAGGGCAGAAAATATGGTTTTAGCTAGTTTTTTAAAGGAAATAAATTTGATGAAACCACAGATGTTTGGCGATAATCCATATCCAATAAAGTTTAAGGTTGGAAAGGCTTAGCTTTACTTTTTAATTTGCCTCAGAAAAGTAATTGTCCTGAGGTCAGAAATATCTTCATAATATGAATAAACCTTCTCTACCATGTCATCATCTTTTCCATGAAGGACTACGGAGAATGCCAGGGGGTAATCCTTATATTTTAGGGATGGATCAAATACTGACATACCATTTAGATCAAGGACTTTGAACCTCTTTTCTATCCTGTCAAACGGTATTATTGAAATGCCTCCGTCATCCTCCTGCACTTTGCCGACCGATTCATCACCTGGAGTTATTTCTATATTTTCATTTGCAGGCTTCCCCATTATCTTTACCAGTATCCTGTAGTCCTCTTCACCGATATAGATACTGGCTGGAGAACCGCTTTCTGAAATATAATCGGGTGAGCCGCTTTTCCCGTTCCACAATGATCTAAGGTCGTCCCATCCAATCTCGTCCTCGATATTAAAAAAGCCGGTAACCGGAGCCATTAAATAAGAAATGCCCGGATCTCTGTAGAAACTGTCTCCATCGGTCAGGGCTCCTGCGGGTACTATTTCAAATAATACATCGGCGTCACAGCTTTCCTGAACTATTGTAAAATCCGGATTATCCTCTATATCTTCAAGCAGTGCCTGCTTTATTTGCCCGGGGATTACCTCTTCCATCCATATCTTTACAGGGGCTTTACTTTCATTCACGTCCTCCGGACTTCTGCTATCACCCTCTCCTGAAGATATTTCTTGCCCAATGCTGCTGCCGTTCTTCCCGGCCTCTTCCTCCTTCCGGACATCATTTAAACCTTCATCTGCCTTGTAAAACATACATGAGACAGCCAGGCAAAATACGACAGCAAAAACAGGAACCAGCCATACAGTTGTTAGTTTATAAGTGTTTCTTACCTTCATTAGCACGGTTGACTAACTGTTATTAATTGCAGCAAATTTGCCGCCTCTCCTGCCCTCCGCTATCATGCTGCAATTTGATATCATTCTATATTTTTATTTAACAAAATAAAAGTAATAAAATATATCAAAAATTTTTCTTAAAATGTTATAATTACTCCCGTCTTAAAAGAAAACATTAAAATTATTAAGGGATGGAGGATAATGGCATTAAAAAGAAACCGCGAAATTAAGGGCAGCAAGACAATAACAGTCATTGCAGAGGGTGTTACAATTGAAGGAAAAATAAATTCCCCTGGCTCTACAAGGATTGATGGGACTGTAAAAGGAGAAATTATATCTGATAAAGAACTTGTTATTGGCAAGGAAGGGAAAGTAGACGCCAGTGTGCAGACAAATAATGCAATAATCGCAGGCTCTTTCAGCGGTGAGATGAAAGCTTCAGGCGAAGTTGAAATATCCTCCACCGGAAAATTCAATGGCAAACTTGTGCAGAGGGAAGCACTCCTTACGATAGCCAAGGGCGGGCTGTTTAAGGGTGAAAGTATACTATCAAAAGAAACCGCCACCCCTAAGAGCGGCATTACTGTAAAACCGCCGGAAGAAAAAAGATAAAAACTATGGATGCTGATTATTATCCGATCTAACAAGCTGGAGTTTGCCCCATATACCGATCCGGCCATCTTTAATTATTATAATACCTTTCACCTCTTTATATTTTTTATATATACTTATTGACTTTTCTATATCTGTATTTTCCAAAATAGAGTTCGCCACTGCTGTTGCGGCAGCATCAGCCATAGTTGCCGATTCTGCCATCACGGTAACAAGATCGCTTCTTCCGAGGCTGAGTGAATGTCCCATGGTGCCTGAAGATGAACATATCCCGCATGGTGTCTGTTTTGCATCTATA
>CAZLXJ010000067.1:0-16479 GCA_964563645.1 uncultured Actinomycetota bacterium | reverse complement strand
GCAGAAATAGACAGGAAAGCCATTGCCGATGGAATAGACTCAAAAAAACTTATGAAAAATGCCGGTACAGGAGCAGCGGAAGAGATCGTTTTTGATTATAAGAATTCAGGATTAAAAAGGCCGCCCAGGGGTATTGTGATCTGCGGGGGCGGAAATAACGGAGGAGACGGTTTTGTTATTGCAAAATATTTGATAGAATCTGGTTTCAACATAAGCGTCTTTCATATAACTCTTCCCGAGAAATTTTCTTCTGATTCATCCTATTATTACAGTAAACTTATTGAGAGTAACCCCGGTATTGCGGAGTATCTCAAATCCGCGGATTCCGAAGCTTTTAATGACCGGCTTAAAACGTGCGATTTCATAGTCGATGCTGTATTCGGCACCGGCCTCCATAAAAACCAGGTAAGAAGACCTGCACTGGATATTATTGAATCAATAAATTCTATAAGGATGGCGAACAAAAAGATATGGGTATATTCTGTAGACATACCTTCCGGGGTTGACTCTGACAATGGCAGGGTGCTTGGAGGCGCAGTATATGCAGACAAAACCATAACATTTGGATGTAAAAAGATGGGTAATATAAATTATCCGGGAGCAAGCCATAACGGATCCATAAAAGTGCTTGATATAGGCATTCCCCCGAAATATTTTGAGGGATATGAAAAGATATTCGAGCCGTCGCTGAAATGGGTATCGGAAAAACTTCCGGAGAAACTACCATGGACCTATAAGCACAGGGTTGGAAAGCTTCTGGTTATAGCCGGATCTATAGGCTTTACAGGGGCAGCAGCAATGACCTGCATGGGTGCACTGAGGGCAGGGGCCGGCCTGGTCTCGCTTGCCTGTCCAGGGGACACTAATGATATATTTGAAGAAAAGCTTACGGAGGTAATAACATATCCCCTGGAGCAGACTGACAGGGTGTCAATTCATTATAACAGTCTTGGTGCAATAATGGATCTTGCAGGCAGAAGCGACGCAGCGGTAATAGGCCCGGGCATTTCAAGGGAACCCGAAACTATCCGTCTTGTAAGGGAACTTATCGGCAGTCTGGAAATACCGGTGCTCCTGGATGCAGACGGGCTTCAGGCCCTTACCGGTCTTCATAATGTTGAAGATGAACAGGAAATCAGGAATGCAGATCTTGTTATAACCCCCCATGCCGGCGAGCTTTCTTCCATAATGGGGATAGATAGAATAGCCCTGGAAGAAAGGCTTGAGATCAATGAGAATTCAAGCATAAGGTTCAATGCTGTTTCTGTCCTTAAGGGTGCAGGAACAATTATATCAGCGCCCCTTCCGTCCAGAAAAAGTGAAGAAATGAGCAGTAACGGTACCGGGGAAGTAAAAAATAATATGATAAGCTTTATTAATCCTACAGGCAACTGGGGAATGGCAAGTGCCGGTACAGGAGATATACTTTCCGGTATAATAGGTTCGCTTTTATGCCAGGGTATGAATTCACTTGAGGCTGCCGTGTGCGGGACATATATACATGGAATGGCTGCAGATATAATATCCAAAAAAAGCAGCAGGACTGCTCTTATTGCAACAGACCTGCTTGAAGGTATGAAAGAGGTATTTCTGGAAATAGAAAAATTAAAATATGCAAAGGAGTTTTAATATGGCCGGGGGACAGGCAGTCAGTGATATAATGGTAAAGAAGGTTATCACAATAAATAAAGACGCATCAGTGGAAGAATTATCGTCATTGCTTATTAAAAATAAGATAAGCGGAGTCCCGGTGGTTGACAGCACCGGCCGGCTCGTTGGTATTGCCACCGAGGGGGACCTTATAGTTAAGGATTCCGACCTTCATTTCCCCAGATATTTCAAATTGCTGGACAGTATAATATATCTGGAGAGCCTTAATAAATTTAAAAATAACCTTAAAAAATATCTGGGGACAAAGGTGGAGGATATTATGACATCTGATGTTATAACTGTTAAGGCAGAAACTACTGTGAGTGAAGCTGCAGATCTTATGATCAAATATAATATTAACCGGCTCCCCGTAATGGATGATAAGGATGAGCTGGCTGGTATTGTAGCCAGGGCGGATATAGTAAGATCGATGATAAGATAATGATATTTTTAAAATCCTGAAAGGAACCGGATGCAGCCTGAACGTTTAAAAGACAATCGTTATGCCTGGATGGAAGTCGATCTTTCAAATCTTGAAAATAATATGAGGGTTATAAAGGCGCACAGAGCCGGACCCGGGACAAAGATAATGGCGGTGGTAAAAGCAGATGGATACGGCCACGGGTCTGTTGAGATATCAAAGCGTGCTATAAAGAGCGGCGCAGACGCTCTGGGAGTGGCGATTGCTGATGAAGGAATTCTGCTCAGGAAAAATGGGATAAAGGCTCCAATTTATATACTTGGTAAATGTACGGAAGCAGCTGCTGAAGATGCGATAAAGAATAACCTCGTCCTTACGGTAAATTCTACCGAATCCGCTGGATTTTATTCCAGTATTGCCGGCAAGCTCGGCCGTGTAGCTACTGTAAACATAAACATAGATACCGGCATGAATAGAATTGGAATAAACTGGAGGAATATATCAGATATGGTAACTGTCGCAGGATTAAAATATTTAAATGCTGAGGGCATATTTTCACATTTTTCCTGCGCAGGAGAGGAAGATCCCTCCTTTACCATAAAGCAGATGCAGAGATTTTCTGAAACAGGGGAGAAATTAGCCGGACTTGGAATATCATTTAAAGATATACATTTTGCAAATAGCGCTGCATTTTTTCGTTTTGAAAATACCCATTTTAATATGGTCAGGACCGGCATTTCACTGTACGGTTTGAGCCCATACAGCAAGGGGTGGCAGGACTGGCTGCCTGAAAAGGCCAGGGAGGCTGTTTCTGAATTAAAACCCGTACTCTCGCTAAAAAGCAGGATATCTTTTATTAAAAAAACTGCCAGGGGAGAACATGTCTCATACTGCCGTACCTTCACAACAAAAAGAGATTCGGTAATTGCGACCATACCTGTTGGTTATGCTGACGGTTACAGCAGGATACTATCAAACAGGTCAAAAGTACTACTGGGGGGGATGGAGGCCCCGGTGATAGGGAATATAACCATGGACCAGTTCATGATTGATATAACAGAAATTTCAAAGAAGAAAAAGATCTTGCCGGGAGATGAAGTGGTGATAATAGGGTCTTCAGGTGACAAGAATGTATCGGCTGATGATCTGGCGGAAATAATGGGGACAATAAATTATGAAGTGGTATGCATGCTTAAGAGCAGGATACCCCGGATTTATAAAAACTGACAATTGAGGCGTGGATAGCTTTTATGCTAAAAATTTTAAAGAAGCACGAACCTTTATTTATACAAAACTTGACATAATTTCAAAAAATTAAAATAAATATCTTTATAAAAATAAATATTAATAGTATAAATATTATTTTAATGGAAACAATAGCCATATGAAGGCAGTCTGTATTTTTTAAATGTGCTTATATAACATAAAAGTAAAAAAGGAGGAAAGATGAAAAAATTGTTAACGCTGGTTTCGCTCATAATGCTGGTCGCAGCTCTGGTCTCTGGTTGTACTGCAGAAGATGCGGCAGTTGGAGGTTTGGGTGCATTTATGATAATATGCTATGGCATTCTTGTTATAATCGGCCTGCTTCTTTTCGTACTCTGGATAATCACAATCGTTGATTGTGCAAAGAGGAAAAATGATGAATTCCCCGGAGGAGGAGATAATATAAAAGTTGTCTGGCTGCTACTTATAATACTTTTGGGATACATCCCTTCAATAATATATTATTTCATGGTAATGAAAAAAATGCCCAGAAAAAAATAGGCAAAATCTTTGAATCTATACAGTTACAGATTTAATTAACAGGCCTTGCTGTTTTTATCCGGAAAGGCCTGTTAATCTATATTGCAGATGCTACTGGTCCATTTGTTTTTTCCGTGACGAAAATTCATTGATCAAATTAGAAATGGAAGGGGGGATAATATCTTTTTGCTTGATCATATTCATAATATTTTTTGGCCCTACTTTTTTTACTACATAACCTGCTATTACCCCCAGCAGAGCGCCGCCAACAAGATAACCGATATAGCTTTTGTCAAAATCCTTTTCTTTATTCATATTTAACCCCGCATATCAAAAATAGTTTTTGCATTAATTATTATAACCCAATATGTTAAAGTATTTCAAAAATATTTTAGGAGTACAACACCGTTTGCATTATATTCTTTATTAATCTATTATAATTTTCCGGTTTATAAAGCGAATGCATTCAGGCATTAACATGAAAAACGAAATACCCGGCGGTAAAAGATACAGATTTTTCGACCTTATAGTGGGATTGTTTGTAGCAGTGCTTCTTATCTCAAATATTGCTTCGACAAAAATAGTAGATATATGGAAGTTTACATTTGACGGAGGTACGGTGCTGTTCCCCTTATCATATATATTTGGTGATATTCTTACAGAAGTATACGGATACAGGGAAAGCAGAAGGGTAATATGGATAGGATTTTTTAGTGCCCTTTTAATGTCACTGATACTGGGCCTGATAGCGCTTATAAAGCCAGCTGAGGGATGGGAGCTGCAGGATGCATATATGTCCATACTTGGACAGACACCCAGGATAGTCACAGCTTCACTTATAGCATATTTTGCGGGAGAATTTTCAAATTCATATATTATGGCCAGAATGAAGGTATTTACCGGAGGGAGGTGGCTGGCCGCCAGAACTATAAGTTCCACAATAGCCGGGCAGGGTGTAGATACAATAATATTTGTTCTAATTGCATTTTATGGGATATATGACAACAGCCTGCTTGCGGCAATAATAATATCCAATTATGTGTTTAAAGTCCTTATGGAGGTTGTATTTACTCCGCTAACATATAAGATAGTGAACGGTCTTAAAAGGGTGGAAAAAGTTGATTATTATGATGTAAAAACCAATTTTAATCCATTTATATTTTTTAAATGATTATATTCTTCTACCCTCGGGAATGGATAGATTAATCTACTTCCGGGCAGGGGTAACGGTAGTGCCCCACAATATTATATTCCTGGAGAACATCTACCTCGCTTACGGTACCTAATTCAGCAGATATCATTATAACGAGAGGGACCCCCTGTCCGTTCTTTCTGGAAGATACAAAACCTCCCAGGTCTTTATAGGGGTTATCCTGATCAAACTGGAAAAAGAGTATATCGCCTGGCTGCCATAATATATTATTATTGGGATCTTCATTATCATATTCAACCGGGAGCTCAAAAGCATGCCTCCTGAAAAATTGTTCCTGGAAGAATACATCCCTGAAGTCAATATACTTGATTGCTTCATTTCTGCCTTTTATATCCATGGGGTAGTCTTCCCTGTGTTCCGACATGTCTTTATATATCAATTCCATAAGGTCCAGGCCGGCTTCTTTTAGGACCATTGAGACCACATCGGTGGAAATCCATATATTATTAGTTGGATAACCGCTATCAGGAAATACTTCATAACCGTATTCAATGTCTTTATCTAAAAGATCCAGAAGCGTAAGGACTATCTTCTTTTGCGTTTCGGTGAGGTCCTGATTTTCCGGTCCGTTGCTGTTTTCTGCAGAATCCTGTACTTCTTCCTCAGAAATTTCCCCGTTTCCTGTTTCTTCGCCTATAGCTGGAATGCTTATGTCATCCGTAAGGGAATCATCAGGCAGCTCAGGGATTAATTCTTCTTCAGGATACTCTATGGAGGATTGGAAGAGTTTGTCAGGAAGCTTTATTATTTTCTGTTCCTGATAAAAATTTTTTAACAGCCAGAACTGCAGAATGGCAATTATTATCCCTGCGTGGATGAAATATCTGTAACTGGGGTTAAAGGTATTTTTTTTTCTTATAGCACGGTTTTTCATCTGTATGTATATATTATATTAAAACTGTAATAAAATTAAGAATATTTTGATTTTATAAAGATATTCCTACCGCGGATATATGGATATCATGGGTATGAATATAGCCTAAAGTTTCTTAAGGGAATTAAACGGTCAGACAACAAAAATCCTGTATTAATCATTTATCTCTGTCAAAAGGTTCTTTTTTTTCAGCAACCCTTAATTTCTGTTTCTCTTTCAGTACTTCAAGATATGTCAGCACAGGTTTGACAAATTCAGGGTTTTTTAGAAGGAAATCGGTTATCCTGTGTATCCTATATTCAAGAAAGTATTCAGGCGGTATGTTAAGGCCCTCTGCAATCACTTCGATTGTTTTTACCGGCGGCCGTTTTGTCCTATTTTTTAATTTACTAAAGTAGGTAAAATTCAGATTTGTCTTGCCTGCAAGCCCTCTCAGTTTAACCTTATCCTTATCAAGAATTTCTTTCAGAGCAATATTAAATCTTTTATTTGAATATTTCATCAGACGGTTTTTGGCTAATATTTATTTTTTTATATTAATATACCTGTATATCTGTATCTGATAAATGATTAAGTGGGGAAAATAGTTGACAATTTTATCAACATTTTATTAAAATATGTTTAACTGATATTTTAAAAATTGCTTTTCATATTAATATAAATATTTTTATTAATAAAATATTATATAAATATTATGTATATATAATTAAAGTTATTTATGAATATAAAAAATATAGAGATATTATACACTTATTAAGTTGATAGAATAGTCTGCATGATTAAAATTAGAATGGTTCAGGTTATAAGAATATAGATAAGATTTTATTTTTAAATGCATATTTAATAATGCTAAATATATTAAAAAAAGTAAAAGATATAATACTATCCGCAGAGTTATTAAAAAATATGCGAGATTACTGGACTGATTTTAAAAAATCTCAGCTAATATACAGGGATCTCTTTGAAAATGCTATAGACGGTATGTATATAAGTAAGCTGGATGGCCAGTATGTCGAAGTAAATAATTCACTGGTAAAAATACTGGGATATGCCAGTAGAAAGCAATTATTGAAGGTGAATACTAAGAACCTGTATTTTAACAGGGAAGACAGGCCTGATTTTAATGATAGGAACAGGGTATTTGGGACATGTTTGAAAAAAATGGATGGTTCAAAAATATATGTTGAAATAAGTTCAAGGGTATTATATAGGAATGGAAGGCCTGTATACTACGAGGGCATAGTAAGGGATAAAACAGAATATAAAAAATATGAAGAAAAAATAAAATATTTATCATTCCATGATGCACTGACGGGCCTGTATAACTGGGCTTATTTTAATGAGGAGATAAAGAGGCTGAGAAAAACCAGGAGGCTTCCTGTAACTATAATAATGGGGGACGTGGACAGGCTGAAATATGTAAATGATACATTCGGACACAGCAGGGGTAATCATCTTCTAAAAAAGATAGCAGATATTATGAGCGATAATTTCAGGGGTACAGATGTTATTTCAAGAACAGGTGGAGATGAATTCTGTATTATACTGCCGGATACACCAAAAGAAGAAGCAGAAAATATTATTCTCAGGATAAAGGAAAAATGTATAATTAGAAGTTCAAAAAAAATGCCGATCAGTATTTCATTCGGAATTGCTGAAAAAAATAATGCTGATATGGAGATAAAAAAAGTTTTAGAATATGCGGAGAAGTCGATGTATAAAAATAAATATGCGGGAAAACTCTCCCGGAGATAAGAAGGTTAGCCTTATTGGGTTATGAGATATTTACAACAATAATATCGGCTATTACATTATCAGGCTGGTTTCTTTTAATGGGATCCCTGTAATGGTTTGAATTACTCCTGGTAGAGCATCTTATATAAATGATAATTTCCCAGTACCCTTTTTATATATTCCTTTGTCTCCAGAAAAGTAATATTTTCTATGAATTCATCTTCATCCAATGAACCGAAGCGTTTTATCCAGCCCGACATCGCCCCGGGTCCGCCGTTATATGCTCCCAGACAGTAGATTAATTCATTCCCGAAATTATTAAGCTGCCGTCTTAAATAATAAGTTCCTAAATTTATATTTATTTCCGGGTCCGAAAGCATTTCTTCTTTAAAATCAACAATTCCTATCTGTTTGGCTATACCGGCACCCGTGGAAGGCATTATCTGCATGAGTCCGCGGGCACCTGCGTATGATCCTGCATCCGTTCTAAAGCTTGATTCCTGTCTTATAACAGCCAGAACAAATAATGGGTTCAGGTTGAATGCTGCTGAATATTTATCCACTATATCCCTGAATCCATATGGGTAATACAGATAATACGTATAAGCAATATGGTCTTCGGAAAGGTTCTTTTTTATATAACTGATATTGTCATAAATTATGCTGAGACAGTTTGGATAATCATTAGATCTGAAATACAGTGTTGCAATCTCAAGTACCCTACCGGGCGATTCTTCCAGTATATCAGAACCTGCTTCGATCTCCATGGAAGCAGAACTGTTGAAGTTAAGTTTAATAAGTTCCATGGCTTTTGTTATGTGATCAGCGCGTCCATCTACGCTGATATTGTCCCTCTCAAGACCGTCAAATATGTCTGGAAGCAAATTTTCTAGTCCTTGATCTGCTGGAGAAAGGCCGGTATCAATATATGGAATTTCGACTTTTCCACCAATTGACCTGGAAAGTTCAAGCGCAGAAAATGTATAATATGAATAGTTTCCCAATTCCACTATCTGCCTGCACAGATTTTCAGCTTCTTCCGTCTCACCCATTTTTATATTACATTTTGCCAGCCAGTAGAGGGCCTTTTCCCCGGGCGGGGTTTTATTGAAAAGATTTGCAATATTTGAAAAGGTTTCTTTTGCGGAATGGTAATTGCCGCTTTTATAATATATCCAGCCAAGCTCCCACAGGGCTTCATCGGTCCGGTCTCCTGACGGGTACAGGTCAAATACTTTCCGGAAACTTTCTATGGCTTTTTCTGTATCATTATTTATAGAATATATTCTGCCCATTCTGTAAAGTGCGTCATCCCCATAGCTGCTTGAAGGATATTGTGACAGTAATTTTTGATAATAAATCACTGCACCGGGGTCATCATCAAGGTTTGTGTATGCCCTTCCCAGGAAGAAAACTGCAGCATCTGCACATGCGCTTCCGGGATACTGCCCGTAACAGACGGAGAGCCACTTTTCGGCATTATCATACTCGCCAAGATTATAATAACTCATCCCCAGCCTGAAACAGACACTGGAATATAATTCTGATGAATATGAATCTGATGGGTATTCTTCTATTATCCTGTCAAACTGCTCTATTGCATCACGGTAGCGGTAATCATTGAAAAGCAATTCACCCCTGGCAAACACCTCTTCTGCAGAAGGTAAAAACGTTGTTATAAGCCCTTCTTCTTCCATCCTTTCAATATCATAAAAAGAGATATCAGAATATTCGCTTGCAGGATGCTCCAGCCACACTTTTTTATAACCAGAAAATGCATCTGTCGCCCTTCCGTCTATTTCCTGGCATGAGGCGCGCCTGTATATGGAATATGGTAAGTGTTCTGAATCAGGATACATATTTATAAAATCAGTATATTTTTCCTCTGCTATCGGATATTCTTCCATTAGGTAATAGATGTCTGCTAGTTCCAGTGCAGACCCTTCAATCCAGATACTGCCGCGAAAATTATGAAGGACTTTTTCATAATATTCAATTGACTGTTCATATTTTCCCTGCATGAGCAGGCTTTTAGCCAGATAGTAAAAGATATGGTCCTGCAATATAAGATAGGTATCCTCTATCCCGCGAAGGTAATATTCTGCTATTATATAGGACCCATCATCAAAGTATTTTATTGCTTCAGAGAAATAGCGGCGCATGTCGTTGATGTTTTGATCTTCTGTTTTATCTACTGTATCCGTTTCAGCAGATGAACCGGATGCTTCCAGATCATTTGCCGGCGCTTCACGCTGATCGTATTCCGGGACCGGTTCTTTAATGTCCTCTATTTCATCAAATGAGGTATCTTCTGTTTCATCTCCGCTCCCTTCAGCTGTTTTCCCAAAAAAATCGAATTCAATTACACTGCATCCTTGAAGAACAAGGCTTGTTATAAGTAAGAGTAACAGCCCTTTTAACAGAGTTGTATCTCTATTTGCATAATTTTTAACCGGCTGCCGGGGCGGCCGTTCGCAGGATTTTGTATTTTTTGCCATATCAAATATATTTTATTGATATTATTTTTACAATAAGGCTATAAAAAATGCCGGCTTATTATGGATTATACATTAATACGGGTATGTTTTAAAATAATTGCCGGGTGCAGGTTAGCGTTTTCTGACAGGGGCTTCGTTAAAAAGAAGAGTTTGAATAAACCCGTTATTGATTATAAGATTATCGATAGGAAATATTGAAAATTATTGATCTGTGATTTAATCTTAAAACATGTTCCGAAAGAAAAAAATAGCAGTAGCGCTCAGCGGAGGGGCAGCGAGGGGGCTCTGCCACATTGGAGTCCTGGAAGTCCTTGAGGGGATGGGGGTCAGGCCTGACATAATAGCAGGTACGAGCATGGGTGCGATAATCGGCTCGTTTTACTGCTCCGGGACATCTCTTAAGGATATGAGGGAATATGTAGAATCTATGGACTGGAGGAGTTTCCTACTTTTTTCAGATATTGCACTTTCCAAAACAGGGATGATTAATGGGAAAAAGGTGCTCGGGGTATTGAGAAAATTCCTTGATGAGAAGACCTTTGATGACTGCAGCGGTAAATTTTGCTGTGTGGCCGTGGATTTGTTTAAAAGGGAAAAAGTAGTGTTGACAGAAGGGAAACTGCTGGATGCGGTAAGGGCATCAATATCTATACCCGGGTTTTTTGCCCCGGTGCTGATAAATAATATGTTCCTTGTAGACGGGGGGATTATCGAGCCTCTGCCGACAGAATCTGCAAGGGAGCTTGGCGCCGATATAGTGATTGCTTCCACAATAGCATTTGAAAAAGACAGGGAAAAATATAGGAATCTAAAAGATGGCAATGCCGGCAGGGATGAGATCGGTAGCTCAGGGTCAGGGAAATATATCAGGATATTAAAAAATAAAACTGATAGAAAAAACATAAAAGGAGTATCCGTGCAGTCGATAATCGATACCAGTTTAAATATCATGGAAAAAGAGTTAAAAAAAGAATCTGAGAGAAAGGCAGATATTGTCATAAGTTCCGAGGTGGGGGATTTTGGCTTCTTTGATCTTATAAGAGGAAGGGAAATAATAGAAAGAGGCCGGGCCGCCGCTGAATCGAAGGCAGAACTGATAAAAAATAGGCTCCGCCTGAAGAGTGGGATATATTGAGGACGATAAATTAAAGCTTCATGGGATAAATCTTAAAAAAAGTGCTGTAAATGATATATAAACATATAACAGAGCCTTATTTTTTGTTGAGATCATGCTGTGAATTATGTTTGAAATTTTTAGTGAAATAAATGCATATTTATATATAATATACCAGTAATTGTAACAGGATTATAAATCAGGAGGAAAAATGCCCGGTACAAAAAATTATGAAATTGCAGTAATTCCGGGAGATGGTACAGGGCCAGAAGTTATAAAAGAGGGCAGGAAGGTGCTTGAAGCTGCAGGGGAGAGGTTCGGTATAGATTTTTCATTTAAATATTTTGACTACGGAGGTCAGCGATTCCTTGACACCGGAGAGACCATAAAGGATTCAGAAATAGATGAGCTCAGAAAATTTAAAGCTATTTATCTGGGTGCAATAGGCCATCCTGAAGTTGCTCCGGGAATACTTGAGGTGGGCATACTGTTAAGGTTAAGATTTGCCATGGACCAGTACATAAATTTAAGACCCGTGAAGCTTTATCCAGGCGTAGACTGCCCTCTTAAGGACAAAGGTCCCGATGATATAGATTTTATAGTTGTCAGGGAAAATACAGGCGGTTTATATACAGGACATGGAGGAATAAGCAGAAAGGGCTCGATAAATGAAGTTGCGACACAGGTTATGGTTTACGACCGGCAGATGGTCGACCGCTGTCTTAAGTATTCTTTCGAGCTTGCAATGGAAAGAAAGAGGGAAGGAAAGCCGGGTAAACTCACTCTGGTAAACAAGACAAACGTCCTGACATATGTAGGGGACCTCTGGTTCAGAGCCTTCATGGATATGAAGGAAAATTATCCGGAAGTAGAGACAGAATACAATCATATAGATGCAGCATGCATGTGGATGGTAAAGAATCCTGAATGGTTTGATGTAATGGTAATCCCAAATATGTTTGGTGATATAATAACCGACCTTGGTGCAATGATACAGGGGGGCATGGGTATTGCTGCCGGGGGGAACATTAACCCCGGGGGTACCTCCATGTTCGAACCAATAGGCGGTTCTGCACCAAAATATACAGGTATGAATATAATAAATCCCCTTGCCGCAATTGAGGCAGGCAGGATGATGCTTAAACATCTTGGTGAAAATGAAGCTGCAGGATTAATAGAGGAAGCCGTCTCTTTTGCCTGTACAAGGATAAAAAGCCTGAGTGCCGGCAGGATGGGCTATCTTACATCAGAGATCGGAGATATGGTAGCCGGACACATCAAAGGTACTTATGAGAACTTATAAGAATCTGCTCAGGGATCATAAGCCTGCAATCAAGAGTCGATATATTTATATAGGATTTAGAAAATACAGTAAACAATCAATACTGGAAAAGCAAAGGCAGGCCCTCGCCTTCACTGTTAATATAGGCCGCTTGTTTCAGCTTCTTTTATAAAGTCCTATCAGCCGGGCATTTTCAAGTACATGTCCCTTCACGGAATTCTCAATATCTGCTGCAGTTGCAGAAGCATCGAGGTCCAGTACTGTATCCAGTGCATAGAGTTTAAAAAAGTAGCGGTGTGTACCTGAAGGCGGACAGGGACCTCCATATCCCGGTTTTCCGAAGTCTGTTTTTCCCTCAATGGACTCTTCGGGGACACTGTCTTCAGGAATTTCTGTTACAGACGGGTCGATATTCCAGACTGTCCAGTGGACCCATGTTCCACCGGGCGCATCAGGATCATCTACTATAAGTACAAGACTTTTAGAACCGGCCGGTACCCCGCTGAATGTAAGTCCGGGACTTACATTCTCGGAATCACATGTGAACTTTGCAGGCATCATCTTGCTGTTCCCGAAAGAATTGCTTTGAATTTTCATTTCCGGTACCTCATCTCCTTTTGTCTTTTCATTGTTTTTACAGCTAAGTAAAAATATAAATGATAGGAAAAATACGATTAATACTAAGGCAAAATTCCTTAAAATCTTTTTAAGCACATTATCCTCTATTTATAAGGTAATTACATTTTATATATTATATTATTTATAAACTTTTTTCATGTAACACTATCTTACCTGGATTTCTCATATTTAACTGCACCTGGTTTACCAAATCCCCCTCCGCCGGGAGTCATTATGGTGATCAGGTCGCCTTTATTAAGCAGCAGCCCGGAATTTTTAGAGGGTAGTGTTCTGGAATTGTTCAAAACAAACTTCCCGCATTGCCCTTTTTCTCCACCATTCCAGCCCCAGGGAGGGATCTTATGCCTGTCTCCATGGGATGAAAATATAACATCATCCTCCAGGACCCTGATCTGCCTTTCAATCCCCATTCCTCCCCTGAACTTACCTTTTCCGCCCGAACCGGGAATAAATTCATATTTCTCTATCCGCAGCGGAAATTCTGATTCCAGTACCTCGACAGGCAAATTGGAGGTATTTGTTATGTGCACCTGGACACCGTCAAGTCCATCGCTTATACCCGATGCTCCTGATCCGCCTCCTATAGCCTCTACATAGACAAATTTATTTTCTTTTGAAAATACAACAGCGGTACTTGCATCGTTGGAACCCGCAACAGCTTTATCCGGTATGGCTGTGTTAAAAGCGCCTATCAGCGTTCCGGCGATTCTCTGACAGGTATCGGTTCTTGCCCCTACTGCTGCAGGTTCCTCCGGATTCAATATACTCCTGTCCGGGATTATTATTTCCAGAACCCTCCCTATTCCTGCATTGGTGGGAAGTTCCGGATCAAGAAAGGCTTTTATAACATAGTAAACGGTCGCAAGCAGTGCAGAATAGACTACATTTACTGCGCCCCGGCTCTGTGGGCCGGATCCGCTGAAATCTATCTTCAATTCATCATTTATAATTTCAATGCAGGCCCTGATGGGAATAGGTCCCTGCTGTATCCCGTCATCGTCAAGGCTGTCTTCAAAGCAGTATGTACCATCCGGAATTTTCTTTATTTTTGCCCTGAGCCTTCTTTCACTGTAATCAATCAGCTCATCCATGGATGAAAGCATGGCATCATCACCATGTTTTTTATAGGATTCTTCAAGGTATCTTATTCCTATATTATTCGCGGCTATCTGCGCTTCCAGATCAAGTTCCCTTTCCTGTGGTATCCTGCAATTTTTAACTATCATGTTTAGAAGACCTGAATCAATATTGCCCTTTTTAACCAATTTTATGGGCGGAATCCTCAATCCCTCCTCATAAATGGACCGTGCATTTCCTGCGATTCCACCGGGATCCGCACTTCCGATATCTGAATGATGGGCAATATTTGCAACAAAATTTACTATCCTGTTACCCCTGAAAAAAGGAGTGACAATATTTATATCGGGAAGGTGGGTACCTCCGTAAAAAGGGTCATTTGATATAAAAACGTCTCCTCTGGACATATTGCCTGAAAATCTGTTACAGATTTCTTTTACCGTGCCCATCATCGATCCCAGATGAAGGGGAATATGTTCAGCCTGTACAACAAGCCTGCCCCCCTGGTCAAAAATAGCAGTAGAGCAGTCGCGCCTCTCTTTAATGTTTGCCGAAAAGGAGCTTTTTACAAGTGCCGCCCCCATAAGCTCTGCAATGGTCTTTAGCTGGTTTCCAATAATTTCTACTGATATCTTTTTCATGTTATCCATGATCTTATTTCACCTTTTCCCTGATTTGATGATCACATTTCCGCTTCCGTCAATTTTTGCCGTATTGCCCGGGGGGATCACTATGGTAGAATCGATTTCTTCAAGAATTGCCGGACCCTCAATTTCTTTTAACGCAGGAAAACGCATTTTATTATAAATGCCGGTTATTAAAGAGCTCTTTCTATCCGGAAAAAAAACTTTTCTTGTTTTTTGTGAAGTTGCACAGCCCCTGCCTTCTGAATGATAAATGGCAGATTTTAAGTCTATTGAGATAAGTCCGGTGCATCTCAATCTTAGATTAACTATTTCTATTTTCTTATCCGTATGCCTGTGGCCATAGGTCTCCATATGTTTTTTGTGGAAGGAATCCTCTATTTTTTTAAAGGATCCGCCTGCAAGATCTTTTTTTTCTACAGGTATGTTTATTTCATAATTCTGGCCATAATATCTTATATCCATTGACCACAGGCTGTTCCGGTGTTCTTTTCTTATGTTTTCCCTCTCAAACCAGAGACTTCCCCTTTTTTCTATTTCTTTTAAAAATGACTTTATCTTACCCTTATCTCTTACGGTCCTGACAAAATCCATCGTCAGATTACTGCTGAAAAGTCCTGCAGCCGAAAAGACACCGGGGTTATCAGGTATGATAACCTCGCTTATGCCCAGCTCTTTTGCAATATAGGCAGCATGCATCGGCCCTGCACCTCCAAAGGCTGCCAGCTTCATTTCTTTTGGACTGAGGCCTGCTGATGCAGTTATTTTTTTTATATTTTCCGATATATTGGAAGTAATAATCTTTATAATAGAGGCTGCCCCTCCTTCCAATGACATTTCCAGTGGTGTAGATATGGATTTCTTTATTGCCGATCTGGATTTATCGATATCAAGTTTTATCTTTCCTCCAAGCAGCAGTTCCGAGTCCAGCAGTCCCAGTATTAGATTTGCGTCTGTAAGGGTCGGTTCTTTTCCACCTTTTCCATAACATGCGGGCCCGGGATATGCGCCAGCACTTTCAGGGCCGACTTTTAGAAAGCCGCCTTCGTCAATCGATGCGATACTTCCTCCGCCTGCCCCGACAGTGTTTACATCTATAGTGGGAAACCTCAGGGGGAAACCGTCAATTTCTTTATCAGTTGTTGTAACGGGAACGTGATTTAAAATTAGAGAAATATCTGTACTGGTACCACCCATATCCAGGGTGATTAAATTATCATATTTTTCTCCAAAAAGGGCTGCTGCACCCATCACGCCCGCAGCAGGTCCGGAGAATAATGTTCTGGCAGGATAATACATTGTGCTTTTTGCTGAAGTTATTCCTCCATCGGACTGGCAGATATAGAAAAGCGGATTTATACTGTTTTCATACATTTCCCTTTGAAGCCTTTTAATATATTTTTTGATTACAGGACCCAGGTAAGCATTGAGGACAGTAGTACTCAGCCTTTCATATTCACGGAATTCAGGAATGATATCAGAGGATATGGAAAAATAAACATCCTGCATTTGGCGTTTCATAAGGGAAAAGGCTTTTTTTTCATTGATATTATTGGCATAGGAATTAATAAAAAGGATTGCTACTGC
>CAZLXJ010000066.1:0-28329 GCA_964563645.1 uncultured Actinomycetota bacterium | reverse complement strand
AAGACCGATATAGAGGTTTCTGTTGTAGGATTAGGTGCATGGGCGATAGGCGGATGGAAGTGGGGCGGTACTGATGAGTCTAAATCTATAAGAGCTATTGATGCTGCAATTGACAGCGGAATTAACCTTATAGATACAGCGCCGGCCTACGGAAAGGGATTATCCGAGGAGATTGTGGGGAAGGCAATAAAGGGGAAAAGAGACAGAGTTGTGATTGCTACCAAGTGCGGGCTGCAGTGGCATTCGGATAAAGGTGAATTCTTCTTTACCTATGAATCAGGGGAAAAAGTATACAAATACCTTGATCCTGAATCTATAAGGTATGAAATAGACATGAGCCTTTCCAGGCTGGGAACAGATTATATCGACCTGTACCAGACACACTGGCAGTATAATCAAACGCCGACAGAAGATGTAATGGAGACTTTGATGGACCTAAAAAGGCAGGGCAAAATCAGATCAATCGGAGCATCCAATGCTGATATTGCCAGGCTTAAAGAGTATGATAGATCAGGGAAGCTGGATGCCGATCAGGAAAAATATAATCTGATTGACAATGAAGTTGAGGGCGAAAATATTCCATGGTGCAGGGAAAACAATGTTACCTTCCTGGCATACAGCCCTCTTGCCCAGGGCATTCTTACCGGCAAGGTTACTGCTGATAGGGAATTTAAGGGAGATGACCAGAGAAAAGATGATCCCAGATTCAGTCTGGCTAACAGGAAGAAAATAGACTCTGTGCTGAACGGCAGGATAAAGCCTATTGCAGAAAAATATGAACTTACCCTGACTCAGTTATCTATTGCATGCATTATTTCCGGGGAGAATATGGTAGCCCTGTGCGGAATAAGGAATGAAAAGCAGGCAGAGGAGAATGCAGGTGCAGGTGATATTTTAATAGAGAAAGATGATATCGTAAATATAAAAAAGGCTCTGTCAGGTCTGGATCTGTAATTTAGATATTTGGATAATATTAAACAGCAGGTATTCTACATCGGATTTAATAATGCTGGAGAACATTCTATAATAATAATGGGGTGTTATTATGATAGATTCATACAGTTTTGGGAGCATTGTAATAGACGGGAAAAAATATAGGAAGGACCTTTTTATCTTCCCGGAGAGGATAAAAGAAAACTGGCGGAGAAGTAAGGGGCATCTTTTGACTGAAGAAGATATCAAAGAAGTGCTGGATTACAGGCCCGAAATATTTATCATAGGGACAGGTGCCAGCGGCCTTATGAAAGTCGATAACGGAGTTAAAGAAAAGCTCCAGTCAATGGGAATTGATTACGTGGTAAAGAAAAGCAGGGATGCTGTGGATGAATATAACAGGATTTATAAGGATAAGAAGGCAGTGTGCGCACTTCATCTTACCTGCTAGGATAATTTTTTGCGTGCGGAGTTTAAATAATATTTTGTCCAGAAGTAAATAGGCAGGGAGGGTACTTAGATAATGAAGATACTTGTGTTATATGAATCAAGATTCGGCAACGGCAAGAGGCTTTCAGAGGAGCTTGCAGCAATACTTAACGGCAGAGCCCAGGATGCGGAAGCTATTTCAATATACGATATAGGACCCGGAGACATTCCTGCTGCAGATATTTATGTATTCAGTTCGCCGACCAGGATGTTTATGCTTCCTATCAGCATGAGGAGATTTATAAAAAGCTTCTCTCCCGGAACACGGGGAGCAAAATATGCTCTTATGACAACCTATATAAATCCTGGAGTTAAGGCACTGAAGGTGATGGAAAAGCTGATTGGAACCAAAAAGATGGGGAAGGCTGCAGATGATCTGAAAGTAAGGGTTGTTGATATTAAGGGTCCCATGGAAGGGGGATACAGGGACAGGCTTGAAAAATTTGCAGATGGCATACTAAGATAGTATTCAGTTAAACACTGCTGACTCCTGGTGGCGGATCTCCCCGTTTATGTCTATAACAGTATAAAGCCAGCTTTCTTTTCCTATATCAACCCTGACGTAATGGTAGAAACCTCCTTCCTCTTCAGGGAAGAAAGGGTACTCGCCGCTTAGGGCAGTTATGACATAATGGGTGCCACTGTGGACTTCTTTATGATACACATGCTCGTGCCCGCTAAATACTGCATCCACACTGTTTTGCTCGAAAATATCTCTTACGCGGTTCTGGTTTTCTATGTCCGAAAATGCCAGATGCTTTGAACTGTCTGTACCGGGATTCAAAACGGAATATGGCGGGGGATGTATAAAGACAAATACCGCTTCACGGCCCAGCCCGGTAAGAAGGTCCTCCAGCCATTCAAGCTGATATGACTCAATCGCTCCCCAGTATCCCTCCTGGTAGGCGTTAAGTATAATAAAGTAGACGTTATTGTACTTAAAATAATAATATAGATTTTCTATGGTGTGTCCGTCTTCCAGGAGGGCGGCTATATCTTCCGTTTCCGGCAGGTGGATCCCTATGCCGCTTTCCGGCACCCTGCGGAGTGTATTTTTAAATATTATTTCAGGAAAATATTTTCTTGTGGCCTCATTGGTAAGGTCGTGGTTTCCGGGGACCACAAAATTTGTTACCGGAAGTATACCGGTGGCCTCGAGGTAATCGGAGAACTGCCTTATGGTTATATCTGCATCTGCAGAGCCCCCGTTTATGATATCGCCAACCGTTATATGAAAAGCAGTGTTTTCTTCTTTTATAAGGTCAAGCAGTTTCAAATATGTATCAGGCTGTGGCAGAAAGTCATCTGCCGGCCTGTTGTCGCCGCATACGGTAAAGGAGAATGGCGATACATTTTCAGATTCTTCTTCTGTTATTATTTCGGTCTTTTCGGCCTGTTCTCCGACAGAAGGGAGGGTAATCTCTTCTTCTTTTTGGACCGCATGAGTATCTTCTTTTGTTTTATCCTCAATTTCCCCTTCAGGCAGCATTTCAGGGCCGGTCTTTTCCAGTACGGTATCAGTCTGATGGTTCCGTGATAGTTCTGGAGTATTGGATAAACCGGTACATGATGTCATTAAAAGTATATAAGAAGCTACAGCCAGTATTATTATAATTATTAATTTCTTTTTCATAGGCATTTTTTATAAAATACAGTATATCATTTTAGCATACGGAAGGACTCTTTTTTAATCTTTATAACATTGTTTTATTGTTGGTTTAAGATTAGATCTATGTTACCGGGTAATGCGTCAGGGTTAACACAATTTTTAAGGTTTGGGCTTAAATGGAGTATAATTATATATAAATAACTTAACAGGCGGCCGGTATGGGAAAAAATAAAATATATATACTGCTCGTGATCATAACAGTAATAATATTTTTTACCACGGCAGCACTGTGCAACATGTGTAATGCCGAAACAGAAGAAAAGATAGGAACCGAAGAAGAGACAGGGGAAAGCCAGGAAGAACCTGAAGAAGGGGAAGAATCCCAGCAAGGGTCCGGGCAGGAGGAACCTCCTGGAGAAGAAGAGGAGCCTTCTGGAGAAGAGGAAGAAGAGGAGAGCCAGTCCGACTACCAGGAACCAACAATCGAGCTTGAGGTATATGAGGGGCCTCTTTATTCTTCTTCTGATGATGTATGCTACTGGAGGGTCAGGGCAGATGTAACCGGTGTTCCCACACCGACTGTCGAATTTTCAAAGGATGACAGCGGAGGTGCATGGGGTTCAAGAAAGGCACAGGTAAACCTGGAGGACCCGTCTGATAGCTATACTCTTACTGCTACCGCGATAAATTCAGAGGGTGCGGCAAGCGACTCAATAGTTCTTAGCTGGGAGTGCAACAGGCCGCCTGAAATCTCTGATATTGTTATGATGGGGGACCATTTTGTGGGTATCGAATATGAAATAAGCGCATCTGCAGCAGATCCCGACGGCGATGCCCTGGGATACTCATGGTCAGTTACGGGAGGGTCCCTTGACAACAGTTATACCAATCCGGTCAAATGGGCAATGCCGGATACTGCAGGTGATTACAAGATAAAAGTGGAAGTGGATGACGGCAGAGGAGGCAGTGATTCAAGGACAGAGACTGTTGAAGTTATTCCAATGCTGGGGCCGCCGATAGCTGCAATGGAAGTACCGATTGTAGTTATGGAAGGAGGAAGAATCAGGCAGGATGAGAATATATGGGTTGGAAATTCATATATTGTGGGAGATACAAATACAAATCTTGCCATAAGAGGATATGTTAGTTTTGATATAACAGGACTTGGCGGAGCCACAGTGGAAAGTGCCAGGCTTTCTGTAAATCATATCGTAACATCCGGTAACTGTGATTTATTCCGCCCGCTGTGGTTGACATCTGTAAACTGGGAACCGGGCCATATAACATCTTCGGATTTTAACCTTTCAGGAGACCCCATTGCCAGTTTTACCACACCCAGTTTTTCAACCGGTACCAGTAAACTTAAAATTTATCTTCAGAATGCCATAGATTCTGGAAGGGACAGGTTCCAGCTGATGTTTATGTTCACCGGGATGCTATCTGACAGTGATAGCTTTTCAGACAACTGGGCATATAACGACAGCGGCATAAAGCTAAACATAACCTATTATCCATGATACCAGGTTAATAATAGTTGACAGTTATGTATAATATTTGATATGGCAGCATTATATATAATAATAGTGATACTCGTCGGGGTAGTGATAATCCTTTATTACTATTCCAGGGAAAAACCCAGAGCTCTTACAAAGGAGATAGAGAGGCTGAGGAAGTCTGTCGTCTCGGGAGGCCTTAATTTCGAACAGATAGAGTACAGGATAGCAAGCCTTAAGGAGGATATTGCCGCAAGGAAAAATGAGATAGAAGGCAGCAGCGAGGTGAAGGAAGATATTGTGAAATACCTTGGAGAGCTGGAGGGTAAGCTTGACGTTATGCTGGAGGAGCTTTTAACAGATAAGAAAACCGGATAGTATTATCGATGGTAATCCATAGAGAAACACTTGAGGAAAGGGTCATAAGTGCCAGAGGCGAAAGTGGCCTTTTAAACACCCTTATAAAAGAATTCAAGCCCTTTATTGCCAGCGTGGCCCAGAAGAAAGTAGGCCGTTATCTGGAATACGGGGTCGATGATGAGCTTTCTGTGGGACTGATGGCATTCAGGGAAGCTGTAGATTCATTCAAACCGGAAAGAGGAATGTTCCTATCCTTTGCCAGGATGGTAATATCAATGAGGCTTATAGATTATTTCAGAAAGCAGGGCAGGAGTTTTGACATTCCGGAAGATGACGGCACGGCTGAGGACGTGTGGGACAGGCAGTCAATAGATTTTTACAGACTCGAGAATGAAGATGAGGACAGGAAGGAAGAAGTAATAAGCTATTCTGCTCTTATTTCTCAATGGGGTATCAGGCTTTCCGATCTTGTTAAAGTCTCGCCAAGGAGCCAGTCATTAAAGGATGAATATCAGAGAGTAGCCAGGATAATAGCAAAAGACAGCGGTTTGCTGGATAAGCTTAAGGATACGGGAAAGCTTCCCTTAAAAGAAATTGAAAATAAAGTATCCTTACATCGGAAAAAGCTTGAGAGGGGCCGGATATATATAATAGCTATGGTCCTGGCAATTATATCCGGATTCAGCTATGTAAATATTAGCCGTGGCGGTGATTGATATGAGGGCGGTTGTAATAGAAATACATAAGAATTACTGTATTGCCTTAACCCATGACGGGAGGTTTATAAAGCAGCCAGCAGGACAGGGTGAGCTGGAGATTGGTGACGAGGTAATGGCCGAGAGGATGCAGACAGCCCGGGGAAGATACTGGGTGAAAACCCTTGCAATTGCGGCTGCAGCGGCTGTGGTGATAGGAATCGGGGCATGGGGGCTGTTAAGGATTTCCGGCTGGTACGGGCCTGCAGGGGAAAGGTCGGTAGCTGATGCAGGGGAGGCAGAAGTAAGTGATGAGAATTTGATGGTTATGGAGCAGGAGGCCCCGCAGGAAGAGCAGGAGGCTGCTGAAAGTGATGACCTTGACCTTAAGGTTACAGAGATTGAAGGAGTATCCCCGGGGGCAGGAGAAGTGGATGAGGTTTTTGAGCTTGAGATAGAAGATATAGGGGAGCCTGTTGAGGTAGTGGCAGGCAATCTTTTGTTTCTTTACTGGATATCCAGTTCGGATGAGGGATCCGATCTACTGCTTGTAATAAAAAACCTGGATACGGCGCTTTCGTTTACAGGAGATATTGAAGTTTCTGTTTATTCTGCGGAAGGGATTCTCTGCGGAAAGAAAGATTTTTACCTTAAAGGTTTTGGAAGGGAAGATAAAGTCCAGGATTTTATTAGCATTGAAGACGGGGCAGATTTTTTTGAAATTAAAATAAGAGGAATATTTGAGTAATACCCCGCTTGATGGACAGTTAAATTCGTATATGTATTGCAGGTATTAAAATTAATATGGGGAGGCAGGGTATGGGTAAAGTAAAAATAATAATGATAATAGCAATAACTCTGGCACTGGTTACATCTGCAGTATCATATGGATGCAGCGGAGGTATTTCTTCAAATCCTCCGTTAACCGGCAGTCTTCCTGCGGTATCGGCAGAAGAATCAGACAAGATGGTCGAAGATATTGGAGCAGGCCTTGTGGATGCAAATACAGAATTCGCATTCAGTATGTTCAGGGAACTTGCAGGAGAGGACGCAGGCCAGAATATCTTTATATCCCCGCTTTCCATACTTCTTGCTCTTGCAATGACATATAATGGGGCTGTGGGTGAGACTGCAGATGCAATGGCAGATGCAATGGAGTTTTCCGGAATGGAAATGGAAGAGCTTAACAGGGGATTCAGCAACCTTATAATAAGCATAATCAATGCAGATAGCGATGTAGAGATAAGCATTGCCAATTCTATATGGCAGAGGTCTGACTTTAAGCCTGAGAAGGATTTTATAGATACAAATAAAAAGTATTACAATTCAGAGGTTAGAAAGCTTGATTTTTCAAAAGCTGATGCCCCGGATGTCATAAACAGCTGGATATCAGATGCAACCAGGGAAAAGATTACAAAGATGATAGACAGGATACCGCAAGATGCGGTTATGTACCTTATAAATGCAATATACTTTAAAGGCGACTGGACCTATCCTTTTGAGGAAGACGCAACTTTTGATGATGATTTCTACCATGCAGACGGAAGCACAAAAAAGGTCCCGATGATGCACATGCAGCAGCATTTCCAGTACGGAAGGGGTGACGGCTTTGCAGTTATAAGGCTTCCGTACGGCCAGGAAAAGCTTGCAATGTATGTAATGCTGCCTGACAAGGGAGTAGATATAGATTCGTTACTTTATGATATGGACCAGGAAAAATGGAATAGCGTTATTTCCGGTCTTTCGGATACGGAAGTCTCACTTGCCATGCCAAAATACAGGATGGAATACGGGATAAAGACCTTAAACGATGCCCTAACCAGCCTTGGTATGGGGATAGCATTTACCCCTGATGCTGATTTTTCGGCCATAAGCAAGGGTATATTTATCTCCAGGGTTCTGCATAAGGCTGTGATAGAGGTAAATGAGAAGGGCAGCGAGGCAGCTGCTGCAACTGTTGTGGAAATGGTGGAATCGGCAATGCCAATGGAGGAGATTGTAGAGTTTATTGTGGACAGGCCATATCTGTTTACAATATCCGATGACAGGACGGGTTCTATAATGTTTATGGGAAAGGTAATGGACCCGGGGCAGTTAGAATAAATCGTCTATCCTTATAAGATGCTTAATATATCCGGGAAAACGGGTCTTTTCCGGAAGTTATGGTCCGGAGCAGGATTATTTGGCGCATTTTTTGAAAATATCCATGATGATGTATAAAAATAGGATGGGGCCGGGGGATAGGCTTTAAATAATTGAATATAAATATAAATATTTTTTTGCTGTAAATTTTATAAATTATTATTTGATTTAATAACTATTTGTATTATATAATTACCAGATGTGTTTTAAGACACTATTTAATACCGGCAGTGGGGATTTTTATTTAAGAATACAGATCACATAGAATTTAATCTTTTCGTATTTATTCCATTTCTAAATTCATTGAACTTATTTTTATATAATATACCTGTGCCTGTATGGATAGCATTTTATTATCGGGAAAGGTATGAACAATGAAAAAAAGGATGTATGTGGGAAACCTGAACTATGCAGTTACAGAAAAGGAGCTAAACGACCTGTTTGGTGAATTCGGCGAGGTTACCTATGCCAAAGTTATAACAAGGCCGGACGGAAGATCCAAAGGGTTTGGCTTTGTAGAGATGGCGGAAGAAGATCAGGCAAAAGATGCAATGGAAAAGCTGAACCAGTCAAGCTTCATGGAGAGGACGATTATAGTAAATGAAGCAAAGGAAAGGGAAAACAGGCCCCCCAGGACCAATGATAACAGAAGGGGATACAGTGGAAACAGCGGCGGTAAAGGCGATGACCTTAACTACAAACTGAGGCAGCTGAGGAGAAAATTCAAATAGTTTTTGATTTTCCTTGTTTTTTGAACTGAATTAATCTATAGTATTTTGAGAGAAAATTTAATATGGCAACCTTTAAAATAGTCCAGAGAGGCTAAAAGGTATGATTTGTAAGTTATTGCTACAATTTAATAATATAGGTCTAAGGACTCTCTTACATTTTTGTAAGGGAGTCTTTTTTTTGGAATGAGTCATGATAGAGAAAGCAAATATTCTTAGTCCGGACGACATGGAGAGGGTCATAAAGAGGATATCCCATGAGATACTGGAACGGAACAGGGGCTCCGAAAACCTTGTGATTATAGGCTTGAGAAAAAGGGGCGTGCCCCTGGCCGGAAGGATTGCAGCCAAAATAGAGTCTTTTGAAAAGAATAAAGTGGATTTTGGGAAACTTGACATATCGTTCTACAGGGACGATTTTGGGATGAATATAAAATCTGATATAGAAAAGACAGAGATAGGTTTTGATATAACAGATAAGAATGTGATACTGGTGGATGATGTACTTTTCACCGGAAGGACAATAAGGGCGGCGCTGGATGCAATAATAGACCTGGGCAGGCCAAGGTCCATACAGCTTGTAGTCCTTATAGACAGGGGCCACAGGGAGCTTCCCATAAGGGCTGATTATGTTGGAAAAAACGTCCCGACATCCAGAAACGAACTTGTAATGGTAAGGCTTAAGGAGACTGACGGAGAGGACAGTGTCATTCTTGTAGAAAAGGAAAAAGATGTTAAGTAAGAAAAGCATACTGAAGGTGGATGATCTGGAAAAAGAAGACGTTATAAAGATAATGGAGACCGCCGATTCATTTACCGATATATCAAAAAGGGAGATAAAGAAAGTGCCGACACTCAGGGGCAAAACCGTTGTAAACCTTTTTTTTGAGTCCAGTACAAGGACAAGGACTTCTTTTGAAGTGGCTGCAAAAAGGCTTTCGGCCGATATGATAAACTTTTCTGCATCAACATCAAGTCTTAACAAGGGCGAGTCCATCATGGACACTTTAAGGACCATACTTGCAATGAATGTCGACCTTGTAGTTATACGCCATGGTGACAGCGGCACGGTTAAAATGGTTGACGAGCTTATAGACATCCCTGTAATAAATGCAGGCGACGGTAAACATCAGCATCCGACCCAGGCCCTGCTGGATATTTATACCATAAGGAGCAGGTTTAAAAACTGCAGGGGGTTAAAAGTGGCAATAGTCGGCGACTTTCTAAATAGCAGGGTTGCAGGATCCGATATGGTACTTTTTGAGAAGATGGGGATGGATGTCTCTATCGTCGCGCCGTCAATGCTTCTTCCGGAGGACTGTTCAGGCTTTAATATATACAGCTGTATAGATGATGTGATTGAAAGTGCCGATATAATCTATATGCTGAGGATGCAGTTTGAAAGGCAGGACAGAAAATTCTATCCCTCCGTAATGGAGTATAACAGGTTCTTTAGCCTGAACAGCTGGAGGGTAACTAAAATGAAGGAGGGTGCAGTTATAATGCACCCGGGACCCGTAAACAGGGGAATAGAGATAAGCGATGAAGTGATGGGAGGCGCCAGAAGCCCTTACGGCAGTGTTCTTATAGAGGATCAGGTAACCGGCGGAGTAGCAATAAGGATGGCACTTCTATACCTTATACTTGGATGAATGGAAATAAAATATGAGAAGTAAAATACTTATTAAAAACGGAAGCCTTGTGGATCCGGAAACCGGCAGGATTTGCAGAAAAGACCTGTACATAGAAGATGGATTGATCAAGGATACATCAGATAAGATAGAAGCCGGCAGCGGGGATATAAGGATAATAGATGCCCGTGGCATGGCTGTAATGCCCGGTCTGGTTGATATGCACGTGCACCTGAGGGACCCCGGTTTTGAGGAAGAAGAGACCATAGGGAGCGGAGCAGAGGCAGCACTTGCCAGCGGGGTAACCTCCATGGCCTGTATGCCAAATACGTCCCCGGTGATAGACAGCCCACATCTTGTAAAGTATGTAATAGAGAAGGCAGAGTCTGCAGACTGCAGTATTTACCCTGTAGCTGCAATGACAAAGGGCCTCGGCGGCAGGGATATAACAGAGATGGGGCTTCTCTCCGAAGAAGGGGCGGTGGCATTTTCCGATGACGGTAGATGCGTATCTGATGCCAGGCTGATGTTTGAGATAATGAGGTATTCGGTTCAGTTTGGAAAGCCGCTTATACTTCATGAGGAAGAGTACAGTTTTTCAGAATATGGCCTTATGCATGAAGGAAAATTTTCGACGCTCCTGGGCCTTGAAGGCATATCCAGCCTTTCTGACGATATAATTATACAGCGTGACATAATGCTTGCCGGGAAGACGGGGGCAAGGATACATATTACACATATAAGCACTTCCGGAGCCGTAGATATGGTAAGGAGGGCAAAAAAGAATGGAATAGGTATTACATGCGATGTGACTGCCCACCATCTTTTTTTCAATGACAGCTTCCTTGAAAGCTTTAACACAAACCTCAAGGTAAAGCCTCCGCTGAGAAGCAAAAATGACCAGCTGGCCCTTATAGAAGGAATAAAGGACGGGACGGTAGATGCTATTATATCCGATCACGCACCACATCTTGATACAGAAAAAAATACGACGTTTAAACTGGCACAGTTCGGAACGACCGGCCTGGAGACGCTTTTCGGGGCTTCCTATACAAAACTTTGCAGGGATTATGGAATAGGTCCTGAGAAGCTGGTCCGGCTCTTAACCCTGGGGCCCTCCGCAATAATAGGGATAAATGCCGGCAAAATATCCAGGGGTGCAGCAGCAGATATAACAGTGGCGGACCTGGAAGCTGAGTATATCCCGGCAGCAGATGGCTTCAGGTCCAGAAGCAAAAACAGCGCATTTATAGGCCATAAGCTATACGGGAAGATAAAATATACAATAAAAGGTGGAAAAGTAGTGTATGAAAGCGGGTTAAATTGAAGGCTGTTCTTGTTCTTGAAGACGGAATGGTATTTGAGGGGAAAAATTTCGGAAGCAGCGGCGAAGTACCCGGGGAGGTAGTCTTTAATACGTCTATGACGGGCTATCAGGAAATACTTACAGACCCTTCGTACTGCGAGCAGATAGTTACAATGACATATCCCCAGATAGGTAATTATGGAGTCAATTCCATGGATGTAGAATCATCAAAAGTACAGGCAAAGGGCTTGATAGTACGTGAATATATTGATTATTACAGCAACTGGAGGGCCGAGGGAAGCCTGCAGCAGTACCTTAAAGACTATTCGGTAATAGGCATATCAGATATAGATACCAGGCAGCTGACAAAGCATATAAGGACAGATGGAGCCATGAAGGGTATCATATCAACCGAAACATCAGACCCCGGTATCCTGAAGAAAAAACTTGAAATCTTTCCGGATATGACCGGAAGAAACCTGGTGGATAAAGTGACCTGCGCAAGGAAATATATATTTAATCCTGGCAAAGCCGGCAGGTATACGATTGCGGTATATGATTTTGGAGTAAAGACCAGCATACTAAGATGCCTGGATCATGAAGGGTTTAATGTAGTAGTCATGCCTGCCCGCACACCTCCAGAAGATATGCTTTCTGATGAGTTTGACGGGATACTTCTGTCAAACGGGCCGGGGGATCCGGCTGCTGTTAGGTACGCTATTGAAAATATAAAAAGCCTTATCGGGGAAAAACCTATTTTCGGGGTCTGCCTGGGACATCAGCTGCTTGCCCTTGCACTGGGGGCCAGAACATATAAGTTAAAGTTCGGCCATCACGGTGCAAATCATCCGGTAAAAAATAATGAAAGCGGAAGGATAGAAATAACCACGCAGAATCACGGGTTCTCTGTTGATACAGGCTCCCTTGACAGGATGGGAATACCCTACCGGATCACTCATGTAAATCTTAATGACGGTACCATAGAGGGTCTTTATTACCCGGGTATTTCTTCTTTTACCGTGCAGCATCACCCGGAAGCTGGATCGGGCCCGCATGATTCAAGATATATTTTTAAAAGGTTTACAGAGCTTATTGATAATTTTAAAAAGGATAGCGCGGACGGTTAAGGAAAATATATGCCAAAGAGAAAAGACCTTAAGAAGATAATGATAATAGGATCGGGCCCCATAATAATCGGACAGGCCTGTGAGTTTGACTATTCCGGCACCCAGGCATGCAAGGTGCTAAAGGAAGAGGGATATGAAGTCGTGCTTGTAAACTCCAATCCTGCCACCATAATGACTGATCCAGATTTTGCAGACAGGACGTATATAGAACCCCTTTCCCCGGAGTTTGTTGCAAAGATAATAGAAAAGGAAAGGCCCGATGCAGTTCTTCCCACCCTGGGAGGACAGACAGGTCTTAATATGGCGGTCATGCTTGCCCGGCAGGGAGTTCTAAAGGAATACGGAGTAGAGCTTATAGGAGCAGATGTCGATGTTATAACAAGGGCAGAGGACAGGGAGGAGTTCAAGGAAGCCATGGGCTCGATAGGGCTGTATGTGCCGCCAAGCGGATACGCGCACAGCCTGCTGGAAGCGCTTGACTTTGCAGATAAATTAAAATACCCGCTTGTGGTAAGGCCCAGTTTTACACTTGGAGGACTGGGCGGAGGAGTAGCCTTTAACAGGGAGGAATTTACAGAGGTAGTGTTAAGGGGCCTCGACCTCTCACCAACGGCTGAAGTGCTTGTTGAAAAGTCTGTTGCGGGCTGGAAGGAAATTGAGCTGGAGGTGATGAGGGACAGGGCAGATAACGTGGTGATAGTATGTTCAATTGAGAATTTCGACCCCATGGGAGTGCATACAGGAGACAGTATAACCGTGGCTCCTGCCCAGACCCTTACGGATAATGAATATCAGAAGATCAGAAATGCAGCTATTGATATTATAAGGAAGATTGGCGTGGAGACCGGCGGTTCCAATATCCAGTTTGCAATCGATCCGGAAAATGGGAAGATGGCAGTAATAGAGATGAACCCCAGGGTCTCCAGGAGCAGCGCCCTTGCTTCAAAGGCCACAGGATTTCCAATAGCCAAGATAGCCACGAAGCTTGCGGTCGGTTATACACTTGATGAGATACCCAATGATATTACAAAAAAGACACCCGCCTGCTTTGAGCCGTCAATCGATTATGTAGTGGTCAAATTTCCAAGATGGGCGTTTGAAAAGTTTGCAGGTACAGACACATCGCTGACCACAAGGATGAAATCTGTTGGAGAGGTGATGGCAATAGGAAGGACATTTAAAGAGGCCCTGCAGAAGTCCATAAGGTCCCTTGAGATAGACCGCTACGGCCTTGGGGCCGACGGGGTATGCAATATAAGGGATGAACTTATATATGACAGGCTTAAAATACCCAATCAGGACAGGGTATTTTATATAAAACTTGCGCTTGAAAAGGGTAAAAGTATAGACGAGATCCACAAGTTAACCAGAATAGACCCATGGTTTCTGAACAATATAGCTCAGCTTGTTGATTTTGAAAAACAATTCAAGGATATAAGTCTCAAAAATCTTGACCGCGTTATGCTTATGGAAGCCAAAAGGAACGGCTACTCCGACAGGCAGATTGCACACCTCTGCAGATGCAGTGAGATTGATATAAGGAATCTAAGGAAAAAGATGGGAGTTGTTACGACTTTTAAGACTGTTGATACGTGCGCGGCCGAGTTTGAAGCATATACATCCTATTATTATTCTACATATGAAAGCGAGGACGAGATACTTCCTGCCAGCAGGGAGAAAATAATAATACTGGGAAGCGGTCCAAACAGGATCGGCCAGGGAATAGAATTTGACTACTGCTGCGTACATTCATCCTATGCTCTTCATGATATGGGCTATGAGACAATAATGATAAACTGCAATCCAGAGACTGTAAGCACTGATTACGACACTTCCGACAGGCTTTATTTTGAACCACTTACATTTGAGGATGTGATGAATATTATAGAAGCCGAGAAACCGTCAGGGGTGATAATACAGTTCGGAGGACAGACCCCGCTAAAACTGGCCATCCCCCTTCAGAAGGCAGGTGTAAGCATACTGGGGACATCTCCTGATTCCATAGACCTTGCAGAAGACAGGAAAAGATTCGGAAACATGCTTAGAAAGCTCAGGATACCGCAGCCTGAAAACGGCACTGCCCTTAACGAGAAGGAAGCTATTGATGTAGCGAAAAAAATAGGTTATCCGGTACTGGTAAGGCCTTCATATGTCCTCGGGGGAAGGGCGATGAATATCGTATATGACAGCGACAGCCTTAAGGACTATGTAAAGAGTGCGGCCATAGTATCAAACGACAGGCCTATACTGATAGATAAATTCCTGGAGAGGGCAATTGAAGTGGATGTAGATGCAATATATGACGGAGAAGAATTATACATCGGCGGGATAATGGAGCATATAGAGGAAGCAGGCATACATTCAGGCGACAGCGCCTGCGTTATACCGCCATTTACACTGAGCCGTGAAATTATTGATACCATAAGGGATTACACCTACAGTATGGCCGATGAACTCAAGGTGGTAGGCCTTATGAACATACAATATGCAGTCAAAGATGGTACCGTCTATGTTCTGGAAGCAAACCCCAGAGCATCCCGTACAGTACCTTTCGTGAGTAAATCAACAGGTGTTCCCATGGCAAAGATAGCTTCCAGGGTGCTTGCAGGGATGAAGCTAAAGCAGCAGGACATTAAACGCGTGGATTCAACCAGACTCGGTTATTTCAGCATAAAGGAGGCAGTACTTCCATTCAACCGTTTTCCCGGAGTGGATACAATACTGGGACCGGAGATGAAATCAACGGGCGAGGTCATGGGAATAGACCCGGATTTCGGCATTGCTTTTGCAAAGACACAGATTTCAATAAATCAGATATTCCCTACTTCTGGTTCAGTGTTCATATCAGTAAGTGACAGGGATAAGGATCTTATAATTGAAATCGCAAAGAAGCTTTATGAGCTGGATTTCAAGATTATATCCACAATTGGGACAGCAGAGATACTGGCCGCAAAGGGAATAAAGACAGAAAGGATTTTAAAGATCAGGGAAGGAAGACCCAATATAATAGATATGATAAAAAACAGGGAAATAGACCTGATAATAAATACACCCGAAGGCAGCAGGGCGAGAAGTGACGGTTATTACATGAGGACAGCTGCAGTACTTCATAACGTACCCTCGATTACCACACTTTCTGCGGCCAGGGCTCTTCTGCAGGGGATAGAGGGAATGAAAAAAAACTCTAAAGTAAAGGTTAAGCCAATACAGGAATATTGATGAAGATATTAAACAGTGAAATACTGTCCAATGATAAATACGGGTCCGGTATTTACAAAATGGAGATATTTGCACCCCATATAGTAAAGAATGTAAAGGCCGGGCAGTTTGTAAATATCAGGTGCTGCCCGGCGGATACAAGGGATCCTCTGCTTAGAAGACCCTTTTCGGTTTTTGACATTGAAAAAAAATTCAATGTTTTTTCAATACTTTATATGGTCAGGGGGAAGGGGACAGGATATATGTCGGATCTTAAAAAGGGAGAAACGGTAGATCTGGCAGGCCCCCTGGGAAAACCCATAGAAACCGTCTCCTTAAAAGACAACATACTTTTGATAGGCGGCGGAATGGGGATTGCCCCTCTTAACCTGATATCAAGACTTGCAGCTGACTCTGGCAAGAAAGTCTTTGTACTTGCAGGCTTTAAAGACAGCAGGCTATTGATGTGGGAGAGGGATCTGATGAGGATGGGTGTCAAATACAGGATATTTTCGGAGGATGGAAGCTGGGGCCAGGCAGGTATGGTATGCGATCATCTTCTGGATGAGCCAAAAGTTTTAATGGACCATGAAATATTCTGCTGCGGCCCTGTTGAGATGTTGAAAATTCTCCAAGAAGAGCTGGAAAGGGAAGACATAAGGGCAACCGCTATCCTGGAAGAAAAAATGGCCTGCGGCATCGGGGTATGTAACGGGTGTGTTGTAAAGGTAAAAAAGAAAAACAGCATTGATTATTTAAGAGTCTGCAGGGAAGGCCCTGCTTTTGACCTATCGGAGGTTATTTTTGACTGACAGACTTTTTGAATGGGGAGAAGAAAGTGAAAAAGATGTTTCCAGTAAAGACCGTACCGGCAGGAAACCCGATATGTCTGTGGAGATTGGCAGGATCAGGCTTAATAACCCGATAATTACATGTTCGGGAACATTTTCACATGGAGAGGAACACCGCAATTTCTATGATATATCGGTACTGGGTGCGGTGACCACCAAAAGCTATTCGCTAAAACCAAGAAAGGGGAATCCGCCCCCGAGGACCTGCGAGACTCCTGCAGGGCTTTTGAATTCCATAGGCCTTCAGAATGACGGGATAGATGCATTCATAGATTCACATCTCGGACAGATGAAAGAAGAAGGGGCCAGTATAATACTAAGCATCTTCGGAAAAGATTCAGAGGAATTCAAGAAGGTAGCACTTAAGGTGCTGGATGTCAAATCGGACATACTTGCAGTAGAGCTAAACCTTTCATGTCCAAATGTGGAAAAAGACGGCATGTCTTTCTGTGCATTTCCTGAAGAAGTTGAAAAAGTGGTAGATGCAGTAGTATCAATGCTTGATATTCCTGTAATAGCAAAGCTTTCTCCCAATCATGATAATATAATTCAGTCGGCAGATGCGGCAAAGAAGGCAGGTGCTGAGGCTGTTTCACTGATAAATACAGCTGTGGGGATGGCTGTTGATATAGAAACATACAGGCCGCTTCTGGGAAATATAACCGGAGGTCTTTCGGGTCCGGCAATAAAACCCCTGGCGCTGGCAAAGACATATATGGTGGCCCGGGAAAACATACTTCCCGTAATTGGAATGGGGGGCATCTTTGATTACAGGGACGTTCTGGAATTTATGATAGTGGGTGCATCGGCAGTAGGTCTTGGTACCGTTAATCTTATAGATTACAACGCAGGGGAAAAAATACTTATTGACCTCCAGGATTATTTGATAAGGAATAATATAGATACTATCAGGCACCTTACAGGAAGGATCAGGATTTGAAAAAAAGAAAGCTCAGGCTAAAAGACCGTCTTATAGTTGTAATAGATGTTGACAGGAAAAGCAGGCTTTTAAAAATACTTTCCCGTATAGGAGGAAAGATATCAACTGTAAAGCTGGGGCTGGAGATGATATACAGTGCGGGAACAGGTGTTGTTGATATCGCAAAAAGGTCCGGGTATGATGTAATGCTTGATGCAAAAATTTTAGACATACCAAATACTGCAGGCAAAGCATCCTCTGCCATCGCAAAATTGAAGCCTTCAATAATTACCATACATTCCCTGGGAGGCAGAAGGATGATAGAAGATTCACAAAAAGCCCTTGAGGAACAATCAAAAAAAAACCTTGCCTTAAAGCCTCTTTTATTCGGTGTCACCGTGCTTACCAGTCTTGATGACAGCGACCTTGAAGAAATGGGTTTCAGGGGAGGGTATATCGATACTGTAAAAAGGCTTACTGGTATTGCTCTGGATGCGGGCGTGGACGGAATAATATGCGCACCGGGTGAAGCGGGGATTCTGAGAAAAGAATATGGCGGTGATTTTTTCATAGCCACCCCGGGGATAAGGATGGAAGAGGACAGCCCCGGAGACCAGAAAAGGTTCAGTGTCCCTGAAGAAGCAATATATTCAGGCTCGGACATGTTGATAGTGGGACGCCCGATAACGGGAAAAGAAGATATGGCAGCTGCGGTGGATCTGATATTGAAAAAGATAGAAGGTGCCATAGGAAAGGAAAATGCGATATGGTGAAAGTACTGGAGCAGGCAGGGGGCATTGATGCCTTAAAGCTGTTCAGGCAGTCCGGAGCCATACTGGATGGGCATTTCAAACTTACATCCGGTTACCACAGTGATGTTTACATACAGTGTGCCGCGCTTTTGCAGTATCCTGATAGGGCGGGCATGCTTGCAGGAGCTGCATGCAATATCCTGGGAGAACAGATGGACCTAAGTGAAATAGATACAGTAGTAGCTCCGGCGGTGGGAGGTATCCTGTGGGGATATGTTCTTGCATGCAGGGTAGGCTGCAGGATGATATTTGCCGAAAGGAAAGACGGAAAAATGGTGCTCAGGAGAGGTTTTAATGTCGGAAAGGGAGAAAAGATCATTGTTGCGGAAGATGTTATTACAACAGGAGGTTCGGTCGGTGAAGTAATTGAAATATGCAGAAAGGAAGGGGCAGATATAAAAGCTGTGGCGGCAATGGTAGATAGAAATTCCGGTGCCGACTTTGGATACCCGTATTACAGCATGATAAAGATAGATGCTAAAAAATTTGCTCCGGATGAGTGTCCTCTATGTGAGAAGGGAGAGCCCCTGATATATCAGGGAAGCAGGAAAATTAATAAGACTGATTGATTTTTTAAAAAATACGTTTTTTTATAAATTCATTGAATAATTATATTGAAAAAGTATATATATATTTGTATACTCTAAAATATCTATCCATTCATTTTCAAAAGGAGCTTTGATGATATCAGACAGCTTGAGTGATGAGGCCAGAAAAAGGGGTCTGGAGAAAGCAAGGCTGGTCCGCAGTAAGAGATCCGAGATTAAAGAACAGTTAAAGAACGGAAAGACCAGCATTAATGACCTTTTTAACGACCACAAGATTTTTGAAGAATATATTGCGGGGATGAAGGTATTAAGTATTGTTAGTTCGCTTCCCGGCAATGGAAGGGTAAATGCCATAAGGACCCTTGATGAATTAAGGATAAGCCCCCACAAAAAAATAGGCGGACTGGGCAAAAACCAGAAAGCCAGCTTTTATAAACATTTCAATATAAAAGAGTCTTGAAGTTTTTATAGATGATCGCCAAAGCAAGGTTATTCGTAATTTCGGGCCCCTCCGGTTCAGGGAAAAGCCGTCTTATATCAGACGTCCTAAAGGATATGGGTAATTTTGAGAAATCTGTATCTGCCACTACAAGGCCAAAAAGAAGTGGAGAAATACAGGGTAAGCAGTATTATTTCGTACCACCAGACGAGTTCAGGGATATGATTGACAGGGAAAGTCTTCTGGAATGGGCAGTGTATGCAGGATATTATTACGGTACACCCGAAAGTTTTGTACGCGAGAAACTCTCCGCCGGAATAAATGTAATCCTTGAGATAGAAGTGCAGGGGGCAATGCAGGTAATGGAAAAGATAGACTCTGCTTATTTTATTTTTATTACCACCACGATACCGGGCGAGTTAAAGGAAAGGCTGATAAAAAGGGCAACCGAAAGCAGGGAAGAGATAGAAAAAAGGCTAAAAATAGCAGAAAAGGAACTTAAATATAAGAAATACTATGATTGCATAATTGTAAATAATAACTATAATGAAGCTTTAAAAAATCTAAAAAGCGTGCTTATAGAAGTTGCTGGAAAGGCAAATAAATGAAAATACATTTTCTGGATGAATACGAAAAAAATATAAAAAGTAAATATAAATTATGTATAGCTGTTTCCATGCGGGCAAGAGAGCTCGGTGAGTACCTGGCAGCTGCCAGGAATATGGAAAGAGTAAATATAGTCAAGCCTCTTGTGGATATGGATTCTTCAGATCCTCTTGAAATAGCCTTTCAGGAGATAAAGGAAAAAAAGATAGGGTTTGATATCAAAGAAGAGGAAGAAAAATAATCTTGAGTGAGAACAGTTCAATTTTTTTGGGCAAAAAGATTGTACTGGGAATAACCGCCTCTATTGCTGCTTACAAGGCAGCCTATATATGCAGCAGACTGGTAAAATCAGGTGCCAGTGTAATTCCGGTGATTACTGAGCGTGCCGAAAATTTTATAAACCCCATAACATTCAGCTCCCTTTCGGGGAATGAGGCAATAACCGGCCAGTTTAAAAATAAAGGTAATATATACCATATAACCCTTTCCCGAAGTGCAGATGCATTTCTTATAGCACCTGCGAGTGCAGATGTTATCTGTAAACTTGCCCGCGGTATATGTGATGATTTCCTTACCACTTCTACATTGGCGGCAAAATGCCCGGTTCTGCTGGCTCCGGCAATGAATGCAAGCATGTACCTTGACGGGGCAGTAAGGGAAAGCATAGGGATTTTGAAAAAGAGGGGAAAGTACCGGATAACAGGCCCGGCAGAAGGAGATCTTGCATGTGGCGAAAAGGGCCCGGGAAGAATGGAAGACGAGAATAAAATAATAGACAGTCTTGCGCTGCTTATTAATGTCTCCAGCGCCCTCAGGGGTAAAAAGGTAATGATAACAGCAGGAGGGACCAGGGAATATATTGATGCGGTGAGATTCATATCAAATGCTTCCAGCGGTAAAATGGGTTTTGCACTGGCAGAAGAGGCATATTTCAGAGGGGCAGAGAAAGTAATTCTTGTAAGCGCTGCAGGGGAAAGACAGGTACCATACGGAGTAGAGGTTTTGCAGGTGGAGAATACTTCCGGGATGAAGGAAGCTGTTATGGATAATTTAAATGATGCGGATATTATAATAATGGCTGCAGCTGTAAGTGATATAGTTCCGGTTAGAAGGACGGATATAAAGATACCAAAAAAGAAACTCGTTTCTTCTATGAGGTTTAAGCTAAACGAAAATATCCTTGATATTCTGGCACAGAATAAAAAGGAGGGGCAATTTTTAATAGGATTTGCTGCTGAAAGTGGCTATAATATTGATAATGTGGCCAGGAAATTCTCTGGCAGGAATATAGATATGATAGTAGCCAACGACATTTCCGGCAGCGATACAGGTATTGGCAGCGACTACAACCAGGTGGAGATAATAATACCGGGAAGAGAACCGGTAGGAATCCCCAGGAATACAAAGCGGATTGTAGCGGCCGGCATCTGGGATGAGATAATAAAGCAAATATGAAATTATTGATATTTAGGAACTAGATGGGAGACTTAATGCCAAAGAGAAAAAGCTATTTATTTACGTCAGAATCAGTAACGGAGGGCCACCCTGATAAGATGGCAGACCAGATCTCGGATGCCATACTTGATGCTATTATAAATGATGATAAAAGTGCAAGGGTTGCCATAGAAACACTCGTGAAGACAGGGATAGTGGTAGTAGCAGGAGAAGTTACCACCAGTACGTACGTAGAGATACCCTCGATAGTAAGGGATGTAATAAAAAGTATAGGCTATACAAGGGCCAAATACGGTTTTGATTATGAGACATGCGGGGTCATGGTATCAATCGGCAGACAGTCACCCAATATTGCTCTTGGTGTCGAGAAGGCTTTTGAATCAAGAGTTGGAAACGGTTATGAAGATGAGATAGACCTGCAGGGAGCCGGGGACCAGGGAATGATGTTCGGTTTTGCCTGCAGCGAGACTCCCGAATTTATGCCCCTGCCGATAATGCTGGCACATAAGCTTGCCCACAGGCTTTCTGAAGTTAGGAAAGCAGGGATACTGCCATATCTTAGACCTGATGGCAAGACACAGGTCAGTATAAAATATGAAGATGGAAGGCCTGTAAGAATAGATACAATAGTAGTATCATCACAGCATGCCCCTAATATAGATATCGATACACAGATAATGCCGGATATCAAAGAATTTGTGGTCAAGCCTATTATTCCGGAAGAATATCTTTCAAAGGATATAAAATTGTTTGTAAACCCTACCGGAGAATTCACAATAGGAGGGCCGATGGGAGACGCAGGAGTAACTGGAAGAAAGATAATAGTTGACACATACGGAGGGAGTGCAAGACATGGCGGAGGAGCTTTCTCCGGCAAGGACCCTTCAAAAGTAGACCGGTCAGCAACCTATGCCGCAAGATATGTGGCAAAGAATATGGTTGCAGCAGGTGCTGCTGAAAGGCTTGAACTTCAGGTGGCATACGCAATAGGAGTTTCACACCCTGTTTCCATTATGGTGGAGACATTTGGAACAGAAAAGGTAGGTACGGAAAAGATAGAGGAAGCCATAAGAGAAATCTTCGACCTGCGCCCGGGTGCTATTATAAGGGACCTGGAACTTTTAAGGCCGATTTACAGGAAGACAGCTGCATACGGCCACTTTGGAAGGCGGGACAGGGATTTTACATGGGAGAAACTGGATAAGGTTGATGCTATAAAAGATTTTCTTGGATTGAAATAGCCCACCTGCAAGAACTGGTGAATAATTTATTATATTAAAAAAATCATATTACATATATTTAACCCGGATAAAAATCATTGTTGATGAAAAAATATGCTGAAGTATATATTGATATAAAATCACCGGGTATGGACCACCCCTTTGATTATATTATACCCCCGGATATCGAGCCTTTTATAAAAACAGGCAGTGTTGTGCTTATCCCTGTAAATAAAAGAGAAGAAATAGGATATGTCGTAGGGATAAAGGACGGGACACTGGTAAAACCCGGAGACCTGAAAAAAATATCCGGCCTGGCAGATATTTCGCCTATTTTTGATGATGATATGCTCAAGCTTGCATTCTGGATGAGTGCATATTATGTATGCCCTCTTTCCGGTGTCCTGAGACTGTTTTTGCCCCCGGGAAGAAAAAGTAAAAAGACCATTTATGGATCATCTTCTCTATCTAAATACAGAACTGTTATCCTTCTCGATAACGGAGCATACGGGGAACTAAAAAATGACCGGGGCTGGAAAAGGAAAAAAGCACAGAAGAGGATTCTGGAATTACTGCTGCAGAAAAGGGATAAGGGAATTGAGCAGAGCCTTCTGCTTAAGAGCACGAAAAGCAGTTATGATTCTTTGAAAAAGCTTCTGGAGGCGGGTCTTGTAAAGAAGTACAGAAAAAGGCAAATAAGGGATTACAGGTACGGCAGAATTTCAACGGCTGAAAGCAGCCCCGTAATTCTCAACCAGTATCAGGAAAGATGTGTGGAAGCTGTGTGCAGCTATGCCGTTAGGGGAGAAAGCAGGAAATTTCTCATACATGGAGTAACCGGCAGCGGTAAGACAGAGATCTATATGAACATATGCAGGAAAGTGATAGACGGGGGCAGGAGGGCCCTGGTACTGGTACCTGAGATATCGCTTACGCCGCAGCTTTTTTCAAGGTTTGAGAAGATGTTTGGGGGAAAACTTGCCGTATATCATTCCCGCATGAGTGAAGGTGAGAGATATGACAGGTGGAAGGAGATACTTAAGGGTAATGTAGACATTCTAATAGGGACAAGGTCTGCCCTCTTTACACCCATGAAAGACACCGGTGTTATAATAATGGACGAAGAGCACGATCCGTCATACAAGGAGAATTCACTTGTAAGATATAATACACGCGATGTTGCAGCAAAGCTTTCAGAGATTAAAAGCATCCCGCTGGTAATGGGAAGCGCAACCCCTTCAATAAGCACAAGATACATGGCATCGCACAGAAAGGACTACTCACTTCTTGAGGTGCCTGTAAAAGCCCAGAACTCAAAGAAAGTTGAAAGGCAGATAGTCGACCTAAAAAGGATAGACCGGGGGAAAGAAGATGAGTTTATAACATCTGCCCTTTACAGGGCAATGTGGGAAGAACTGGAAAAAGACAACAAGGTAATAATATTTATAAACCGCAGGGGATTTTCAAATTTTGTGGTATGCACCGAATGCGGCAACATACCCCGCTGCCCTGCATGTGATCTGCCGTACAACTATCACCGCGACAGCGGAAAGCTTATATGCCATCACTGCGGCAGGGAAGAAAAATATACCGGGATATGCAGAATATGCGGGAAGGGCAACCTCTTTCTTGCAGGAAGCGGCATACAGAGAGTGGAAGCTAAAATAAGGGCCAGGTTTAAAGATATACCCGTTTTCAGGATGGACTCGGACTCAACCTCCGGGAAGAAGTCTCACTACAGGATAATAAAAAATTATTCAATTCCCGGAAGATCCATCCTTGTGGGCACGCAGATGATAGCAAAAGGACTTGATATTCCCGATGTTACTCTTGTAGGGGTGATAAACTGTGATGGAATGATGTCACTTCCCGATTACCATATGAATGAGAGGGTCTACCAGCTCATAACCCAGGTTTCAGGAAGGGCCGGAAGAAAAGATAAGCCCGGCAGGGTAATAATACAGACATACAGGCCGGATTCCTATGTGATAACACACCTGAAAGATGAAGATTACCAGAGCTTCTATATGCAGGAGCTGAAAAACAGGAAAGAACTTTCCTATCCTCCGTTTTCACACCTTGTAAATATAATCATATCAGGACTTGACGAGGTTCTGGTAGAGACAGAGTCTAAAAAAATACTGGATAAAATACAAAAAGACATTAAAATAAATATTGATGTGCTGGGGCCGGCTCCAGCACCTTTTTACAGGATAAACAGATTCTACCGCCAGCATATGCTGCTGAAGACGAAAGAGATAGAGGTTCTTACTGCAATGCTTGGACAGTCAATGAAAAAGTACAGAAAAGATAGAGACATAAGGATTATAATAGATGTAGACCCGGCCTGGATAATATAGTATAGAGGAGTTGGTATGGCAATAAGAAAAATAAGGAAGATCGGCGACCCCGTGCTGAGGGAAAATGCAAAGAAAGTGGATAAAATAGACAGCAGCATCACAGATATTGTAAAAGACATGATCGATACTATGGAAGAGGAGGGTGGAGTCGGTCTTGCTGCTCCGCAGATAGGTATAACGAAGAGGATAATAATTGTCAGATATGGGGATAAAATCGAAACTTTTATAAATCCAGAGGTGGAAGTGATTGATGATAATATAATCGAAAGTGATGAAGGATGTCTGTCTATATATTCTATTCAGGGATTTACAGTTAACAGATACAGGAAGGTAAAGGTAAGAGCTATAAACATTAAGGGAAAACCCGTGGAAGTAACGGCGGAAGGACTCCTTGCCAGAATATTCCAGCATGAAATTGACCACCTGAACGGAAAGATGTATATAGATCATATTGATCCAGCTTCCAGGATGGAGCTTCTGGAAAGGATAAGCGAGGTTACGTCCTGAATAAAAGTTTCTCCATGATTAGGAGATGATATTTTGCGAATAATATACTTCGGTTCATCTGATTTCTCCGTACCCTTTCTTGAAAAGATAGACGATTCCCACCATATTGTAACAGCAGTTTTTACATTCAGGGACACAAAAAGGGGAAGGGGCAGGAAACTTATGCCCTGTCCTGTAAAAAAGTGCGCTCTAAGAAGGGGGCTTGTCGTACATGAGATTTCAAAAAGTGCCAGCAGCCTGATGCAGGAACTGGAATTGGCTGAATTTGACCGCGGGGTTGTAGTATCTTTCGGCATGATATTTCCGCCTGAATTATTTGAAAGATGGCCGGGGCTATTGCTGAATGTCCATCCATCGATGCTTCCGGCTTACAGGGGCCCGTCACCGATAACGGGAGCGCTGCTTGATGGTGCAAAAACTACCGGAGTTACAATAAATGATGTAGTCCGCGGAGTGGATGAAGGTGATATTTATGCGCAGACACGTTTTAACATATCAGATTATGATAATTCTGAAGACGTAGGGGAAAAGGCAGTGAGGTTTGGGGGTCCTCTTCTTTTAAACGTGCTCGACCTTATAGAAGACAGTAATTACAAACCAGGGCCCCAGAATAGCACAGGTGCAACATACACGAGGAAAATAAGGGCAGATGATCTAAAAATCGACTGGAAAACAGAAGCCGGTAAAATAATAAACAGAATAAAGGCTTTTTCACCTTCTCCGGGAGCATATACTTTCTACAGGGGTTTCAGGATAAAGATACTCAGGGCATCAGTTTCAGGGAAGGGACGGGCAGGTGCCGGAGACGGAGAGATAATTCATGCCGGAGGGGAAGAGGGCCTGGTTGTAAATTGCGGAGAAGGGGCTGTAAGAATTGAGACAATTCAACCGGGCGGCAGGAAAGCTATGGACTTTAGAAGTTTTTTAAACGGGTACAGACCTGAAGCCGGCTCCTTTATGGGGAATGAATGATATGGGTGAAAAAGTAGATAACCCTCGCAAAATAGCTCTTGAAATCCTGGACAGCCATTTCAAAAGCGGGATTCCGCTAAAAGGACTTCTATCAGAAATCTTTCAATCAAAAAATCTTAAAAGTTTAGACCGCAGGTTTATATTTAATATCGTAAAAGGGACAGTCAGGTATCTGCTTCGGGCAGATTTTATAATATCTTCTCTTTCGGACAGGAGGATTTCAGATATAAGTCCCGGCATACTGAACGTTCTGCGGATGGGGATATATCAATTACAGTTTATGGACAGGGTCCCGGCATATTCGGTGGTGGATGAAAGCGTAAAGCTTTCAAAGAGCAGAAAAAATAATGCTGCCGGTTTTGTAAATGCAATTCTCAGAAGAGCATCAGAAATAAGAGATTATGACGGATATATCACCGGGATACTTAAAGGCCAGAAAGCTGAAGAAGATAAGATAATCTCTGTAATCAATTCATTTCCGGAATGGATAATAAAATACTGGGAAAAGTATTACGGAAGAGAAAAAACCATAAGGATCTGCAGGCATCTGAACAAAGTTCCCGGTTTCTATATAAGGATAAATAAAAGAAGATATGAAGAAAAGAAAAAAGACCCGCATGTTTTGAAGGATAATATCCGCAGGCACATAATTGAGGGTCTGAAAAATATAAAGGCAGGGCCCGTGGAACTGAAGGCAGGGGAAATAGGTAAACTGGACAGGGATTTCAGCATGGTTTTTGGGCCTGCGGTATTCAGGCACCTTGAAAGGGACAGTACGGTATTTGAAGAAGCTGCAGCTATATCATCTGCCATGGGAATAGAGAATGAAAAACTCTATAATGACGGGATTATATCTGTCCAGGACCTCTCATCGCAGATGGCAGTCAAATATTTTTTAGAGCCTGAACCAGGTGAGAAAATACTTGACTGCTGTGCAGCACCGGGAGGCAAGGCTTCCTTTACAGCACAGCTGATAAGTAACAGCGGGAGCATACTGGCAGTTGATAAAAGTGATGATAAGGTCAGGGTCCTTTCGGAAAACCTTAAAAGGACAGGTTGTGAAAATGTAACCCCGGTTACCTCCGATTCATCAAAGCCAGGATTTCTTAAACATATTAAAGGAAATTATATCAATTATTTTGACCGTATCATTATAGATGCACCATGCAGCGCGCTGGGGACAATCGCAAAAAATCCTGAGATAAAATACAACAGGAGTCTGCAGGATATAGAAAGACTTTCAGGGCTTGCAACGGATATGATGTCAGCATGTCATCCATATCTTAAGGCCGGTGGAAGGATGCTATTTTATACATGCACCATTTCCCCTCTGGAAAACGGACTGGCTGTCAGGCGCTTTTTAGAATCTATGGCTGGAAACTATAAGATTGCCGCCTTTGAAGATATAAGCGGTATCAAAAAAGAAATGGAAATGGAAATCATGCCCTATTATCTGCAAAGCGAAGGCGGATATGTGTGCGCCCTGGAAAAGGTTAAAAGATATCAGGAATAATCATACGACCTTTTTTACCCTGTTAGCCTTAAGGCAGCTGGTGCAGATATTAATAGTCTTTATCCTTCCATTTATCTCTACTTTTGCTTTTTGAATATTTGCTTTGAAAACCCTTTTTGTTTTTTTATGTGAATGGCTCACATTATTACCCGTTGCGGTCTTTTTTCCGCATATATCACAAACTCTTGCCATCTATATCACTCTTTTCTGATAAGGCTGTTTTAACTGCCTTAAAAACGGCCTGATTTAAATATCAATAATAAAACTCTGGGAATATTATCACTTTATTGTATTATTTTCAATAAAATACAATAAAATGTCATTTAAAAATTAAAAGTGAACTCTTTTTATAGGATTTAAAGTTTAAAAGTGAACTGCTTTGCAGCTATAATCTAAAACCATTGGTAACTGGGAAG
>CAZLXJ010000065.1:0-22354 GCA_964563645.1 uncultured Actinomycetota bacterium | reverse complement strand
GATTCAAGCTGGATTATTTAAGAAAAGACTGATTATTTATACAGATGTGAAAATATAACTGAATAACAACAATCAGCGATTAATCATCTTTAAAAAACTTGGATAATTGACATAATTTTTTATAATTGATATTATGATACAAGTATGTTACAAATTTCATTCATTATAAATGAAGAAGCAGGATAAGCTGATAAAATTTGGTGTTTTGTCAAAGCATTCTAATTTAAAAGATTAGAATGCTTTTTTTTATGTTTTGGGCATAGGTCCATAATAAGATATGTATATCGAATTAGTTTAAAAGATTTATTTCTATTTGTTAAAAAACTTATTGCAGCAGTAATTATTTTTAATAAGAAAGGAGAAGGATGTTATATAAAATTCTTGACAAAAAAAATTTTAATGGATTTTTAAACAATCTTATTTCAAATTACGATTTCATAGGTCCAAAGAAAATAGATAAAGCAGTTCATGATTTTGAATCTATAAAAAATATTGAAGAAATTGACTTAAATTATATCAGGACCACACTTCCTCCAGCGAAAAAAATACTTTTTCCTTCAATCGAGAAACTGGTAGGTTATAGTGTAGGAGAAAAAATTAAAGTTAAGCCTCTGGTTGAAAGCAGTGAAAAAATACTTTTTGGAATAAGCTCATGGGATATTAACGGTATTAATTTTATGGATAGAATATTCAGGGAGGAGTATATTGATGAAAATTACGTATCTAAAAGAAATAGATTAATTGTGGTCGGAATGGACTGTGAGCCCTCAGATACTAATTTTTCAGCAGCTGTTGGAGCCGAATACGCAAAGGAAGGTTTTGACCTTTTCTTATCTGATCTGGGGGACAGGTACTTTATTAGAATCGCTACAATAAAAGGAAACAGTCTGGTAGGAAAATTTGCAGAAACAAAAGAAGCAGTTTCAAAAGATTTCAACGATTATGATAAATACATGGATGAATACAGAAAAAAGTTCAAAAAAGATATCGAAATAAGCAATTTTTATGATAATTTTGAGCATGTTTATGATGATGAAGAATTCTGGGAAAAAATTTCGAAAGACTGCTACAGCTGCGGGTCATGCAATCTGGTCTGCCCTACATGTTTCTGCTTTAATGTAAAAGATGATATGGAACTTAATCTTATGGATGGCATAAAATCCAGAGAATGGGACTCATGCATGATTCCTGATTACGGACTTGTGGCAGGAGGCCATAATTTCAGGACTACGAGAGCCAACAGGTTGAAACAGAGGTACAGATGCAAGCTTAAAACTTTTGTGGATAAATATGGTAAATATGCATGTATAGGATGTGGAAGATGTGTTGATACCTGCCTGGCCAAAATTAATATTTATGAAGATATTAATTCAATCAAGAAAGAGGTGAGTATATAAATGGTTTTAGAAGTAGAATCTAAGGAAATTGAAAATACTATATATGTTCCCGATATAGCAACAATTACAAATATAAAAGATCTTACACCGACAGAAAAACAATTCACTATTGAGTTTGACGAACCGAAAAAGAAAAAAGAGTTCAGTTTTAAACCCGGCCAGTTTGTTGAATTGACTATGTTCGGGCTGGGCGAAGCCCCATTCTCTATTCCGTCTTCACCCAACAATAAAGGTAATTTTGAGTTATGCATAAGAAAAGTGGGAAATGTTACAAATGCCCTTCACAGGATGTCGGCCGGCGATAAAGTAGGGATAAGGGGTCCTTTCGGAAAGGGGTATTTTCCTTATGAAAAAATGAAAAATCATAATGTTGTAATAATTGCAGGCGGAATAGGAATGGCGCCTGTAAGGTCTATTATAAAATATATACTGGAAGATAGGGATAGCTATAAGGATCTTATATTAATATACGGCTGCATCAATCCGGAAAATATTCTCTATAAGGATGAAATAAAAGAATGGGAAAAAAGAAAAGATATTGATTTGATGACAACGGTGGATAATCCGGATGAAAACTGGGAGGGAAGAGTTGGTGTCTGTACAAATTTTATTCCTGAATTGGAATGTCCTGCAGAAGATACATATATTGTTGTGTGCGGACCGCCTGTGATGTATAGATTTGTAATAAATGAGCTTGGTAAAAAATGTTTTAAACCGGAAAATATATACCTTTCACTTGAAAGAAGGATGGAGTGTGGTGTCGGAAAGTGTAATCATTGCCACATAGGAGATAAACTGGTCTGCGTGGATGGACCTGTATTCAGTTTATGGGAAATAATGAATTTAAAGGAGGCAATATAATGGGTAAGCCGAAGGTAGGAATTTTTGGATTTACAGGTTGCGGCGGCTGCCAGCTGGAGATATTGAACCTTGAAGATCAGCTTCTGGATCTGTTAGGAGCTATTGATATAGTTCATTTTACCGAAGCGATAACAGAGCACAGCGATGACTATGAAATAGCATTCATAGAGGGTTCGGTGACAACAAAACACGGGGTCGAAAAAATTAAAAAAATAGAAAGCATAGCAAAAACAATAGTAGCTATAGGCTCATGTGCGGTCAATGGCGGCGTGAACTGCCTGAAAAATTTATATGGCCCTGAAAAAGCTAAGGAGCTTGTATATGGAGATAAAAAAGACTGGATAGATTCAATAGAAACAAAGCCGGTGGATGCATATGTAAAAGTAGATTATTATATAAGAGGGTGTCCGCCTAACAGGTCAGAAATCATCGATGTCGTAAGGTCCTTAATAATGGGCCGCAAGCCCGAGACACCGAACTATCCGGTGTGTGTCGAATGTAAGAGGAATGGAAACACATGTGTTTATGAACTTGGGATGACGTGTCTGGGTCCAATAACAAGGGCTGGCTGCAATTCAAGATGCCCTAACAGCGGTTCAGGATGCGAAGGCTGCAGGGGATTGATTGACGAGCCTAATGTGAATGCACAGAAGGACCTGCTGGCCGAACATGGTCTGACCGTGGATGATATAATCAAACAGTTTAATCTTTACAATGCATGTAAGGATAAGGAAATTAAAGAAAAAGCAAATTAATAAATTGGAGGTTAAAAGAAATGGCTAATACTTTCAGCCTGGAAGAAAATTCGGTATCAAGAGTTGAAGGCCATGGAGATCTGGTCCTTGATGTTAAAAATAAAAAAATAGAAAAATTATTATTCAGGATACCGGAATCACCAAGATTTTTTGAAGCAATGCTTGTAGGAAGAAATTATGACGAGCCTTCTCATATTACATCAAGGATATGCGGCATATGTTCAGTAGCCCATACTCTTGCTTCAATAAAAGCAACAGAAAAAGCACTTGGAATTGAAGTGTCGGAGCAGACTTTAAAACTAAGAAAGCTTATCATGCATCATGAATGTGTCCAGAGCAATGTGCTGCATGTTTATTTTTTAGCAGCTCCGGATCTCTTTGGTGTAGGTAGTGTAGTCCCCCTGGTTGATATTAACCCGGAAGTGGTAAATATTGCATTGAGGACAAAAGCAATGGCTAATGAAATGGTAAGGATAATAGGCGGAAGGGCAGTCCACCCTATAAGGACGGTTGTAGGAGGATTTACAAAATTGCCTACAATTGAGGAAATGGAGAAAATGAAGAAGATCCTCAAAGGCAGCTATAGGGATCTGGAGAAATCCCTGGAAGTTTTCAAGACTTTAAAATTACCTGAATTTGAGCGGGAAACCGAGTATATATCAATAACGGACCCGGATGAGTATGCCCTTTATGATGGTAATATTAAATCTTCTGACGGCTGGGAAATAGATGACCAGGATTATCTGGATAAAATTAGGGAAAAAGTGGTGCAGTATTCTACAGGAAAGCATGCCCGGGCTTCAAGGGATTCATATATGGTTGGAGCTCTTGCAAGGTTTAACAATAATTATTACAAATTATCAGATAATGCGAAACAATATGCTGAAGAGCTTGGTCTTAGGGCTCCGTGTTATAATACATTCATGAACAATATGGCCCAGTTTGTTGAAGTTATACACAGCATAGACGACAGCATAAGGCTTATAGACGAGATGCTGGAGAGTGGCCTAAATGAAAGTTATGCAATAGCAGATATAAAAGTGAGGCCGGGAAGAGGAGTCGGTGTTGACGAAGCACCAAGAGGGCTGCTTATACACGACTATACATATGACGAAGAAGGAAAGATTGCAAAGGCAAATCTTATAATACCAACTAACCAAAATTATGCAAACCTGGAAAAAGACATGCAGGCTATGGTCCCGGATATAATAGATAAAACAGAAGCAGAAATTAAACTTGCATGTGAAATGATGATAAGAGCCTATGACCCATGTATTTCATGTTCAACGCATTTTTTAAATGTAACTCTTAAAAATAAATAAATATATTCTCTAAAAATGTTCTTCAGAAATAGCGATAAAGCAAATGTAAATATAAAAATTATTGGCTTCGGCAATATATATATGGGTGACGATGGCATAGGGATATATGTAATAAGGGAGCTTGAAAAGCTGGAATATTTCAGCGGCTGCGATTTGATAGACGGAGGAACTTCTGCCGCTGATTTAATATATTATTTAAAAAATTCCATTAAAGTAGTTTTAATTGATGCAGTTGATGCCGGACAGGAGATTGGCGGGATTTCAATAATAAAACCAGGCAATATAGAAGAATTCATAACTGACAGGGTAAAGAGTTATTCATTGCATGATTTTGATTTGTCAGAAGTGTTGAAATTGGTCATAAGGCTTGGTCTTGACAGTAAACTTGTTATTATAGGGGTAAAGCCTGAATGGGTTGATTTTGGAGAGCATATTTCAAATGATATAAAGAAAAAGATTCCTGAAATAATAGAAAAAATAAAAAAAGAAGTATGTATATAACATAGTAAATACTTTAATGATAAAACACCTATTATTAACAGATCCTGGGTAATTGTTCTCCGTATAGCAGGTCCATTACCCTTCGTGTTCCCAGCAAAGTGTTTAGAATAAGGCTATCTCCCTTTTTTTCTGTAACCTCGCCTATAATACAGCTCTTTTTACCATATTTGTTTTTTTTCATTACTTCTAATATTATATCTGCTTCATGTGATGGCACTACTACAATCATCTTACCTTCATTTGCAATATACAGGGGATCAAGCCCCAGAAATTCGCATATTCCTGTAACTTTATTTTCAACAGGGATCTGATTTTCATATATTTCTATTTTTGAGCCCGATGACCCTGCAAGTTCAATCAATACTGTAGCGATGCCGCCCCTTGTAGCGTCTCTTAAGCAATGGATATTCCTTGATACTTTTTGAATATCTTTTATAAGAGTGTGAAGTGGAGCACAGTCACTTTTGATATCAGATTCAAAATTAAAATTATTTCTACTATTTATTACAGAAACCCCATGCTCGGCAATGCCGCCGTTAATAATAATGCTGTCTCCCTTTCTGATGTTTGAAGGTGAAATATTTACTCCTTCTTCGATTATTCCTATACCGGCAGTATTAATAAATATTTTATCAGCATTGCCCTTTTCAACTACCTTGGTGTCACCGGTAACTATATCAACATTGCATTCATATATGGTATCTTTTATTGATTGAAGTATCTTTTCAAGATACTTTATTTCAAATCCTTCTTCTATAATAAGAGAAAGACTCAGAGCAATGGGCTGGCAGCCTGTAGTCACAAGATCATTTATAGTACCGCAAATACTTAATTTACCTATATCGCCTCCCGGGAAAAAAATAGGATTAATTACAAAACTATCAGTGGTAAAAGCAAGCCTGCCGCCTGCATTTTCAAGAACAGCGCTGTCTTCAAGCCTGTCAAGATTTTTATTGCCAAGATAATGCAGTATAAGTTCATTGATAAGTTCTGAAGTTTTAGAACCACCATCGCCATGGGATAATTGTATGGTTTTATCATAAAAACTTTTTATCACAGTGCGCCAGGCTTTCCTTTAAATAATATTATTTTTATTTAAGCATATGCTGCCTATTGTATTTATAAAAAGCTGCACAGGATCCTTCACTTGAGACCATGCAGGGTCCAATAGGATTTTCAGGAGTACATTTTTTTGCAAACAGTCCGCAGTCATAAGGTGTTATTATTCCCTTTAGCACATCGCCGCACCTGCATCCGGGAGGTTCCCTGGAGTCAACTATCTTTACAGGAAATGAACCATAAGCGTCAAAAGCAGAATACTTTTCCCTTAACTTCAAGCCGCTGAACCCGAGAATCCCAAAGCCCCTCCAGGAAGAGTCACAGGGTTCAAATATATCATTGATAAGTGACAGCGCTTTCGGATTTCCTTCAGGTTTTACGACACGGGTATACTGTATCTGGACTGCAGGTTTCCTGTATTTATGCTGTTTTAGCAACATGTCAATTGATTCCATTATATCAACAGGCTCAAATCCGGATATCACACATGGAATTCCATATTTATCCGGTATAAACTGGTAGGGACGGCTACCGATTATTGCAGATACATGACCCGGGCAAAGGAAAGAATCTATCTTTATATCCGGATCCTCGAGGAGAATTTTGAGTACAGGTGGGACAAGTTTATGGGTATTGAATATATAAAAATTTTTTATATTTTCCCTGAAGGCCCTATTTATAAGGACAGCAGTCAAAGGAGCAGTTGTCTCAAAACCAATTGCTACCAATAATATTTTACTATCCGGATTTTCTTTTGCATAATCTAATGAATCCTCAGGGGAGTAACATATTCTGATATCACTGCCTCTTGATTTTTCAAGCTGAAGGCTAGAATGGGAGCCTGGCACCCTTATCATATCCCCAAAAGTAAATAATGTGACCTTATATTTTCTTATGATGCCTATTATACGGTCTATATCTTCATTTGAAGTCACGCATACAGGGCATCCGGGGCCGCTTATGAGGTTAACTTCATCCGGAATAAGCTGTCTCAGACCTCCCCTGGAAATTGCCATTGTGTGGGTACCGCATACTTCCATAATATTAAAAACACCGGAAGGCTTATTTTTATATATAGAACTTTTCAGGTAATCAATCTTTTTGTCCATTAAGCCATTCCCTCCAGTAATCCTGCGTGCCGAGTGCCTCTTTTTCTTCGACTATCTGTATTGCAAATCCGGCATGTACTATGACATAATCTCCCTTTACGGCATCGGGTACAAGTGTTACATCTACTTCTTTTTTAACTCCAAGGCTATCCACAACAGCCCTGTTGTTCTTGATTTTTAATATTCTTGCTGGAACCGCCAGGCACATTTTATTGAGCTCCTTTATGTAAAAGATTCTTTTTAAATGCAGCAATGTATGCCTGACCAAGGGAGATCCCCCCGTCATTTACCGGTACATTAAAATTACTGTAAACATCAAAATCATTATTTTTTAATAACATAAAACAGAGTTCAAGAAGATAGTTATTCTGAAATACTCCACCGCTTAAGGCAATACTGTTTATTTTTGTTAATTTCCCGTAATCCATACTGACCTCAAGGACAATACTGGCAAGAGTATTATGGAATTTGAAAGATATAAATCCCTTATCCAATCCTCTTTCCAGGTCAGCTATTATACTATTAAAAATATCAAAATCATCGATAATATATTTTTCCCCTATTTTTTTTATACATGTTTCATACCTGTATGGTCTTTCTATATTTTTCAGACCCTTTTTAAAGGTTTCATCAATATATTTATCATCAATAGCCATTTCAAGGGATATGGCTGCTTCGCCCTCGAATGTATTTATATGATTGAAGTTCAGCATGGAGCTAACTGCATCAAAAAATCTGCCCATACTTGTGGTAATGGGAGTGTTGAACCCGGCTTTTATCTGTTCGCATACTGCCATTATTTCTTCTTTTTTAAGATGCCTGAAGGGAATTCTTTTATATATATAATCAATCAGATCCTGACTGCTGTCGTTTCTTTCCCATATCTGGTTTAAATATACAGCAGCCATCCTGTACGGCCTTTTTATAGCTGCATCTCCACCGGGAAGAGGCTTTTCGCACAGATGTCCTATCCTTTTAAAATCAAGGTTTCTGCTGACTTCAAATATTTCACTTCCCCATATTTTACTGTCATAACCATATCCGGTTCCATCCCACGAAAAGCCGATCAGTCTGCAGCCAGGGTTATTCTCGGCTATAACGCTTGCTATATGAGCTTCATGATGCTGTACAGGGAACAGCGCATCTTTAGAATCTGAGATTTCATGGGCTAATTTAGTAGAAGTATATGCGGGGTGAAGATCGTGGGCTATTATATCAAAATCTTCAAGGCTAAAAAGAGACTTATAATTTTTAAGAGTGGAATTAAAGAATTCAGAGGACAGGAAGGAGTCAAGGTCTCCCAGATGCTGGCTTGTTACAGCATAATTTCCGGTAAGTATAGTAAAAGTATTTTTTTGCTGGGCCCCTGCTGCAAATATGGTTTTTCTACCGGTACTACCGTCTAATTTGACAGGATACGGAGCATATCCCCTTGCCCGCCTGATAACCATCTCCCTGCCAGTAAATATCCTTACGACAGAATCGTCGTATCTTGAATATATATCCCTGTTATGAATAAGATAATAATCACATATCTTTCCCAGCCTCTTTATTGCGTCATCATTATCTGAAGCGATAGGTTCTTCGCTTATATTGCCGCTTGTCATTATAAGTGGTCCGTCTACATACTTAAAAAGTATGTGATGTACAGGTGTATACGGAAGCATTATACCTTCATATTTATTATATTGCGAAACATTGTATGCAATAGGAGAGACACCGTTTTTCTTTTTAATAAGAACTATAGGAGCCCTTGAAGACAACAGTGAAGCGGCCTCGGCAGGGCTCAGATGGTAATTCTCTCTTATCCATTCTATGTTACCGGCCATTATCGCAAAAGGTTTGGAAGGCCTTGATTTCCTTTTTCTAAGTTCTTTTACGGTATCATCTGAAAAAGCATCACATGCTATTTGAAATCCTCCCAGGCTTTTGATCCCTGCTATTTTCCCTTCCATTATAAGGTCTGCAGCTTCTTTAATGGGATTATTTTTATTTAAAATTTTTCCTGTAGCATCAATTAATAAAAGCCGGGGGCCGCAATTGTTGCAAGCATTGGGCTGGGCATGAAATCTGCGGTCAGAAGGGTTGCAATATTCTTTTAGACAATCAGGACACATATCAAATTTATCCATCGTGGTATTCGGTCTGTCATAGGGCATTTTTTTAATTATGGTGAATCTGGGACCGCAGTTTGTGCAATTGGTAAAAGGATAAAGATACCGCCTGCTGTCATCTTTATTGAAAATATCTTCCTGGCATTTTTCGCATGTGGCAATATCGGGCGATATAAGCTGAAACCTGTTTTCAGCTTCTCTGCTTTTCTCTATGGTAAATTTATCGTAACCACTGTTTAAAGTCTTTTTAAAAGTTATGCTTTCAATTACTGCCGGAGCAGGTTTTTGCCGTTTTATAAGGTCAATGAATTCATTAAACTCTACAGGAGAAATTTTTTCTATATTTATCAGAACCCCTTCTGTAGTGTTTGCGACAGAACCCTTTATGCCAAGGCCTGTTGCAAGTTTATATATAAAAGGCCTGAAACCAACACCCTGAACTATTCCCTTTATTTCAATAGAAAATCCATCATGTGTTTTGCTAATATCCATAATATTTCAAAAGGGGCTTAGAATTATTCCTTAACTTCTGAACAATCTAAAATATTTTATCAGCAAACATATTCTAAATCTAACTATTTATTTTTAGAAACATTAAGAATCGATTATTTTTATTTATATCCAAACTTATTTTTTTAAACCAATTTGCATTTAAACTTAAATAAAAAATATATTATTTTAAATATTGCGTTACGGCTCTTTAAACTACAAAAAGCTTAATAATAAATCCCGTTTGCAAGGGTTTTAAGAGGGTTATTTTGTTGCAGCGCCCTAATTACTGGCTATATCTTCGGAATCTTCTTCCCCTGGTTCTATTTCCTGCTGGATATCTCCGGCATCGATAAGCACCAGAGCTCCAAGAGTAGAGACATTATTTATATCAAAAACACTGGAAGAAGAAATTACAAGTTCGGTTGTTTCAAGATTATCGGTATCCAGTATTGATATTGTAAAACCGATTACAGAACTGTCTCCAGGTGTATAGTTGGTGAAGTTGTACCAGGGAATGCTTGCTTCCAGGACATAGCCGTTTGCAAGTTTTGTTGAAGCAACTTTTACTTCTTTTGGCGGTGCATCAGACGGCCAGCTCATATAGGCTTCTGGAAATATTGACGAAAAATTACCAGGTGAAAAATCTATCTGGTAATCGTCGCTGTTATAGAAGGATACCTGCAGGTCCTGCTCAAGTTCTGTATCAAAAACAATTGTGATACTATCCCCCTTATTGAGTTCATTCCCGGTATACATCTGGCTGAAAACATCATCCACTACCTGAACTACAAAATAAAAATTTTGGTCATCCCAGCATGAAGAGAAAGTACCGTTTATATCAGTGTGTGTTGAATAATTTTCTTTTTTAATTGTAGGTTCAAAACTTGAAAATTTATCAAAATTATCCCATTCTGCAAAATTACCGTCTATCACCGGAGGAGAGTAGCATTTATATGAAAAAATAGGGACACCCGCAGGGATGGTGTTCTGTGGCCTGTATGTAGATTCTGAAAGGATCTTTTCCTTTTTTTCTTCTATATCCATATTGATTATGGAAGTTTCGCTTTCCTCCATATCGTATTCAACAACTATAGTCACTTTATTGGATTCAGAAAGAATATTGTTTTGCCCGTCTAAGACCCTTGCAATAATATCATATTCACCGGATTCCGAAGGGTTCCAGTTATATTCATATGGAGGAGAATTAAATATCTTTATCTCTTCGTCATTTATAAGAATGCTGACCTTGAGACCTTCGGTTTCAGCCTGTTTGCTCTTTATCTCCAGAGGTACGGTCTCCTTAAAATTTATGAAATTATAAACTTTGTTATTTACCGGAGAAGTTATAAATACTGAATAATCAGATTCTTCATCAACGGCTGCGGGAGCTGTACCGGAAAAAAAATTCAGCGGAAGATTGTTTTTTACTACAAAGAAAAATATAATAGAAAAAACTATAATGACTATTAGAAGTATATAAGGAAAGCGGTCAGCTAAATTTAAATATTTGCGGTTGTTTTTATTCATTCTTCCTCTTTTTTCCTTTCTTCTATAATCTTTTCGGTAAGATTACCGGGCAGTTCTTCGTATTTAAGAAATTTCTGTGTAAAAATTCCGCGCCCGCGGGTAAGCGATGTAAGATCAACGGAATAATTGAATGTCTCTGACTGGGGAATCGATGCCTTTATTCTTTGTTTTTTATTTGCCATAGGCGTCATGGAGATTATCTTACCTCTTTTTGAATTAATGTCTCCTATAATATCACCCATATAGCTTTCAGGAACCACTATTTCCAGTTCCATTACAGGTTCAAGAATTATCGGCGAAGCTTCAAGCATTCCTTTTTTAAAGGCCATAGAGGCAGCGATTTTGAAAGCCATCTCTGAAGAGTCAACATTGTGAAAGGATCCGTCATACAGGTTTACACCGACATCCACAACAGGAAAACCTGCCAGTATGCCCTTTTCCATTGCTTCTTTTATTCCCTTCTCAACTCCAGGTATATAACCCTTTGGAATGGCTCCTCCGAATATGCTGTCTTTGAATTCAAAACCTTCTCCGCGCTTTTTCGGTTGCAGTTCAATAAAAACATGGCCGTACTGCCCACGGCCTCCTGATTGTTTCTTATATTTATACTCTGATTTTGCTTCTTTCTTTATAGTCTCCTTATAAGCAACCTGCGGTGTTGACATTTCTACGTCTACATCAAATTTTTCTTTCAGTTTATCCATGGTAATAAAAAGATGAATATCACCCATACCCCATATAATATTCTGATGGACCTCAAGGTTTAATTCCTGCTTTAATGTCTGGTCCTCCTCCATAAGCCTGCTGATCCCGCTGCTTATCTTCTCTTCATCACCTTTGCTTTTAGGGATAATGGCCTTTGGAAGCATGGCTTCCCTGTACTGTACTTTATCTATTTCCATAGGATTATCAACTGATGAAATGGTATCGTCATTTAATATATTTGTAATTTTTGATATTGCTGCTATATCACCGCATGTTGCTTCTGCTGTATCTATCTGGTTTTTGCCCTGAAGCCTTAAAAGATTTCCAATCTTTATTGGTTTTTCATCGCTGGAAATCCTGTAGCTCTCTCCTGTTTTGATTGTACCTGAAAAAATCCTTAATATTGAAAGTTTTCCAATGTAAGGGTCTGCCATCGTCTTGAAAACATAAGCAAGAACAGGTCCTCCGGACGAGGGTTCGATCTCTTTTTCACTACTGTCATCCAGGGATCTGGCTTTTATAGGCGGGATATCAATTGCTGACGGAAGGAGATCATTTATATAATCCATAAGAAGGTCAACGCCAAAATTTTTACCGGCAGATATTGCGAAAACAGGTGTGACATCTCCTGAAACTACAGCTTTTTTTAATATACTGCTCAAAACCTTATCATCTATTTTTTCCCCCTCCAGGTATTTACTCAGGAGCACGTCATCAGTCTCGACAATAGATTCAACAAGTTCACTGTGATAACTATCTATCTTTTCTTTAATAGAACCGCTAATTTCTGTTTTCGATCCCTGAAAGTTCCCATCTGAATATTTATATGCCTGATTCTGCAGTATATCTATTACCTGAGAGAACCCTTCACCGGTTTCAACAGGTATTGTTATAGGTACAAGTTTAAGCTTGTACCTATTTTTTATTTCATCTACAGATTTAAAAAAATCAATGTTTTCAAGATCCATTTTGTTTAAAATAACAAACATTGGCTTTGGATTTTCAAGAGTTTCTTCGATTATGAATTCACTGGATGCCTGAATTCCGGATTTGGCATCTATTATCATTAAGATACTGTCAGAAACTTTTATAGTAGATTGGGATTGTCCTATAAAATCACTATAGCCGGGTGCATCTATTACATTTATATTAAAACCCTTCCAGCTATAATGAATAATACTTGAACTTACACTGAAACCTTTATTCTTTTCAATGTCGCTAAAGTCAGATACTGTGTTCTTATCATCTATCTTACCAAGGCGGTCTGTAATTTTTGAATCAAATAAGAGACATTCAGCAAGCGTAGTCTTACCACATCCATTTCCAGATACCATTCCAATCACTTTGTTCTTTAAACCAATTTTTTCACTCATTAATTCTCCTTCCAGAATAAATCCGATCACTTTGGTACTACACTCATAAAAACAATAGAAGAAATATACCATAAAATAGATACAGTGTAAAAAGTACAGGTAAATAAATCAAAAGCGTTAAAAAGTTTAATAGTCAGCCAACCTTTTCTATGTATTTTGTAATATTTAATATATTATAATTTGGTCTTATTTGTATATAATATATAATAGAATTTATGTAAAAAGAAGTAATATAAATATAAATCGGAGGGTATATTATGGCAGCAGGTCTGATAGCGCTGGTTGTAGTGATTGTTGGAGGAATTTTAATTATTGCCGGTATAGTGGTAGGGTTTTACAACTCTATGGTATCACTTAGAAACAGGACTGATAATGCATGGCATCAAATTGATGTCCAGCTCAGGAAAAGGTATGATCTGATACCAAATCTTGTAGAAACCGTAAAGGGATATGCTAAGCATGAGAGGGAAACACTTGAAAAGGTAATAGCCGCAAGAAAAATTGGGATAGATGCTAAAACAGTAAAGGAACAGGCAAAAGCTGAAAATATGATAACCGATACATTGAAATCACTTTTTGCAGTTTCTGAAAGATACCCGGATTTGAAAGCAGATGCACATTTTTCCAGGTTGATGGAAGAATTAAATGGGATTGAAAGTAATATTGCTTACGCCAGGCAGTTCTTTAATGATACGGTTATGAAGTTTAATACAAGAATACAGACTTTTCCCGGCAACATGCTGGCAAGGATTTTCAACTTTAATGTAAAAGATTATTTTGAAATAGTAGAACCAGCTGCAAGAGAGCCGGTTAAAGTGGAATTTTAAGGTGCGTCTCTGTGAATATTTACGGTAATTTAAATATTTTACTGATAGCTTGAAATGTATGAGAATATTGCAAAAAATAGGGCAAAAACAGCATTGATAATCATGGGTTTTATATTTTTTATTTCCCTTGTAGGATATTTTATAGGGTTTTATTTTGATTACGGTTATGGCTACGGAAGTTCCTACTCGGTTACGCTGCTGATATTCGCTCTCATAATAGCTTTAATTGCAAGTTTTGGCAGCTATTATTTCAGTGACCGTATAGTTCTTTCAATAGCAGGAGCCAGGCCTGTTTCAAGAGAAGAAAATCCGCGTGTTTATTATATGGCCGAGGGCCTTTCTATTGCTGCAGGAATACCGATGCCAAAAATTTATGAAATCCCCGATAAAGGTATGAACGCTTTTGCGACAGGAAGAAATCCTGAGAAGGGTGTCGTTGTGTTTACCAGGGGTATTATTGAAGGACTAAATGATGAAGAATTAAAGGGAGTTATATCCCATGAACTTGCACATATAAAAAATTACGATATACTTCTGGGGACTGTAGTAGTTGTTTTTGTGGGAATGATTTCCATTATTGCAAATATAATGGGAAGATTGCTGATTTTCGGGGGAAGGAACAGAAGGTCCGGCAGAAGCTCTTCAGGAAGGGGCGGGATTATTACGCTGGTACTTTTAGTTGTAGGAATCGTGTTTATATTAATATCCCCGTTAATAGCGTTAATTATAAGAATGGCATTGAGCAGGAACCGCGAGTATCTTGCAGACTCAACCGGTGCTTTGATAAGCAGATATCCGGCAGGGCTGGCAAATGCTCTGAGAAAGATAAGAGGAAATAGCGAAATCAGGTCAGCTAATAGCGCTACGGCACATTTATTTATTAGCAATCCACTTGGAAAGAATTCAGTTGTCATGTTTAAAAATTTGTTTAACACGCATCCTCCAATAGAAGAGAGAATAAGAAGACTGGATGAGATGTCTCTTGGTATTGGAGTGAAATAAAGGAGGTAAAATGGAAAAATCAAGCTTTAAAGTTAAATCCGGACTTGCACAGATGCTCAAAGGCGGAGTTATAATGGATGTTACAACCCCGGAGCAGGCAAAAATAGCAGAAGAAGCAGGAGCGGTATCGGTTATGGCACTTGAAAGGATACCTGCAGATATAAGGGCTGCAGGAGGAGTTGCCAGGATGACAGATCCCGAAATAACACTTAAAATAATGGATAGCGTATCAATTCCAGTAATGGCAAAGGTACGTATAGGCCATTTTGGGGAAGCCCGGATCCTGGAAGCCATCGGGGTCGACTATATAGATGAAAGCGAGGTACTTACTCCTGCGGATGAAAAGTATCATATAGATAAATGGAAGTTCAAAGTCCCATTTGTATGCGGTGCCACAAATCTCGGCGAGGCGCTGAGGAGGATCGGTGAAGGCGCTGCGATGATAAGGACAAAAGGCGAAGCGGGGACAGGCGATGTGGTAGAAGCGGTAAGACATATGAGGAATATAAGAGATGAAATATCAAGGATCGCGGCAATGCCTGTCGAGGAACTTATGACTATTGCTAAAGAAATGGGCGCTCCGTATGATCTGGTAGAATACGTACACCACAACAGGGCTCTTCCTGTAATAAATTTTTCTGCAGGAGGGATATCAACACCAGCTGATGCTGCAATGATAATGCAGCTGGGGGCCGAAGGTGTATTTGTAGGTTCTGGCATATTTAAGTCATCAGATCCTGAGAAGATGGCTTCCGCTATTGTTGAAGCAACCACTCATTTTAACGAGCCTGAAGTACTTGCAAGGGTATCAAGGGGAATTGGAAATCCTATGAGGGGAATAGCTATAAGCCAGCTGGCGGAAGAGCAGAAAATAGCCGGCAGGGGATGGTAGGCCGTATATGAAAAAGGTTATTGTGGGAGTACTTGCTCTTCAGGGAGATTTCAGGGAGCATATAAACATTTTAAGAAAAATAAATGTTGAGGCCAGGGAAATAAGGCTCCCTTCGCAGATCGGTGACCTGGATGGGCTTATTATTCCGGGGGGAGAAAGTACTGCTATAAATAAATTAATGGAAAAATATGATTTAGGTAAAAAAATCAAAAAGTTTGCTTTATCAGCAAGGCCATTGTTTGGGACCTGCGCAGGCCTTATAATCCTTTCCAGGAGGATAGAAGACGGAGAAAGGCAGCTGGGGCTTATAGATATTGATGTGAAAAGAAATGCTTATGGAAGACAGATAGAAAGTTTCGAAGAGAAAATAAGCCTGAATCTTAATCATGATATGGATAGTAAGAAATTTAATTCAGTATTTATAAGAGCGCCAAAAATAATAAGGACAGGCAAGACAGTTAAAATACTGGCCAGAAACAATGATGAAGTAGTACTTGCAAGGGAAAAAAATATACTTGTAAGTACATTTCATCCTGAATTGGCCGATGATAACAGAATTCACAAGTATTTTGTTACAATGATATTGGAGTATCTGGAGGAGAGATGATATGTCCGGACATTCAAAATGGCATTCAATAAAACATAAAAAAGCCAAGGAAGACGCAAAGAGGGGGAACCTTTTTGGCAAACTTTCAAGAAGCATAATTATTGCAGTAAAAGACGGCGGAGGTTTTTCTGACCCGAAAGATAATATATCCCTTGCAAATGCTATAGCTAAAGCAAAAGAGTTCAATATGCCCCAGTCAAATATTGATAGGGCTATTAAGAGAGGTACAGGAGAAATAGAAGGTGCAAATTTTGAGAGCATAGTATATGAAGGATATGGACCAGCCGGTACCGCAATAATAGTAGAGACATATACAGAAAACAGGAACAGGACAGCGTCTGACATAAGGAACATTTTCAGCAAATACAATGGAAATCTGGGTGAAAGCGGCAGCGTAATCTGGCAATTCGAAAGAAAAGGAATGATAATAGTTGACAGGAGCTCTATTGAAGATGAGGAAGAATTTATGCTGCAGGTGATAGATTCCGGAGCAGAAGATATTGATGATACTGATGATTTCTATGAAATAAAAGTCGATCCTGCGGATTTTCTTAAAGTAAGGGAAAAGCTTGAAGCTGGCGGCATAAAGATAAAAGACAGCGAGATCAGCCTGATACCCAGGACAACCCTGGAGCTTTCGGCAGAGGACAGTAGGAGAACCTTAAGACTTTTAGATGCCCTTGAAGAGCATGATGATGTCCAGAATGTCCATTCAAATATTGAGCTTAATGATGAGTTGTTAAAAGAAATAGACGAAGGTTAAAAATGACCGGAAAGTGTTTTAGAATACTGGGGATAGATCCAGGTCTTGAGACTACCGGTGTCAGCATTCTTGATATAAAAGGAGCAGAATACCATCCCGTTTATTCTGGATGCATAGTTACAAAAAGAAACTGCCCGCTCTGTACGAGACTTAAAAAGATATTTAACGAAGTGTCGGAAATAATAGACTATTACAGGCCCGAATACATGGCTGTGGAAGACCTTTTTTTTAGTTCAAATACAAAAACGGCCTTAAGCGTGGGGCACTCCAGGGGTGTGCTTATCCTTGCAGGAAGTATAAGGGGACTAAAAATTTATGAATATACGCCGCTTGAAATAAAACAGGCAGTGGTGGGATATGGAAGAGCAACAAAAAAGCAAATAAAATATATGTTAAAAGCTATACTGGGCGTAAAAGATGATTTTTTCCCGGGGAAGGATGATGCATGGGATGCAATGGCTGTATCGATATGCCATGCAAGCAATTTAAAATTCAGGGATAAGACAGATTATAATGGCCGCTTAAAAACAGGCAGCAGAAAAAGCAGATGATAGCAAAAATAAAGGGAAATATAATTGAAAAAACTCCCTCAAGTATAATTGTTGAGACAACAGGTGTTGGATTTGAAATATTTATTTCCGGGAGGACATTTGAAAAAATCCCTGAAACCGGGAATATGGTAGAGCTGGATATCTATACATATGTAAGGGAAGACGGTATAAGTCTTATTGGCTTTTTAAATAAAGATGAAAAGGAAATATTTCTAAAATTGCTCTCAGTCTCAGGGATATCCGTAAAGATAGCCCTCAGTGCCCTCACTATCTACAGTTTTAAAGAATTAAAGAAGATGATAACTGAAAAAAACACTGATATGGTAAGAAGGATACCCGGAATAGGAAAGAAACTTGCTGAAAGATTGATACTGGAGCTTAAGGATAAATTTGACCAGGAAGAAATGGCAGGCATTATAACCGCAGGTGGAATATTGGATAATGATAAGGTTTTCGAAGTAAGGCAGGCACTGAAAAAACTCGGATATAACAGCATGGAAATAAACAGGGCTCTATTAAAAATGAAACCCGAATATGTAAAAAATAGTAAGGTGGAAGAGATACTCAAAGCTGCCCTTAAGGAGGTTTGAAATCGATAAAAAAGAAGAACAGGATAAAAAAAAGGGTGATATAAATCCCGAATACAGAAAAGAAGATCTTGAACTTGACAGGAGCCTGAGGCCGAAAGTATTATCGGAATTTATAGGACAGGATAAGATAATGGAAAACCTTAAAGTCTTTATTGATTCTGCCCGCAGAAGAAAAGAGCCCCTGGATCATGTAATACTGTCTGGGCCTCCCGGTCTGGGCAAGACCTGCCTGGCAGAAATAATAGCAAATGAGATGGGTGTAAATTTCAAAATTACATCAGGTCCTGCAATTGAAAGGGCCGGAGACCTTGCTGCAATACTTACTAACCTGGAAGATTATGATGTTCTTTTCATTGATGAAATACACAGGTTAAATAGAACAGTTGAAGAAATACTATATCCGGCGATGGAAGATTATAAGCTGGATATAATTATAGGGAAAGGGCCTTCTGCAAAATCAATAAGAATCGATGTTGCTCCGTTTACAATTATAGGCGCTACAACAAGGGTAGGACTTGTGTCATCTCCACTCAGGGACAGGTTTGGTGTAAATCTGAGGCTTGATTATTACAGTATCGATAATCTTGTAAGAATAATAAAAAGGTCTGCTGCCATTCTGGGCCTGGAAGTCACAAAGGAAGGTCTTAAGGTGCTCGCCTCAAGGAGCAGGGGGACTCCGAGAATTGCCAACAGACTGCTGAGAAGGGTAAGGGATTATGCCCTGGTAAGCGGTGACGGCAGGATAGACGGTTTAGCCACTGAAAAAGCTTTTAAAAAACTGGATATTGATAAACTCGGCCTGGATATAATAGATAAAAAAATATTAAACACCCTGATATTGAAATTTGAAGGCGGCCCGGTAGGGGTGGGGACAATAGCTGCTTCGATAGGCGAAGAGATAAACACAATAGAAGATGTTTACGAACCTTACCTGCTTCAGCTTGGTTTCATAAAAAGGACCCCCAAGGGAAGAGTTGCCACGGGCAGTGCTTTTGATTACCTTGGAGTAAAAAAGAACAAAGACAACAGACTTTTTTAATACCTCTGTTATATGTCATGAATATTGAATTATTTGATTACGCTCTTCCGAAGAGTTATATTGCTCAATATCCGCTTGAAAAAAGAGACCATTCAAAATTACTTATAATGGACCGAAGCAGCGGCAAAATCGTGCATGATGTTTTCTTTAATCTGGATAATTATCTGCAGTGCGGGGATATTCTTGTAATAAACGAAAGCAGGGTAACAAAATGCAGGTTATTCGGAATAAAAAGAAGTACGGGTGCAAGGATAGAGTGTTTTGTACTGGATAAAAAAGATAATTACGACTTTGAGGTACTTCTAAGACCGGCAAAAAGGCTTAAGAATACAGACATAGTAGATATTGACGGGTATTTCTTTGAAGTTATTTCGAAGTTTAGGGGTGGAAGAGCCATAGTAAGATTTAATAAGCCGGGAGAAGACATTTTTAAAAGCTGCGGAGTAATGCCGGTCCCCCCCTATATAAAGTCGGAAGACTTTAATAAGAATCTTTACCAAACCGTATATGCAAGCAAGGAAGGTTCAACGGCTTCGCCAACAGCAGGTCTGCATTTCACCGGAGAAATGATAGAAAGGTTAAAGAAAAAGGGTATAAGATTTGCATCTCTTGTCCTGCACGTCGGCCCGGGTACATTCAGGCCGGTTTCAAGCAAACAAATAGAGGGGCACATTATGCACAGTGAGTATTACAGTATAGAAAGTTCCCAGGCTGAATTGATAAGTAAGGCAAAAAGGACGGGGGAAAGGATAATAGCAGTTGGTACTACAAGTGCAAGGGTTCTTGAAACTCTAATGCAGAAATACGGCATTATCAGGGGTTCTTCAGGATACACGGATACATATATTTATCCACCCTATAAATTCCGGGCAGTAGATTGCATGATCACAAATTTTCATCTTCCCAGATCCACGCTTATAATAATGGTAAGCGCTTTTGCTGGAAGAGAAAATATTATGAAAGCATACTCTGAAGCCATAAAATGCAATTACAGGTTTTATAGCTTTGGAGACTGCATGTTTATAAAATAAATTTCTATGGGATTCTTTAAAGTAATTAAAACTGATAAAAATTGCCCTGCAAGGTGCGGGATTATTGAAACAGCACATGGAGCGGTAGAGACTCCCGTATTTATGCCTGTTGGGACAAAAGCTACAGTGAAGGCAGTTTTTCCTGAAAATCTTTATATTATGGGATGCAGCGTAATACTTGGAAACCTGTACCATCTTTATCTACAGCCCGGGATAGACCTGATAAGGAGGGCCGGCGGGATACATGATTTTATGAACTGGAGCAGGAGCCTTTTGACCGACAGCGGAGGTTTTCAGGTATTTAGCCTGGGAAATATAAGAAAGATAAGGGAAGAAGGTGTAGAGTTCAGATCTATAATAGACGGGTCAAAGCATTTTTTCACTCCCGGAAATGTTATAAAGATGCAGTCTGAAATAGGTTCTGATATTGCAATGGTCCTTGATGAATGCATTCCCTTTAACCGGGATTATGGTTATACAAGGGATGCCGCTATAAGGACAATAAAATGGGCAGAAAGATCCCTTGTTGAAAAAAACAGGATAGAAAAAAGCCTGATGAAGGTATTCGGGATAGTCCAGGGCGGGTTTATAAAGGACCTGAGAAGATTCTGTACCGAGACGATATCAGGTATGGAGTTTGACGGAATAGCATTTGGAGGATTAAGTGTTGGTGAGGAAAGAAGTGTTACGCTGGAAATGCTTTCATACTCGGTGGAATATGTTGACAGGCAAAAACCGCTTTACGTTATGGGTCTTGGAGACCCGGAGGGATTGCTTGAAGCCATAGCCCTGGGGGTTGATATGTTTGATTGCGTCATGCCGACAAGAATATCCAGAAATGGAAGCGCATATACCTCAGAAGGGAGGATTAACCTTAAAAACAACAGGTACACCAGCGATTTCAGACCTCTGGAAAAGGATTGCAATTGCTATACATGCAGAAATTATTCAAGGGCATATATAAAACACCTTGTTAAAAGCAGGGAAATACTATCCAGCATGCTTTTGACGATACACAACCTGCATTTCATATTTGACCTTATAAGTAAGGCAAAGTCTGCAATAATGGAGGATGATTATATTAATTTTAAAAATAAGTTTTTAAACAATTATAAAGATTGTAAAAAATAAGAAAAAATAATTATTTTGTTTGCAAAAATTTTAAAAAAGTTAATAATAGTGATATTTGATTTAAGAAAATATAAGGAGTGGTACACAAATGAAATATTCAAAGAAATTTTTAGCTGTTTTGATTTTAAGCATTATAGTACTGGGTGTATCTTCTCTTGCGGTAGCATGTTATCCAATGACTGATGCAGCTGCCCCTGCCGAAGGCGATACGGAACAGGCAGAAGAGGCTACCGGTTTTGCCGGAATATTTGCAAAATATGGTACCTGGATCTGGCTTGCAATACTTGTAGTAGCTTTCTATTTCTTGCTTATAAGGCCGCAGAGGATGAGAAGCAAAAAAACACAGGAACTTATGTCAAGCCTTGCAAGAGGTGACGAGGTTGTAACTGCAGGCGGTTTCCATGGCAGGATAAAGGACATGAGAGACGATATAATAATCATAACTATTGCTGCCGGTGTGGATGTAAAGGTAAACAAGTCATCGGTATCAAAGAAGGTTCCAAACCAGTAATTATTCATACTGATAAATAAAGTGAAGAAACTCGATAAATAAACCTGGATAATGGTGGATGCGCAATAAGAAAGTAAATATTATTATAATTATAATATTTGTTCTAATTATAGGTGTAAGCCTGTATTATATATTAACCAACCCTATAAACCTGGGCCTGGACCTTAAGGGCGGAACCCAGATAATACTTAAACC